>JBCCER010000010.1:0-50967 GCA_039030175.1 Pseudomonadota bacterium
CCCTCGATCGTGCCGATCCCGCCGATCACCACGATGAAGATGACAAAGGCGGTCCAGTCATTGACGTTGAACGCCGCGTCCGGCGAGATCCGTAGTTTCTGCAAGAAGATCAACGCACCGATCATCGCTGTCAGGGCGGACACGATCACGTAGACGAAGAATTTGGTGCGCCAGATATTGATGCCCAAGGATCCAGCGGCCAGCTCGTTGTCACGGATCGCGGAGAGGGCGAGCCCGCGCTTGGTGCGCAGGAACAGGTAGACCGCAGCGATGACAAGAAGAGCGGCGCCGAGCGCGAGCCAATAGCTGAGTGCTTCGCGGGCAGAACGGCCATCGGCGAGCGACCGGACGATACCAGTCGGCAGTGAGGTGCCCGAGCCGCCGCCTAGTGCAGAGACCTGCGCAAAACCAAGCCGGAAAACCTCAGCGATGACCCAGGTGCCAATGGCAAAGTAGGCTCCCCGAAGCCGGAAGATGAGAGAGGCCACCGGCACAGAAATGACAGCGCCCAGGACACCTGCGATCGCGATTGCGGCGAGCGGCGGCAGGCCGCCGAACATGGTCAGCGCGAACAGCATGTAGCCACCGAAGCCAACATAGGCTTGCTGGCCAACCGAGACCAGCCCGGCATAGCCCGCCAGCAGATTCCATAAGCTGGCGAGGGATAGATACAGGAAAAGCTCGCCCATCAACCGCATATCGGCCCGGCCTGCCCACAAGGGCGCGGCAATCAGGATAACGACAGCGATGGCGCCGAAGAAGGCGGCGATGCGTGCGGCCTGGGACGTCCGAGTGACCCGATATTCACTCATCCGCTGATCCTCGGGAAAAGGCCATTGGGGCGTATGGCAAGGACGATCAGGAAGGCCAGATGCCCGGCCAGGATCTGCCATCCCGGATTGATGGCGGCCCCCACCGTTTGGGCCACGCCCAGGATGATGCCACCGATCAAGGTGCCCCAAAGATTGCCGAGCCCGCCGATGATCACGGCTTCGAAACCGAAGATCAGTCGACCGCCGCCGATCGAGGGGTCGAAGCTGGTGCGGATGCCCAAAAGGACGCCGGCAATCGCGGTCACCCCGAGAGCAAGCGCCATAGCAAGCGCAAAGACGTGCGCCTTGTTCAGACCCATGATCTGCGCGATTTCCTGATTATCCGACGTGGCACGAAAGGCGCGTCCCAGTGCCGTCCTGTAGAATGTCCACTGCAATGCAGCAATCACCGCCACCGCAATGATGAACGTCAACAGCGGCAAGACCCCGATGGCAAACGAGCCGAGGTTGATTCCGGCATTCTCGAGCGCGCCGGCATCCATGTTTTGGGGGTCGGCGGAGTAAACCTCCAACAACGCATTCTGGATGATGACGGAAATGCCGAATGTGACCAGCAACGGCGGAAGAATGTCGTCGCCAAGCGTCTGGTTCAAAACGAACCGCTGAAGGAGATAGCCAATTAACGCCATGAGGGGCACGACGACGACAAGCGTCAGCAGCGGGTCAACGCCAAGCGCGATGGTGGTGGTTAGCCCGAGATAGGCCGCAAGCACGATCAGATCGCCATGGGCGATGTTGACGAGGCGCATGACGCCGAAGATCAGGCTGAGACCTGCGGCAAAAAGTGCATAGAGCCCCCCCAGAAGCGTTCCCTGCACGACGGCGTTGACCCACTCCATTCTAGGCCACCCCGAAATAGGCGCGGGAGATATCCTCGCGCGAGACGGTTTCGGAGGCTCCTTCCAGCGATACGCGGCCTTCTTGAAGACAGTAGACACGCGCCGAGACGGAAAGCGCCTTGGCGATGTCCTGCTCAACGATCACGGCCGACATTCCGCTGCTGACGATTCCAGGAAGCGCGTCATAAATGTCCTTGATGATGATCGGCGCCAGGCCAAGGCTGATCTCGTCAAACAGGATCAGATCGGGGTTGGCCATCAGCGCCCTGCCGATGGCGACCATTTGCTGCTGCCCGCCTGAGAGTGAGGTCGCGGCTTGATGTCTGCGCTCCGCTAGGATTGGGAAAAGCTCATAGATTGCGTTAAGGAACCAAGGTCCAGACCTCTTGACACGCCCGCCGATGACGAGGTTTTCCTCGACCGAAAGGGAAGGGAACAGTTGGCGGCCTTCTGGAACAAGGGTGATGCCGGACAAGGCGATCTGGTCGGCTCTCAGCCCACCGATCGGCCGGCCGCGATATCGAACCTGCTCGTCGCCGTTCCTCATCAGGCCGGCGATCGAACGAAGCAGTGTCGTCTTGCCTGCACCGTTTGCGCCGATAATCGCCAGGACCTCGCCTTCGTCGACATGAAGGTCTAACCCGTAGAGCGCTTGGAAATCGCCGTAATGGGCGTCGAGGCCAGAGATGTTAAGGATCGGCTCAAGCATCCACTTCGATCCCGAGATAGATTTCCTTCACCTCGCGGCTGTCCATCACAGCGCGGGGTTCGCCCTCAGCAATCTTGCGGCCGAAATCGATGACCACAAGGCGCGACACGACAGCGAGAAGGGCATGCACGACATGCTCTATCCAGATGATCGAAACCCCGGTGGCGTGGATATCCTTGATGGTTTGAACTAGTGAGCTGCATTCGGCCTCGGTCAGCCCGCCTGCAATTTCGTCGAGCAGCAACAGTTTCGGTTTGGCGCATAGCGCGCGCGTCATCTCAAGACGTTTCCGGTCGAGCAGCGTCAGGCCACCCGACGGTTTGTTGGCTTTCGACAGCAGCTCAGTCTGATCCAGTATCTTTAGACACAGACTCTCGGCCTCGCGCCCCGAAAGTCCCGCCGCCTGGGTTGCCGCCACCATGGCATTCTCGAAGACGCTCAAATGGGTGAAGGGTTGGGGTACCTGGAAACTGCGCGCGATGCCCATTCTGCTGCGCTTTGCTGCATTCAGCCGCGTTACGTCTTCGCCGGCGAACCGTATGTGCCCGGAATTCGGCGCCAAGGTCCCGGTGATCAGGTTGAACATCGAGGTCTTGCCGGCACCGTTCGGCCCGATGACCCCCAGCGCCTCGCCCTCGCTCAGCTCGTAGCTGAGCGCGTCGGCAACCTTAACGGCGCCGAAGGATCGAGACAGACCCTCGAGTTTGAGGATGGGAGCCATGCGGGCTTACGCCGGTCGTTAACAAACTGACAGCGTATTAGCTCAATAGTTGAAGTTCGCCGGTGATCGGGATCTGCGGTGCGCGCGAATTGGCAACGATCTTCAGGTCGAAGCCGTCTCCCTCCTGCTGCCACTGCCCGGCGACAAGCGGTGTCTTGGTGACGTTGTTGATTGGGCCCGTGGACCAATCGACATCACCAACAATGGTCGCAAGATCGGTCGCTGCGATGGCCGTCACAATGGATTCGTAATCGTCGAGATCTTCCGCGCGTCTGATCACATCGGCCACCACCTCGAACAGGGCGTGTTTGAAACCGATCGGCTGGGTCCATGGACGGCCCGTGCTGGCAACATAGCCATCCGCCAATTCCCTCGCACTTTCGCCGGTCAGTGATGACGTGAACGGATGCGAGGGGGTCCACCAGACCTCCGACGAGAGTCCGTTGCCCCGATCGCCGAGAGACTCGATGACCGACGGGAAGAGCAGGGCCTTGCCGATCGTCACGATCTTCGGATTGAAGTTCTGCTGGGCCGCCTGGCCCCAGAAGGTCGCGAAATCCGGCGGGATCATGTTGCCGGTCACTATCTCGCAGCCGGCTTCCTTAAACGCCGCAATCTGGTTTGAGAAATCGTCGCTCAGCGGTTGATAGCGGCCGGGATCGACGAGGGTGTAGCCTGCCTCGGCCAACGGCCGGGGCAAGCCAAGCTCCGGATCGCCCCAGGCATTGCCGTCGGCATCGTTGGGGAAGAGGCCCGCGACCGTCTTTTGAACGCCGGAGTTGTCCCACATATCCAGGAACGCTGCTATGACGTCTTCAAGCCCCCAGAAGAAGTGGTAGGTGTACTGGAAACCTTCGCCGGGGATGCCATTACGGCCGAAGAAATAGGGCTGCCAGGGGCAGTCCGTCGAAATGCACGGGACCTCGTTCACTTCGGCCTGGTCGGCAACCGGGTTCACCGTGTCGGGCGTCGAGGCGGCGACGATGATGTCGACTTCGTCGCCCAAGATCAGGTCGGCGGCAACCTCCGCCGCTCGGTTGGGGTTCGACTGGCTGTCCTTGGAGATGATCTCGATATCCCAGGTCCTGCCATTGTTTTCCAGCCCGGCGGAAAATACCTGCTGGATGGCGTTGAGCACGTAGTCGTCGGCTTCCGCAAACCCTGCTAGTGGACCGGTCTGTGGGCTGACATGGCCGACCTTGAGCGTTGGGTTTTGCGCGTAGGCCCGCGTTGCTTTCAGGATCGCCGGGGCGGCAAGCGCCGCGGCCGTAACAGTGAGAAATGTACGCCGCGATGGGGTATGAAACGATGTCTTCACTTTTTCCTCCCTCTTTCGGTTCAAAACCGGACTTTGAGATCAGTTCAGAATGGTCTTGATCATGGTGAGATGCCGCCCGACCCGCTCGCGGACGGCGTCGGCCTCGTCCTTGGTCCAACGGCGAAACCCCTCGCCAGATTTCATCCCGAGGCGACCGCCCTTGACCAGTTTTTCCAGGTAGGGCGAGGGCTCGCGACGGCTTTCTAGATCAAACAGAACGTTTTCGTGGATATCGAGCGTCAGGTCGGTGCCAACCAGATCAGCGTTTTCCAAGGGGCCAAGTACAGCAAGCCGCTGCCCAAAACTCGCCTTGATCACCGTGTCGACTGCTTCGGCCGAGCAGATGCCGTTTTCGACCAGGCTTATGGCCTCTCGCCAAAGAGCGTGCTGAAGACGGTTGCCGATAAAGCCCGGCACGTCCTTTTCGACGATGACAGGTGTCTTGCCGGCTTGAGCCAGCAGGGAAGACATCCGTTCAGCAACAGCCGGGTCGGTCCATTCGGTCTTCACCACTTCCACCAACGGAATCATGTGCGGCGGGTTCCACCAATGGGTGCCCAAGGCCCTGGAGCGATGGGTCAAGTTCGCCATGATCTTGGTGATCTGAATGACCGACGTGTTTGAAGCGAGAATGGTGTTCACTGGGGCGTGTTCTTCCACCTCGGAGAAGACTTTTTGCTTAAGCTCAAGCTTCTCGGGAACTGCCTCGACCACCACATCAGACGCGGCAACTGCCGATGAGATACCTTCGCCAAGCGCTATTCTTCCCAACGTTCCACAGATCTCGTCTTGGGTTGAGCCGAGGGATCGAAGGCTTTCGGCGATCCGCGTCGGCGCGCTTGCCAGCGTTTCCTTGTGAGGATCGGTGATCGTCACGCTGTGCCCGGCACGTGCGAAGGTCAGGGCAATGCCATGCCCCATAAGGCCGGCGCCGATGACAGAGATCTGGAGACCTTTATCCACCGGTCAACCCGCCGTGTAACCGCCGTCGGCATGAAGGATATGGCCGGTGTAGAAGTCGCTGGCCTTTGAAGACAGGAACAATAGTGGCCCGGCAAGGTCTTCGGGTTCGCCCAGCCTGCCCTTGGGCACCCTGGCCAGAAACCCCTTGCGCACGCTTTTCGCCTCATCGCTGTCCTCGAACATCCAAGCAGTCAGCGGCGAGCGAAAAACTGTGGGTGCGATTGCATTGACTGTGATGCCCGTTGGCCCGAGTTCACAGCCGAGCGCTTTGGTGATGCCGTTTACAGCCGCCTTGGACGCGCAATAAGCGGTGTAGCCCGCCGGGTGCCCGAGAATGCTGCGGGCGGACGAAAGCAAAACGATTTTGCCGCCGTGGCCTTGCGCCTTCATCTGGGCAGCGGCTGCACGTGCCAACAGCCAACTCTGGGTAACGTTTGCGTCCATAACTGACTCGAAGGTTTCCGGGGACATCTCGTCAATCAGCGCCACCTTGTTCATGCCGGACGCGACAATCAGAATGTCGAGCCGCCCATGGTCGTCGACGGCCTGTGCGACCAGCCGCTGACAGATTTTTTCGTCCGTGGGCCGCTCGTTGATCGTTGTGACATCCGCACCCACGCTACGGCATTCTTGCGCCAGGCCCTCAAGTACATCTTGATTGCCGGCCACCAAAACAAGCTTGCAACCCGCCTCGGCAAGCACCTTTGCGGCGACTCCGCCGAACGCGCCCGACGCGCCGGTGATCAACGCAACCTTGCCAGCTACATCGAATAAAGACAGGGGTGAGGTTATCGCATTCATCTCTCAAACCTCCGTCGGGTAGGGGATGACGACCAGCATCGTGCAGACGTCGTTGCGACGGTTTTCAATTCTGCGCACCTCATCGGGTGCGATCGTGCAACTGTCGTATTTGCCGAGTACGGTTTCTTCGCCATCGACGATGACCGTCATTTCGCCGTCGAGCACGACATAGACCTTCTCGAACGGCGTTGAGTCCGGACCGGCGCCGCCGCCTGGTAGGAACTGGCTAAGCCCCACCCATTGGTTTTTGGGGCCACCCTCTTCAAAGCCTTGCAGACGAAGGCCGACCACACCGAAATGATTGGGTGCTTCGTACCGGTTTGCGTCTTGAAACCGTTTTAGATGCATGCCGTCCTCCCAAACGGACTGTGAAGTGGCCGGGCTGGCTTGGTGCCGGCTTCGTTGTCTGGCCTAAAACGCTTCGCCTGCTTCGATCCGATAGGTCTGACCCTTGTCGATCATGGCCACGAGCCGGATGATGCAACCGTCGCCGCGATCCCAGTTCCAGGGGAAGAAGGCGAAGGTGCAGCGCTTGCCAGTCACGGCATCCAGATCGCCGCCAACATTTTCGATGCCTAGGATGCCTTCCTTGAACAGCTTGTTGTGCACGGGCTCCCATTCCGGATGGGCTTCATCCCAGGAAACGCCGCCAGACCATTCCTTAAACTCCTCAGCCAAGTGCGGCAGAAGCGGGCCGTTGCGATGCGGGCCGATAGCCGTCGCTAGTGGATGATCATTGGCCTGGGTGTCGTGTCCGACGACCTTTACACCCTTTTCGATCATCCAGTCGGCGGCCGAGGGCACCAGACCCGGGCAATAGGCGAAGTAATCACCATCCTCATACTGCTTGTGCCAGCCCGTGTTGATGATCAGCACGTCATTCTTTCGAATCGCGTGTCCGCAGGCCTTCTCAAGATCGTCGCCCGTAATCGGCTCCCACTTCTTCTTAGGAAGGGACACCACGATTCCGGAACCAAAGAAGTGCGGCAGCGGCACCTCATCGATGAATGGCGTGCCCTGGACCACATGGGCCGGCGCATCGATATGGGTGGTCACATGCATGGTGGTGGTCAGCGTCTGACTAAGCACGCCGGACTTCGCCATGTAATGCATGCGCTCGATCCGGACGTCGCGGAAGTAGGGCCAGTTAGGGCACTGGAAACCGTAGCGATGGCTGAGGTTATAGAACTCCAACCCCATGTCGTTTTCGGTATTTGCCTGAAATTCGATGCCTCGGATCTCGACCATTGTGCGCCTCTCCCGTCTTTCCACAGCGGCGGTTTCTTTGTCCTTTTCAGAGAGGGGTAACCTCTCAAGTGTCCTGCATATTGATACACATGCATCGTATGGTGGTCAAGAATGGTTTGCATAATGGGCAAATTGTACCGTATGGTGGGCCTTGCTTTGATATTTGGCAGAGTTCTGATTGATTTGTCGCTGCTTGCGGGAGACGGTTTTGGAATGAATGACGGGGATGTCGCAAACGGTCGCAGCGGTGTTCAGGTCGTGGAGCGGGCGGCCAAGATCTTGCGCGCGCTTAAAGAGGACAGGTCGGGAATGAGCCTCGGCCAGATTGCGCAATCCGTGAATCTGCCACGCTCAACCGTGCAGCGCATTGTCGGCGCCTTGCAGAATGAGCGGTTGGTCATTGGCGGCAGCAACGGGGGACAGTTCCGACTCGGGCCGGGTCTCAGCGCGCTCGCAGAGGCCGCCCGATACAATATTGTCGAGAGCTGTCGGTTGCTCTTGACCGAACTTGCCCAAGCAACGGGGGAAACAGCCGACCTTTCTGTACTGCGCGGCCCGGCGATGATCTTTCTCGATCAGGTGCCCGGGACGCACCGTCTGCGTACCGTATCGTCCGTCGGTGAAGCATTTCCGCTGACCACGACGGCAAATGGCCGCTCCTGTCTCGCGCGGCTTAACGAAGCCAGGGCGCGAGATTTGGTAACGGAGGAGTGGAACCGCCAAGGCTTCGATGGAGATATCTCCAGCTTCATGGCGGATCTCGATCTAGTTCGCGAAACCGGTTTGGCCTACGATCTGGACGAGCACACGGCCGGCATCTCGGCCATCGGATTCGCATTTGTAGACTGGGCCGGCGATCTCCACTCGATCTCAGTCCCGGTTCCGTCTACGCGCTTTGCTGTGGTCCGGCCCGTCGTTGAGGAGGGGCTGCGCACGACCGCCAAACATGTCGAGAAGCTGGTCGCTCAAAGTCAACATGAGCGTAACGGCAATTGAGCGTATTCGCTTGGCCGCGTAGCCGTGGTGGGTGCGCCGGTTCAGGAGACTTATTCGGGCAAGCTCCTTACTGAATCGGTGCCCGCATGCGTGTACATAACCTGGAAAACGTCTCTCTTCGATCGAATATGTTTCGGGCTTGCTATTCTAAGCCGGTCGATCGTAGGGCGACTGCAAATGCCTCGCGCTGTGCGGAGTTGGTGAACAACGTCGTGCTTGCCCAAGGGTCCACCCGGAACCCTGGGTCCAGTGAAAGCAGACGGCGGGCATAGGCTTTGCCCTCGCCCGCCCGCTTCGTCAGGACGCTGGTAATCACCAGTCCGATAACTGCTCTACTATACCCGTCGTCCTGGATCAGAGCATCGCGGAACGCGATGGCAGCCTCGTTGGTACGCCCAGCGGCCAACAGCGCGAATCCAAGACCGCCGACCATCCAGACCGGCCTAGCCGGCATGCTGGCAATGGCGCGCCGAAAATGGTCAATAGCTTCCTCCGGCTGGTCGTTCAGGTAAAGTAGCGCTGCATAATAGGCCCTGATCTCAGGGTTTTCCGGCGCGGAAAGGGCGACGTCCCGCATCTTGTCCAAAGCGCTGGCCGCATTGCCTCGCGCATATTCGATGTAGGCCTCCAGGGCCCGTGTCTGAGGGTATGTCCGGTCGACTTCTATCGCCAGGCTGAGGCATTGCTCAGCTTCCGAAAGCGCCTCTTCGACAGATTTGCACCAGCCGAATCGAACCTCGTCGACATGGCAAAACGCCAATGCGGCAATCGCTGGCACAAAATTCGGGTCGGCCTTGATCGCTCGGGCGTAGCATTCGCGTGCCTCGATATGCGATGCCCGCCGGTAGCGCGCTTCGAGCAGCCGCCCCTTGTGAAAACTCTCCCAGGCAGCCAGCGACGTCGTTCTATTCGACCAAAGGCTAGCTTGCTCTCCTTCGGTCAGGCTGATCTGAAGGGCCGTCGCAACATTTTGGGCAATTTGCTCTTGCGCGTCATAGCTTGCGTCTGGGTCGAAATCGTAGCGGGAAGCCCAAACCGTCATGCCGTCTGAGTTGCGGGTCAGTTTCGCCGTAATGCGCAGTCGGTCGTGGCTGCGAACCTTACCGGATAGCGTGTAGCCGGATGTGGTGGTCGCTTGGTTTCCTTCGCGAGACACGAATGCCGCTGAAAGTGACCCAAGGGTCGCAACGAGTTCCTCGGTGACGCCGTCGGCAAAAATTGCTGCCCGCTCGTTTTCGCCGATCGGGCGGAATCGGCTGATCACGATCTCCGGTCGGGCAAAATGGGGAAGTGCTGGCGTAATCCCATCGGCCGCTTCATTGGGCGCATCGGACAGCGTGCGCGCCGTGTTTGCCAACGGGCCAACACCAGTTGCTGAAGCGCTCCCCGCGTCCGCAGCCCACCGCCAAACTCGAATCGGCGTGCTGACGTTTTTTACCGTGTGTTCCCCTTCGTCCAAGAACGCGTGGCTGGTCTGGTTGCGAATTGTCTCGTAGACCAATCCGGAGATGCAGATGCCACGTGGTGGTGCCAGTCCCTCTAGACGGGCGGCGATGTTGACACCCTCACCGTAGATATCCCGAGCGTCGACGACGATATCGCCAAGATTGACACCCATTCGGAACTTTAGAGGGTTGTCGACCAGGCCTTCTTGTAAGGCGACGGCACAATCCACCGCGTCCTGGACATTGCGAAACTCGACCAAGAAACCGTCGCCGGTGAGCTTAACAATGCGACCTTCATGCGCGGCAATGGTTGGGTCAATAACACCATCGCGGGCCTGCCACCATGCCGCCATGGTGGCATCGGTGTCCCTTTCCATGAGGCGCGTGTAGCCCGCCACATCGGCAGCAAGAATGGCTGCGAGCCGTCTGTGGACGGATCGACCTGCCTCCGCACTGTTTGGCGCGGCGCTTCTTGGATGGGCCGGCTTCATGCCGCCATCTTAGGGAATGTGAACCGAAGGGCAATCCAGATCGTCGTAGACCGGGCAACCAGAACCAAGCTCTCGAGCGGCACTGCGAGAGTTTGGCGTGTCGTCCGGGCGGGCTTTCGGTCGGCTAAATCTCCTTAGAATCGTTAACATCGAACCGTTCCGCTGGGTCGGCCCCCGCGCCGAACCCAGCGGAACAAGATAGACTGGAGGCGCTCAACACCGCCAAACGCCTAAAGTCCAAAACCTACTATTGGTCGTTTTCGTCACGGTCCGCAGCCGAACACAACCACAAAACCAAGAGCCTCGTTGCCGAACTTGTCGAGCCCACTCGAACCCGGAGGAGCAGATTCGAAAGTCGAAAGATCGGGAACCACGATGTGGAGTACCGATGGTTTATCGTAGAGAAACTCAATCGTCGGAGGATTGTCGAACTTGGCCCTTACGTCATTTTCGAGTGGACCTTGGTTCTGGCCACCGTCTCTGGCATCCTCAGCCAACGCGTAAATCGCACGCCCGACGTCGGAGAGTTCGGTGTTTGGAGCTAATTTAAAGCGAGCCATGTTAACCCTTGCATATAGTTGTCGGTTGACGTTTTGTCGCAAATAGCGAACCATAGGGTTATGAAATACAATTTTCAGTCAGTCAAGCTAAAAGTAGAAAAACTGGTGGGGTCTTTGCTCTCTCGGCCCGCGCCTATCGACCTTCCCGATGAATTGGGACTGCACGCTGCCGCGGTGGCGGTCTCGTTGCCGGCGGGCTGCCAGCCGCCCCCTGGCCCGATAGGCTACCGGCTTGCTGCCGGCTGGGGAGAAACTGCCGAAGAGGCCGCGACAAAGGCGCTGCTGGAAGGGGTTGAGCGGTACTCTATTCAGTATCAAAATAACGATCCGCCGGTCCTTTCGCCCGTTCACGCCTATGGCACAGAATCCAGGTTTGTCCCGTCCACCAGTTTACTTTTGGGGCACCGGGACGCAGCGGAAGTTTCCGACGATGCCAAGCTGGTCACATCGGTTGGGTCGGCGGCTGGTGTGAACGTCGAGGATGCCGGGCTGCGGGCGCTGTTGGAGAATTTCGAATATGCAGCGCGAACTGCCTGGCTTGCCAGTAAGCCGGACGGCATTGCTTTGGCCATCGATGGCTCGCCGATACTTTGTCAGCTGCGTGATGCGCTGGATAAGTATGGGCGGCGGATGGCACTTTATGCGGTCATGCCAGCGCGGGGTGTCGTTGCGGTGATGTGCATCAACTGCGGTCAGGATGGCTCTGGCGCGGTGGTTGCGAGTGCCTCTTCAACCGATTTGGCAACAGCCTGCCGACACGCCTCTGTCGAAGCTGCGATGCTTTGGCGTAACATGATGGCTATGGCCAAACAGGGGTTGGTACTGGACACGATATCGCCGACTGATCGGCAGCATGTGGTCCGATATCTTCAGGGCTGGCCGTCGGCCGCATGGCCGAGCGACGAGGACCTCCGGCCGTTAGGGGTCGCCGCGTACGACCTGAACGTGCCTGCCAAACCTCTAGACACACCGCCGACACTTGCCGAAGTGGCAGCGGCTGCCGACGTGCCTTGTCTCCTGTTCGACCTCACGCGGGCCGAGGCCGGAGTTCCCGTCGCGCGCGTAATGATGGCGGATACTGATCAATAGGTGGCCGGCGTGATCATCGGGATCTGATCCGCTGCCAGAGAGGCGCGACACCCATCGTAACGATCGGGATCAAGATCGCACCGACGACGAGGCCGACAATCGCCGATGCCAGGGCGGTCGCCAGCCATGCCGCGAACCCGGCCATGGACGGCAACCACCCCTCGGCCATGTGAGCGAAATCGTGGATGACGTCCATTGGGACGCTGAAACCCAGCGCCTCTAAACCGTGGGTCAGGATGCCGCCGCCGACCCAAACCATGGCGGCGGTGCCCACGATCGACAGGATCTTCAAGAATGTCGGCATGCCGGCGACCAGACCACGCCCAAAGGCTTGGATCAGCGGGCCAACCGGGGTTCTCGGTTTTCGAGCGGCCAGTGCCAAACCAACATCGTCGGCCTTTACGATCAACGCGACTGCGCCGTAGACGACGAATGTAATCGCGGTCCCGACGACCGCCAAAACGACGGCCTGCATCCAAAAACTCGCCTCCGGAACCGACGAGAGCGTAAGCGCCATGATCTCTGCCGATAGGATGAAGTCGGTTTTGATGGCGCCGTTGACGGTTTTGTCCTCGAATACTTTGGGGTCGACATCCGTTTGCCCCGGCGCAACAGCGTGTTTATGAGAGTGGTGCGGGACGAGCGTCTCGTAGATCTTCTCCGACCCTTCAAAGCAGAGAAAAAGACCGCCAAACATCAATAGCGGCGTTATCGCCCAAGGGGCCAGCAAGCTCAAAGCGAGTGCTATTGGCAGCAATATCAGCAATTTGTTGCGCAGAGACCCACGGGCGATGCGCGCCACGATCGGCAACTCGCGCGCCGGAGAAACGCCGATCACGTAGCGCGGCGTCACAGCGGCATCGTCGATCACGACACCGGCCGATTTGACGCCGGCCTTGACGGTCAGGGTCGCGACGTCGTCGAGCGAGGCCGCTGCTGCTTTGGCAATCGCGGCGACATCGTCCAGAAGGGCGATCAGACCACTGCTCACGTCATTCCCCGGTTGGTGCGTGCGGTGATGTGGTGAGGACGGCACATTCTCGTCGAGTTCGTAACCGATAGATCGTCGTATGCCGTCTGTTCACACCCAGCCCGACGACATGGAGGCATCGTCTGCCCGCTCTAGCTGCGAGACCGCAATTTCGCAAGGCAGGCATCGACGACCGCTTGTCGCGATCGGTCGATATCGATCTCAAATCCGGTTTCGTCGTCTTCCAAATTCTCGAGCGTTTCGAACTGGCTGCGCAGCAGGCTGACCGGCATGAAATGATCCTTGCGCGCTTGCATCCGCCGCTCGATCACTTCTTGGGCGCCTTTGAGGTGCAAGAAGATGACGGCGGTTCCTGCGCCATCGCGGATACGGTCGCGATAGACCCTTCTAAGGGCCGAACAGCCGATCAGGATGTTGCTGCTTGATTGGCCGAGCCGATCGCCCACTAGATCGAGCCACGGCCAGCGATCGTCATCGGTCAATGGCTGGCCGCTGGCCATCTTGGCTACGTTTGCCGCGGGATGCAGATCGTCCCCATCCAGATAGGTTGCGCCGAGGGTGCCTGCCAACGCCTGTCCGACGGACGTCTTACCGCATCCCGCGACCCCCATGATCACACAGTGGAGCATCTCGTCCGGATCCTTTGGCTCATGGGCGCTGCGTGCTTGCGTTGGAGGATGGCTCTCACCGAACCATATAGCAGGCCCCTAACGGCGGTGAACGAAAAAGCCGGCGCTTAGGGCATCTCCTCTCCAATGAGCGAGTTTGGTCCGCCTCTGGCCATGCAGGCCCTCTATTGCCGATCATGGGACATCCAACTAGGCTGATTGTGGGAAGGAACGGCGCAAAACCCATGGTCAGGACACCACGATCGCCTATGCGTCTGAAAGACCTTTCTGTCGAGTTGGGCCTGTCGATCACCACCGTATCGCGTGCTCTTGCCGGTTACCCAGATGTCAGCCGGACAACACGAGAGCGCGTTCGGGATTTTGCTGAGCGCGTCGGTTATGTACCCAGCCGGGCCGGCCGCGCCTTGGTTTCCGGCAACAGTGGGGTCGTCGGATTAATTTTGCCAAGGCGTGTGCGCGATGAACCGTCGCGGGCGACCTTCGTCAGCGCCTATTTGGGCGAAATCGTTACGGTCGTCAGCGAAACCTTGGCGGACAGCGGCCTCGCCGTCTCGGTTGCCACGCCGAGGCAGCATCAGTCGGACCTTGATCTTCTGCATCATCTGGTGGACGGGCAGGGGGTTGATGGCGTGGTCCTGGCCGACCGAATTCGCACGCATGAGGAACGCGTGTCCTATCTGATCGATCGGCAGCTGCCTTTTGTCGCCTATGGCAGGGTATTGGACGAAATTCGGCCCCATAGCTGGCTGGACTCCGATGGTGTCGGCGCTTTTGCGGAGGCAGCGCGCATGCTGGTCGCGCTGGGCCATCGCGAATTTGGTCTGATGACGTTTGCCGAGCCACTGACATTCGCCCGTCACCGACAGAAGGGCTTGGAAGACACTTTACGCGAATACGGCATTCGCCTGTCAAAAGGTGCGGTCGCAAGCATTGAGCGGTTCGAAGAGCGGACCGTGGCCAGCGCTGCGTTTCAGCTGTTGACCCTCGAACCTCGACCCACCGCCATCCTGTGCGTGACCGATGCCTTGGCGCTGAAGTTGGTCGAATTCGCCGCTGGTATGTCCATCCGCGTGCCTGACGACCTGTCGGTGATCGGTTTCGATAATGTCTCCGCTGCCGCCCATATTAGCCCGGGTCTCAGCACATTCGACCAGCGCGTAACCGACAGCGCAACAGAGATCGGTTGTCTCCTGAAACGGCAACTAGATCAGGGCACTGCGTCTGCCGGAACGAGAATTATGGCGGCAGACTTTGTTGCCCGAGGTAGCCACGGACGGCCCCCAGCCGGAGCCTACGGTGCTACCTGATCGGCTATTTTAGCGATTGATCCGGGCCATCAATTGCGCATCGATGTATTCACCGTCGCGAAACGCGTAGTTTCGCATGGTTCCTTCGACGACGAACCCGAACCGCTCGTAGATATCGATCGCCCTTTGATTGCTCGTCCACACGATCAGCGACAGCCGGGTCAACCCCAGCCAATTTTCGGCGAGATCGATCATCTCTTGCATCAAGGTTCGCGCTACGCCTTTACCCTGCCAATCCTCGCGTACAATGATTACGTTGACCTCGCCGGCATGGTTATGCCTAGGCAGATCGGGGTATGTGATCAGTTCTCCAAAGCCCACGACACTTCCCTCCGCCTCGGCGACCAGCTTGATCACGCCGCTGCGATGCTCTAGCCGTTTACGGGTCAGGTCGAGCGGTGCGTGCGGCAAACGCATCGTGCCGCGAATTACGTGAAGACTGGTGAGCATCTCATGGACCGCCTCCAAGTCCTCAGAGCGAAGATCACGGACCGAGACTGTCATAACGGGCTCCTGAAAAGTGGTGGTCTTCTGCTCGCCGAAACGAACGGCTTAAACCATTACCAGAGAAGTAGGATTCTCAGAACACCATTTTTGATTAGGCCTCGTTGATGCCGCGCACCGCGTCTAATTCGCGACACCGTGGTACACGAGTTTCGCTGACTATCACACTGGCGGCGAGTATTGGGCTGCTGGTTGTGGCTTCGGTCGGGTCGGTCATCCTTTATCTGCGCAGCCAGTCGCAACAGGCGATCGTAGAGTCCGTGATCGATCGGGCCGAGCTCACGGTGGCGGCACTGGTGAGAGCAGTCGAGGGAACGCTTGGGCCAGCCGAAGAGCAGGCTGATTTCGTCGCGCGACTTATCGGGGACGGCGTCCTGACGGTCGGCGAACCCAGCGGTTTGGAGCCAGTCTTGCTGGCGGCGTTGTCACCTGCGCCCCAAATTCTTGAGATAGGCGTTGCACGGGATGGCGATCACATAGTCGCCTTCCGTGCGCCGAGAGCGCTTGATCAGGTAGAGAGCTCCGGCGAAGAGAGCTATGGTTTTCAAACGTTTGACGGTGGTGATAACGACACGCTCGACACACTGATCGACCAGTCCGTGGAGACTGGGCAGTCATTTTGGAGCCCGGTTCTTTACGACCGTCGCCGCCAGATTTCCTCGCTCG
This sequence comes from Pseudomonadota bacterium, assembly GCA_039030175.1. Taxonomy (GTDB): domain Bacteria; phylum Pseudomonadota; class Alphaproteobacteria; order DSM-16000; family Inquilinaceae; genus JANQGH01. The sequence goes on from JBCCER010000010.1 coordinate 16,111, forward strand.
TTTATGTCGTACCCGCCGTAGGTCCGGAAGCTGACAACATCGTCGTCTATTCGGCTGTTTCGACTTTGGAGCTGTCGCACAGCTTCTCAGAGATCTCGGATTTATTCCAAGCGACAGCCTTCATGCTTGATGCTCAAGAAAGGGTTGTCGCCCATCCAAATCTCGTTCGTGACGACTCAAGATTGAGCGCAGATAGGCCCAGTCCCGACTATCGAGAAATCGACGACCCCATCCTCGCCCGGTATCGCGATGCCAGACCCGATCCCGGTGTCCAAGGTGAGCTGCTAGAGGTCGCCGGCTTCGAAATCCTGAGCGACCTTGACGGTGAGCCACCGCAAACCTTCATCCTGACCGAACTCGACGGCTATGGCGCGCGATCGTGGTTGATCGGCAGCCATTTCTTTTCTGGCGAGCTGACTGGCGGGCTCAAACAAATCAACGATTCTGGCTATCTGGGCGGCGTGATGCTCTTAGTATCGTTGCTGGTTGGCGTCGTCCTGGCGCGCCGATTGGCCGGGCCGATCAAACGGCTGGCCGAGAACGCTGCCAAGATCGGAACGCTGGATTTGCAGCGGGTCGAGCGGTTGCCCGGCAGCCGGATCACCGAGCTCAACGATCAGGCCATTGCCTTCAACGCCATGGTCGACGGGCTGAAATGGTTCGAACGCTATGTCCCGCGCAGTTTGGTTAAGCGGCTGATAGGGCGCGGCGAAGATGAGGCACTTGCATCGGTCGACAAACAGGTCACGGTTCTGTTCACCGATCTAGTTGGATTCACCAGCCAGTCTGAAACCATGACTGCCGGTGAAACTGCAGATCTGCTCAACCATCATTTTGCCCTGCTCGGCGAGATTATCGAAGCGGAAGCGGGTACGATCGATAAGTTCATCGGCGATGCGTTGATGGCGTTTTGGGGTGCGCCAACCGATCAGCCCGATCATGCCGACAGGGCCGTTAGAGCCGGCGCTGCGATGGTCAGCGCAATCGAACGGGACAATGCCGATCGAAAGGCTCGGGCATTGCCAGCCATCCGTGTCAGGATAGGAATTCACACAGGGCCAGCCGTCGTCGGCAATATCGGTGCGCCAGGCCGCATGAACTACACTATTGTCGGTGACACGGTGAATGTCGGGCAGCGGCTGGAGAGCCTCGGAAAAGAAGTGAATCCACGGGCAGAGGTTTCTCTGCTGATCTCCGGAGAGACCCGATCCGCGCTGAAGGGCAGCGTCGCGCTCAAACGGGTCGGCGCCTACAGCGTCAAGGGTAGATCAAACACTGTCGATGTTTGGCAGCTGGCCGAGTTGGATCGGCCGAATGCTCACTGACCTATCGTTCAAGGCGTGGTCCAGGAACGCATCCACCTAAAATTAGCCGCCGGCACGGGAAGTGGATTACTTAGTCAGCGTCGTTGATCGCCCCCAAAAACGGCGCAATCAGCAAGGGAGCAAAGGGCATTAGCGGTTCGATATCCTGTTCGCTGTACGCATTTTCCGCATCCAGCAGGTTCATGGTTCCAAGGATCTTTCCATCCCAGATCACCGGGATGTTGATGACCGAGCCGCAGCCGAGGCTGATAATCAGCTCGTAGTCGAAGAAAGCCCACTTAATGTCGGCCTCCGTCCGGCCGAGATAGGGCTGGCGCCCGTCCAAGACATGATGACCCCAGCCGGTCATCTCGCCGAGTTGCTTGCGACCGCCAACAGGATAGGCGTCCGGCTGATTGGAATAGACACGCGCAGCCTCGTTTCTGGCTTCGTCCAGGAACATCATCGTAAACAGCTTGTGGCCGACGAGGGCCTTGGTCGCTTCCGAGAGCGCGTCGTACAGCAGGGTCGGTTGGCCGGGCAAGGCGGCGGCCTCGCCACAATGGGTTAGATGCGCGATGCGATCGGCATCGGTTGGTGACATGTCTTAGCTCCCAAGCTATCGGATCATGGGCTAGCGAGTGCGTTCACCACCGTGTGGCAGTCCCACTTCGGCGCTGCGGAGGGTACGTTCAGGGACCAGGCCCTTCGGCCGAAAGCGCAAGGCTAGGATGAGAAGGACGCCGACCGAGATTTCGCGCACCGCCGCGACCTGTACGATCGACAGGCCGGGTATCAGGTCATGCACAAAGCGTGTGCCTTCAAGCACGAAAACCACAAGGGCGGCACCCAAGACGGCGCCCAGCATGTTGCCAGGGCCGCCGGCCGTAAGGGCTAGGAAGATGTAAATTGTGATGAGCGGCAGGAACATATCCGGCGCGATATAGCTCTGGTAATGGCCGAACAGAGCACCGGCGAGGCCCAATAGTCCCGCCCCTAGCGCGAATGCTTCCAGACGCAAACGACCCACCGGTTTGCCTGCAACCGCCGCCACGACATCGTCGTCGCGGATTGCACGCAGCGCACGCCCATAGGGCCCGTTGGCGAGATTCCGCAGCAGGATGACGACCACGATCAAAACGATGATCATGATGCCCAAAAACAGCAGGTTGAAGTCCTGAGGCGTGATCTCACCGCGCAAAGGGCCGGGGATGTTGGAGATTCCATCCGGGCCGCGTGTCAGCCAAATCTCGTTGGTCATGAACAGACGGATGCTCTCGCTACAGCCCAGGGTAATGATGGCCAGATAGTCGCCCCGCAACCGCAGCGTGATCGCGGCCAGCAGCAGACCTGCGGCACCGGCGAAAATGCAACCCAGAACGACGCCAATCACAATCGGCATGTCGCCGGTCGTCGTCGCGATGGCGCTTGCATAGGCGCCGAGTGCGAAGAAGCCGGCCATTCCCAGGTTGATCATGCCCGTTAGGCCCCAGGCGACATTGATGCCCAGCGCCAGCAAGGCATAGATCCCGATCGTGACTCCGATGGAGGCGAGATAGCTGATCATTGGCGCTTCTCACCCAACAGCCCTTCTGGGCGAAAGATCAGCACGACAAGGATAGCCAAAAACCCAACCGCGCTTTTGTAGGTCGGATCCAACACGACCAGGGACAATTCCTGGCCTATGCCGACGACAAAGGCGCCGAGCACCGCGCCGGGAATGCTGCCGAGGCCGCCCACCACAGCGGCGGCGAAGATGGAAAGAATAAAGCGAAAACCGGTCAGCGGGTCGATTGCTGTGCCGAGACCCTGCAAGATACCGCCAACGCCGACGAGCCCCATGGCGATGAACATAGCAAGACGCGTCACCGTGCCCGAAGGAATGCCCTTCAGGGCCGCCAGTTGGGGGTTATCGGCGACCGCGCGCATGGCTTTGCCGAACCGGCCATAGCGCAAGAAGACGAACAAAATCACCATGATCAAGCAGGCTAGCACCAGGTTCTCGAACTGCTGCGGGCCAACGCGAATGTCGAGAAAGCGCCAGTCACGGACGATCGGCAAATCGTAGCCTCGAAGGTCATTGCCGAAGCCAAACCGGATGATGTTTTCCAGCACCACGGTCAGGGCGATCGACGCGATCGCAGTGGTCAGGGCGCCGTGGGGCCGCATCGGTCGCAGCACGAGATCGTCGGTAAGGACGCCAACAATGCCGGCAATGACAAAGGCCGCCACGACCGCCAATAGGATCGGCAGACCCATCGGCACGTTGGCTACCCAGCCCGCGAACGCCCCCAACGTCGCTATGGAGGCAACGGCGAAGTTAGGAAACCGCAACACCGCAAAAATCATTGTGAAGCCAATCGCGGGTAAGGCGAGCAGGCTGCCATACAGCACGCCATTGACCAGCAATTGCGGGATCAACTCCATCCCAACAGACCACCTTCAAGAAACGGAAAGATGCCGGCGGACGACTTAGCAAGACGCCCGCCGGCGGTAGGGAACCTTAGACGGTCTCGAAATCAACCGCCTCGCCATTAGTGATTTGCTTGAACAGGAACTGGGTCCCCGTGATGTCGCCAATGTCGGTGAAATCGCAGGGTCCACTGGCGCCGTTGTAGTTCACTGAACCGCCACCGGCCAAAATCGCCAGGCCATCGACGGCGTTGTCGACTGCTTCGCCATCGCCCTGCGAGATGCTGCGAACGCTCATCCGCATGTCCGATCCAGCTGCCGAACCGGCTGCCGCGATCGCCAGAATGGCGAGGTTGGCATGGTCGTAGGTCTGGGCCGAATACGGGTCGACCACATCGACGCCGAGGATTTCCTGAACCCGCGCATAGGCGCCGGAACCGACATCGGGCGTGCCTTCCCAAGTGAACAGGCCTTCAAGCACTTCGGCCGGCAGTGCGTCGAGCACGGACGCGTTGATGGCATAAGCCGGGCCAATAATTTTGCCTTCGTAGCCGGCTTGGTAGAGATCGCGCAGCAGCACCGTGCTGTCAGCCGCGTAGCCTCCAAGCATCAGGAAGTCAGGGTCGCCGGTCATGATCTGGTCGACCTCGGACCGGTAGGATGTGCGATCCGCCTCGTAAATGAGGCTATCCATGCTGGCCCCGTTCTCGCCGGCGATATCGCCCAGAATATCGATGGACGACTGGGCAAATGGCGTTTGCGGGCCGATCCAGGCCAGTTTTCCGCCGCCTTGGGCGATCATGAAGTCGCCAGCGACATCGATCTGCAGCCGGCTGTTCGGCTGAGTGCGGATGATGTAGCCGTCGTGCGGCAATTCGGTGATCGTGTCGGACCCAGAGACGGTGAAGACCATCGTGCCGCCTTCCCAGGCGACCGGTGCCACGGCCGTCGTCACCGACGATGCCCAGGTGCCGATGATTGCCGAGACCTCATCGACATCGACCAGCTTGCGGGCGGCGCGTACGGCGGCTTCCGGATTTGTCTGGGTGTCTTCGGAGACAAGCTCGATCTGACGGCCGAGGACTCCACCCGCTGCGTTAACGCTGTCGACCACGCCAGCGACTGCGTCGCGCATCGAGGGACCATAGGTTCCGCCAACGCCCGTCAGCGGCGTTAGAGTGCCGAGCATGATCGGCCCGTCCGACTGCGCCCAGGCCATACGCGGCATCGTCAGCGCGCCGGCACCGATCGCGCCGGTGGCCAGCAATTGGCGACGGCGCATGATCAGCTCTTTGTTCATATCCTTGTACTCCCTTTCTCTTGTGAAGCCGGTTGATTGGTTCATTGACTCTCTATCAGGCTGGAACCGCAGCCCCTAGGAATAGATGACGCAGCTCTGGATCATCCAGAAAACTTTTCGCGGAACCTCTCTTGGCGTTTTTCCCATCAACAAGCAGGCTGGCATCGTCGGACCGTTCGAGCGCGGCAACGGCGTTCTGCTCAACCATCGCGATGCCAACGCCGTTGGCCTTGATTGTCGCGATGGTGTCGAACAGCTCCCCAGCAGCCTTGGGACTGAGCCCAGCGGATGGCTCGTCAAGCAACAGGATGGCAGGATCGGTCATCAGGGCGATGGCCATGGCCAGAATTTGCCGTTGTCCGCCCGACAGTGTCCGAGCCTGCTGCTTGCGTTTTTCCGCCAGGATCGGAAAGCGATCGAAGATCCCCGAGATCCTCTCGTTCGTGATGGCGGGCGCCATCCAGCCACCCATCTCTAGGTTTTCGGTTACCGTCAACGCGCCGAAGATATTGGCCTCTTGGGGCACAAAGCCGACGCCGAGCCCCGCAACGCGCCGCGGACTTGCGCCGGTGATGTCGTTGCCGTCCAGCGTGATCGAACCGCCGGTGATGATGATGAGACCTGCAATCCCCTTCAAAAGGGTGGATTTACCCGCACCGTTGGGCCCGATGACCGCAATGATGCGCCCAGGCTCGATCGCAAGGTCGACACCTTTCAAGATGCTGTCGGCAGAGGTGTAGCCACCCTCAAGGCAGGAGACACGAAGCTGGGTCACGTCGGAACATGGCCCAAATAGGCATCCTGCACGGTTCGATCGGCGGTGACCTCACTGAAACTTCCGCTGGCGAGATCCGTGCCCTCCGCCATCACGACAACCGGGTCGCACAGGCGTGCCACGGTGTCCATGTCATGCTCAACCACCAGGAAGGTGTATCCCTCGTCTCGCAACCCGGCCAGAATTTCGGCGATCTCGCGTGAAAGGGTCGGATTGACGCCGGCCACGGGCTCGTCAAGTAAGATCAGCTTCGGCTCAGCCATCAACGCTCGGCCGATCTCCAGCAGCTTTTTCTGACCGCCCGACAGGGCATCGGTCCGGTTATCGAGGACCGCGGTTAACCGCAGCTTTGCAGCGACTTCGGCCGCGCGTTCGGCTATCCGGCGATCCTGGGCGCGACATCGCCCGGGATTGAACAGGGCCGTTAAGATATCGTCGCCCGCTTGGTCGGGCGCATAGAGGATCAAGCTTTCCAGCACGGTGAGGGACGGGAACCCGCGCGCGATTTGAAATGTCCTTGTCAGTCCCGCCCGCGAGATTCTCTCTGCCGGCCAGCCGGAAATGTCAACGCCGTCAAATGCGACCTGTCCCTCGTCAGGTTGAAGCGTGCCGGAAAGGATGTTGAACAATGTCGTTTTCCCGGCGCCGTTTGGCCCGATCAAACCTGTGATCGTTCCCGGCAGCACAGACAGGCTGGCGCCGCGCAAAGCAGCCACGCCACCGAAATGTTTAGAAATGCCGTTGGCTTGCAACAGCGACATCGTCGTCTTCAGCCCCCTTTATTCGGGCGCAGGATGGACGATGCGTCTTCATTCGGCAAGCAGACGGACGAAGATGCATGCCTGCTATCGATTAGGGCTCAAATATGCCCTGAAAAAGTGTGTCGATGGTCATGCCAGACCCGTTTTAGGACCTTAATCCCTGCGCGGATCGGCGGATCATGACGTCTGGTATCGGCGGTCACCAACCATTGTTCCTGTCGAAGGGCAGGAATAGGGTCGCCTACGCGCTTGAGTCCAGGTGTTGCATCGCCGACGAAGCAAGGCAGCAGGCAAAGGCCAAGGCCAGTTTGCGCCAGTTCCAACATCGGCATGGGATGATCGCAACTCGCTACCGGTTGCTCAGCTAGGACGGACGCCAAATAGCGGGAGGATGCCGTGGGCCGGTCGCGGTCCAAGATGATCCACCGCATGGTTTCGAAAGCCTGCATGAGCCCCATCGCACGCGCATTGCCCGCCAGATCAGGGGTGCCATAGGCGGCGAACGCCACGTGGCAGACACGCTGGCCAGCAAGACCGAGTTGCGTTGGAGCACTATTGCGTAAGCCGATGTCGGCCTGGCGGCGAGTCAGATCGGTCTGTGTAGTACCGACAATCAGGCGAAATCGTCCTCCATCCAAGCTAGCGGAGATTCGATCTGAAACGCGGCCGAGAAAAAGCGATGTCCATGGACCACAAGCGATTCTCAACGGTGGGCTCAATTGGCCGGAACACCATTCGCCTATCTGCGCTACCGCGGATGCCGCATCATCGGCAAGGCGACGCAGTTCGAGACCGGATTGCGTGAGGCTGTAGCCGGTTGCGCCGCGAACAAACAGCTCGGTTCCTAGGACATTTTCCAGATCCGCCATGCGACGATGCAAGGTCGGCGCACTCGTCCCGGTTCGCGATGCAGCAAGAGACAGCGATCCTGCATCCGCGACCTCAATAAACAGCCTCAAAGCGTCCCAATCGAGTTTTTCAATAATGAAAGACATGTTCCAGATTCGGTCCGGGTCCCCAGCCAATTCGAACACTAGATTAGCGGTGGTTCACCGGATTAAGGAGTCGTTTATGCGCTATGTTCCCTTGGGCTCGTCGGGCATTGCTGTTTCAAGACTGTGCCTGGGATCGATGCTGTTCAATAATGAAAGTGATATCGGCGTTGATCGCGCGGTATCGCTTTCGATTGTCGATGGGTTTCTAGAGGCTGGCGGTAACTATCTCGACACCGCCGACATTTATGGCGGCGGAGCCTCCGAGGCATTCTTGGCAGACGCTCTGGAGGGGCGGCGCGACCGGCTGATTGTCGCTACCAAGGCGGGGGCCGCTTACGGTGGCGACCCGCTCAATCCGCGCGCGGGCCTCTCTCGCCATGCAATCCGTAGTGCGATCGACGGCAGCTTGTCGCGACTGAAAACCGATTATGTCGACCTCTGGTATCTGCATGGGCCAGATCCGTTGACGCCTATCGATGAGACAATCCGCGGGATCGAAGACGCCCTGCGAGAAGGCAAGATTCGCGCTGTTGGTTTTTCCAATCTGTTGCCTTGGCAGGCGGCTGAATTCGTTGCCAAGGGCCCGTTTGCGGTCAGTGCAGCGCAGTATCAATACTCGCTCGTCTGCCGAGACATCGAAGAAGATTTCTTTGCTGCGTTCGAGCGCGAAAATCTCACGCTTCACGCCTGGGGTCCGCTGGGCCAGGGCTTTCTGACAGGCCGCTACAGCCGCGAATCAATGCCCGAGGACGGCCGTGTGACAAAGGCGGGCGAAGACTATGAGGAGCATGTGTCGCGTAGGACAACAGAGCGAAACTGGGGCCTGCTCGATGCGCTCAGGGAAATCGCCGCTGCGCACGAAGTCCCTATGGCGCGCATCGCGCTCGCCTGGATCTTGTCGAGACCTGTTGCCACCGTTGCCGTCGTTGGCCCGAGATCCGCCGCCCAATGGGCGGATCTTGCCGGCAGCGTGGACCTGTCATTGTCGAATGATGAACTCGGCCGGCTTGATAAGCTCTCAGCGATGCCGATCGGTTATCCCCAAAGGGTGGTCAATGCGTACTTCAAACGTGAGCTCGCCGCTTAACGAATTGTGATCGCACTACCTGGCCTGCCTTGGTTCGAGGCCTTCTGCGAATGGGCTGTCATACCCATTTGCAGAAGGCCATGATCACTACTGACCACCAACAGTCCGCTGCGACATTGTCGCCGCAGGACTATGTGCGCATTGAGCACAAGCTCGGTGCGCACAACTACCATCCGATCGACGTCGTCCTAACACGCGGTGAAGGCGTCTGGCTCTATGACACTGACGGCAACCGGTATCTGGATTGCCTGTCGGCCTATTCGGCGGTCAATCAGGGCCATTGTCACCCGAAGATCCTAAAGGCGATGACAGAGCAGGCTCAGCGCCTAACCCTGACCTCCCGCGCCTTTCGAAACGACCAGTTGGCGCGGTTGTACGAGGAACTGGCCGCGCTCACCGGCTCTCACAAGATCCTGCCGATGAACAGCGGCGCCGAGGCGGTTGAATCCGCGGTCAAGGCGATCCGAAAGTGGGGTTATGAGGTCAAGGGTGTTGAGGATGGCAAGGCCGAGATCATTGTCTGCGCTGACAACTTCCACGGCCGCACCCTAGGCATTGTCGGCTTTAGCACTGACCCTTCGGCGCGCGGTGGTTTCGGGCCGTTCGCGCCTGGCTTCAAGGTCGTGCCTTTTGGCGACTTCGAGGCTCTTAGGGCAGCAGTTACCGGGAATACGGTCGCTTTTCTCGTTGAGCCCATCCAAGGCGAAGCGGGTGTCATCATCCCGCCGGAAGGGTATTTCCCCCGCGTCAGAGACCTATGCACGTCACACAACATTACGCTCATTTTGGATGAGATCCAGACAGGGCTCGGACGTACTGGCAAGCTGCTAGCCGAACAGCATGAGGGCATCGAAGCGGATGTCACACTGATCGGCAAGGCGCTTTCCGGTGGCTTTTACCCTGTGTCGGCGGTGCTTTCGAATTCGGAAGTTCTCGGCGTGCTCAAGCCGGGCGAGCATGGCAGCACTTTCGGTGGCAATCCGCTGGCCTGTGCGATTGCCAGGGCGGCACTGAAAGTCCTGGTCGATGAGGGCATGATCGAGGCTTCGGCCAGCAACGGCGCCTATTTCATGGACCAGTTGAAGCAGATGCGCCGCAATGCAATCCGCGAGGTTCGCGGTCGAGGCTTAATGCTCGCGATCGAGCTTGATCCCGCCGCAGGTGGTGCGAGGCGGTACTGCGAAGAATTGCAAAAGAGGGGAGTGCTGGCCAAGGACACGCACGGCCACACCATCCGCATCGCGCCGCCTCTAGTTATCACAAGACCGCAGATCGATTGGGCTATAGAGCAAATCGATGGCGTGTTCGGCGCCCTTGACGGTGACTAGTCCGATGATAGGCACCAGCTAAACACCGCGAAAAGGCGAGCAAGCCCGACATTATCGGCTCCCTGATTATTTTGACTGGAATTCAGGCTTCGGGTCGGCGTAAAGCACGGGCCGCGATCGAGCGCCGTGCCGGTTCGCGGGTGGTCAGCCAAGAGGGATTCCGACATGCTGGGCGTTTGCTATTATCCTGAACAGTGGGACGAAAGCCGTTGGGCCGATGACGCATCCCGCATGGCGGAGATGGGTCTCACCTATGTCCGCATCGCGGAGTTCGCTTGGGCCCGGATGGAACCCGAGGATGGTCGCTTTGAATGGGAATGGTTGGACCGGGCCGTCGACACACTCGCGAATGCTGGCCTGAAAGTCGTCCTCGGCACGCCGACCGCGACGCCGCCTTATTGGCTGATCGCAAAGCATCCCGAAATTCTTCCCGTTGGGTCTGACGGTCGGCAGCGCGGCTTTGGCTCGCGCCGACACAGCACGTTCTCCAGCGCCGTGTTCCGGCGCGAAGCGCGGCGGATCGTCGACGCAATGGCGACCCGATATGGCAATCATCCAGGCGTGGCCGGCTGGCAGACCGATAACGAATATGGCTGCCACGAAACTGCGCGCAGCTACGGCGATCTTGATCGTGAGGCCTTCCAGGTTTGGCTGGCCGAACGCTATGGCTCAATCGGATCGCTAAACGAGGCCTGGGGCAACGTCTTTTGGTCGATGGAGTATCCGGAATTCACAGCCATCGGCCTGCCGAATGAGCCGGTGACCGAGCCGAACCCCTCTCACGCGCTCGATTTCGCCCGCTTTTGCTCTGACATGGTGGTGTCGTTCAACAAAGAACAAACCGACATCTTGCGGGCTAAGTCTCCTGGTCGGTTCATCACGCATAACTTCATGCAGCGAACGTTGACTTTCGATCACTTTCGAATGTCGGAAGATTTGGATCTCGCTTCGTGGGATAGCTACCCGCTTGGAAAGCTGGAGGTGATCTTCGACAGCGAGGCGGATACCGAGATCAAGAACCGCTACGCCAGAGTCGGCCATCCGGACGGGGCAAGCTTCCATCACGACCTTTACAAGGGCGTTGGAAATGGCCGGTTTTGGGTCATGGAACAACAGCCGGGGCCGGTAAACTGGGCGCCGTGGAACCCCGCGCCGGCAGAAGGTGCGGTGCGTCTTTGGACATGGGAGGCACTGGCCCATGGCGCTGAGGTTGTGTCCTACTTCCGCTGGCGCCAGCCTCCCTTCGCTCAGGAGCAAATGCACACCGGCTTGCATCGGCCCGATGACAGCATGGATTTCGGTGGCGCCGAGGCCATCCAGGTTGCCCGAGAACTTGCAACCATTTCGTTGGATCCGCCGACCAGATCGCCCGTCGCGCTGCTCTTCGACTACCAGACCGCATGGGCCTATGAGGTGCAGCCCCAAGGGATTGACTTCGATTATTTCAGGCTGTGCTTCGATTGGTATTCGGCGGCCCGGCGGCTCGGTCTGGATGTCGATATCGTTGGCCCTGGGCGGGATCTTGCGGGCTATGAACTGGTTCTCGTTCCGTCGCTCGCATTGGCGGAAAACAAGGTCTGGCAACGTCTGATAGCCCACAAAGGGGCGATTCTCTACGGTCCGCGTACCGGCTCAAAAACGCTGAATATGAGCATCCCAGAAACGCTTCCGCCAGGTCCGCTGGCCGAGGCGCTGCCGATCCGAATGTTGCAAGTCGAAAGCCTGCGGCCGGGGCTTACCCGTACCTTACGCATTGGTAATCGGCAGGGTAGGGCCATCCGCTGGGCCGAAAGGCTGGAGACCGAGCTAAATGCCGACATCCTGTTTGACGATGGGTCGCCGGCCCTCGTCCGCAACAAGGGTCAGCGATACCTGGCCTGTTGGCCGGACGAAGATACTCTGCGTGAGATCATTTCGAACCTGGCAAGGGAAACCGGACTCAAAACCTTGTCGCTGCCCGATGGCCTCAGGGTTCAACGTCGCGGAGCGCTGACTTTCGCTTTTAATCGAAACGAAGATTCCGTAGAAGCTCCGGCGCCAAGCAACGCGGAGTTCGTGCTGGGCACCAGGACGATACCTGCGGCGGGGGTCGCTGCTTGGCGGTAAAAACTGCCGAGATGTTCCGTTCTGCGGCGTTCGGACGACCCATTCTTACTCAAGATATACAAAAAAGATCGTTTTGTGGTGCAATCGGCTTGACAATTCGGCCAGCTACCGCGAAGACTTCTTTCGAAGAGAAAGATAACTGAACGAAAAATTCAGAAACCTCGTGGAGCAGCCGATTGCTCCGAAACTTTTGCTAACTGCTCTGCGACAAGAGGATCGGCCTCTTGAACGTTTGAGCCATTCGGGAGGAAAGCGAATGAAAATCCGTTTGGCACTCGCCACCGCTACTGTTGCCTTGCTGGCCGCATCCGCCGCGCAGGCGGGCACGATTACATTTAACTCCATGGCGTCGGACCCTGGTCCGCGCTCGGCTATGGAGACCTTGATCGAACAGTTTGAGGCAGAAAACCCAGATATCACGGTCGAACTCAACACATTTGACCACGAGGCATACAAAACCGCGCTGCGCAACTGGCTGACAAGCTCGTCGCCGCCGGATGTCGTTACCTGGTTTGCGGGCGAGAGGATGAACGCATTTGCTGGGCGCGGCCTGTTTGCGGATGTGACCGATGTCTGGAACGACAACGGCCTTTTCGATGTGATGTCGTCTTCGTCTTCCGCGTTAGCGTACGAGGGTGAACAGTACGGTGTTCCCTACACCTATTATCAATGGGGCGTGTACTATCGCACCGACATTTTCGAAGAGAACGGTATCGAAGTTCCGGAAACATTTGACGATCTTGTCGCAGCTTGCGGAACCCTGAGGGAAGCCGGCATTGCGCCTGTGACGATCGGTACGAAGTTCCTATGGACTGCTGCGGGCTGGTTCGACTATCTGAATTTGCGCACCAACGGCCTTGAGTATCATCTCGGCCTGATGAGCGGCGAGATCCCGTACACCGACGATGGCGTGCGTGCGACGATGGCAAACTGGCAGCGTCTGATCGATGCCGAATGCTACATCGATGACCACTCTGCTTATTCCTGGCAGGAAGCGATTCCGTTCCTGACCCAGGGCGAAGCGGCAATGTATCTGATCGGTAACTTCATTACCCCATTCTTCCCAGAAGACAGCATGGACAATTACGGCTTCTTCCAGTTCCCGATCATCGATGAAAGCGTCGGGATCTACGAGGATGCGCCGATCGACACGTTGCACATTCCGGCCAACGCGGAGAACCAAGAGGATGCGCGTCGGTTCCTTGCCTTCATGTCACAGGCCAACATCCTGACCGACATGAATGAGGCGTTGAACCAACTGCCGCCCAACAGCGAGTCCCAAGTTCCGGACAACCGGTTCCTGGAAGCGGGCTTTGAGATGCTGAGCGCCGCTGACGGTATCGCCCAGTTCTACGATCGCGACACGGATCCCGAAATGGCGCGAGCCGGCATGGAGGGTTTCCAGGAGTTCATGGTGAACCCGGATCGCCTGGACGATATCCTGGAGCGTCTCGACCGGACCCGCCAGCGCATTTTCCGATAACTCGTTAGTCAATCTCTCCCCCGGCGTCGATCCGCGGCGCCGGGGTCTCTTCCTATTGAGAGGAGGTTGTCGCCGTGGCCGCTTCACCGATTCCACGCGAACACCGCCGGGCAGCGTTTTGGTTTCTGCTGCCCGCGCTGATCATGTTCACCGTGTACGTCATCTATCCAATTCTGCAGAGCTTTTGGATCAGCTTCCATGAGTGGGACGGTCTGACAGACACGATGGAATGGGTGGGTTTGCGCAACTACGAAGACCTCCTGTTTTGGGACGACGACTTCTGGACTGCGATTATCAATAATGTCTGGTGGCTGATCTTTTATCTTCTGGCGCCCCTGTTCGGGTTAATCATGGCGCTGTTCCTGAACCAGACGGTTCGGGGCATTCGGATCGCCAAGTCGCTGTTCTTCTTTCCGTTCGTGATCAGTCAAGTGGTCGTCGGCCTGGTGTTTTCCTGGTTCTATGACCCCTCGTTTGGTTTGCTGAACGAGGTGGTGGGCTTTTTCGGAATCCCGACCATTAGCCTGCTGTCCTCCGAACGCTGGGTAACGTTCGCGATTATCGCTGCCGGTCTTTGGCCGCAAACGGCTTACTGCATGATCCTGTATCTAACCGGGCTGAACAACATCAACCCGGAACAGATCGAGGCGGCGCGCATTGATGGCGCAAAGCGCTTCAAGCTCTACTGGCATGTTATTCGCCCGCAGCTCAGCCCGGCGACCTTCCTGGCAATCGTCGTTACGGTGATCGGTGCGCTGCGCAGTTTCGATCTCGTCGCGATCATGACCAATGGCGGCCCGTACGGCAGTTCCTCAGTGCTCGCGTTCAAGATGTATGAGGAAGCGATCTTTAACTTCCGTGTCGGATACGGTGCGTCGATCGCTGTCGTACTGTTCTTGATCATGGCGGTCTACATCACCTTCTTCTTGACGCGCATGCTTCAACAAGAACGGTCGGGGGGCTAAACAGATGTATCCGACACCAATTGAAAAGTTCGGTCCCGGCACACGGCGCACGTACAACGTAGCCTTGTGGGTGGTTCTGGTCCTTTGGCTGCTTCCTTTGCTTGCAGTGATGCTCACCAGCATCCGCAGCCTGGAGGATATCTCGACCGGTAACTATTGGGGCTGGCCGACCGACTTTCTCCTGATAGAGAACTACACGGAAATCTTTGAAGCCACGCCCTTGGGCCGATATCTGCTCAACAGCGTGATGATCACCATCCCAACGGTGCTCGGCGTGCTGATCTTGTCGACGATGGCGGGGTTCGCGCTAGCGATCTACAAGATCAAGCTCGGCTTCTTCGTCTTCGCCATGTTCATCGCCGGCAACTTCATTCCGTTCCAGATCCTGATGATCCCGGTCAAGAACCTGACTGAGGCGCTTGGTATGTACGACACCATGCCAGGGCTGATCATGTTCCACATCGCTTTCCAAAGTGGCTTTGCGGTTCTCTTCATGCGCAACTTCATCAAGGCGTTGCCGCATGAGTTGATCGAGGCCGCTCGCGTGGAGGGTGCCAATGAGTTCCAGATCTTCTGGTATGTCGTGGTGCCGCTGGTTCGCCCAGCCATCGCGGCGATGGCGGTGCTGGTGTTTACCTTCATCTGGAATGACTACTTCTGGGCCATCGTGCTGGTGCAGAGCGACAACGCTCAGCCCATCACCGCCGGCATCCAGTCATTGCGAGGCCAGTGGGTCGCGAGTTGGCAGCTCATATCAGCCGGATCGGTTGTCGCCGCATTGCCACCCGTTGCGATGTTCTTCTTGATGCAGAAGCACTTCATCGCCGGTCTGACTATGGGTGCAACCAAGGGCTAACGCTAAGTCGTTGCGAAAAGGAGGGCGCGGGCTGTCCTATCGTGGTGAACAGACCGTTTGTTTCGGATGGCGTCCTCCGCTTGGACGCCGCCGAGACCACGCTGCTGATCGGTATCGGCGGCGTGGTTCCTGTCTTGATGTATTGGGGCCGCACGCTGCCCCAGGACACGCCGCTGGAGGGTGCTGAGCAGGCCGCACAACGGCCCGTCTACCACAACAGCGTCGATCAAGACGTCCCGCTAACGCTTCTACCGCAACCAGGTCTCGGCTTTTTCGGTCAGCCGGCGTTGGAGGGGTCGCGCAACGGCCTCGATAGCGTAACCGATATTGAGCTGTTCGATGTCATAACGTCCAATGACGGCGTTGTCTTCAAGCTCGCCGACGGTGTCGCTCGCCTTTGGGCCGATATCGAACTGAAGCTCGATGCCGGCACTGGGGTGCTGGCCCAGCGGGTGAGCATCGGCAACGATGGCGATCTGCCGTTCGATCTTGGGTGGTGCGCAGCGGCGGCTTGGGCCATGCCATGGCGTGCCCGCGAGGCCCTGACGTTCGAAGGGCGGTGGAGCCGCGAGTTTCAGGAGCGGCGTGTGCCGCTGTCGCTGGGCCGGTATGTCCGCGAAAACCGCAAGGGACGGACCTCTCACGATACGTTCCCCGGGATTATCGTCGGCTCACAGGGAATTAGTGAAACCAAAGGCGAGATTTGGGGGTGCCATCTGGGTTGGAGCGGCAATCACCGGCTGCTGGCCGAGACCCTTTCCGATGGCGGCAGCCAAGTGCAGCTTGGCGAACTGCTGGCGCCGGGCGAGGTGCGGCTAGAGCCCGGCGGGTCCTACACCACACCCTGGGCCTATGGCGCCTATAGCGATGAAGGACTGAACGGTCTGTCGCACCGCTTTCATCGTTTCGTAGCAGACACTTTGATCGACTGGCCCGGCGGTGCGATGAAGCCTCGCCCGGTCATCGTTAATACGTGGGAGGCGGTCTATTTCAGCCACGATCTGGATCGCCTGGCGGCGCTTGCGGATCGGGCGGCGGCCGTTGGGGCGGAGCGTTTCGTGCTGGACGATGGCTGGTTCGGAGGCGAATCGGCCGGTCGCGACGATGACACCTCCAGCCTGGGCGATTGGCAGATCGATCACCGCAAGTGGCCGCAGGGTCTCCACCCTCTGATCGATCATGTACGGTCCTTGGGTATGGAATTCGGGCTCTGGGTCGAACCTGAAATGATCAGCCCGTCCAGCGACCTCTATCGCACGCATCCGGATTGGGCCTTGCATGTGCCGGATCGGCGCCGGCCGACGGCGCGTAACCAGCTTGTTCTGGATCTGACCATTCCAGCGGCATTCGATCATGTCTGGACGGCGATGGACAATCTGCTCCGGTCCCATGACATCGCTTATTTGAAGTGGGATATGAACCGCGATCTCGCGCCGATCGCCAGCGCTGGGGTGCCCGTACAGTCGGCGCAGACCAAGGCCGTCTACGCGTTGATCGAGCGGCTGCGGGCAGACCATCCGGCGGTCGAAATCGAAAGCTGCGCCTCGGGTGGCTCTCGGGCGGATTATGGCGCTCTCGCGCGGACCCATCGGATTTGGACCAGCGACTGCAACGACGCCCACGAACGCCAGCGTATCCAACGCGGCGCGGCCCGCTTCTTGCCGCTTTGCGTTTTGGGCTGCCATATTGGACCAGACCCGGCCCACACCACGGGCGGCAGCGACCGGCTCGACTTTCGGGCCGTCACGGCCATGTTCGGCCATATGGGTCTTGAGCTGAATCTGCTTGAGTTGGAAGAGGGCGAGCTGGATGAAATCGCCCGTGTGATCGCCGTTCACAAGGGACATCGAGATCTATTGCACTCAGGCCGCTATGTGCGGCTTGAAGACGATCTGGAACCAGGCCGCATGGGACAGGGGATGGTCAGTCGCGACAGGAGCGAGGCGATTTACGCCGTGGCTCAACTCGATACGCCGCCGCTGACCACCTCGCCGCCGGTGCGCCTCATCGGTTTGGCCCGTGATCGATCCTATGCAGTTCGTTTCGCCCTGCCGGTTCCGTCCGGGGCACGAGCCGAGACCCCGTTGCTGGATGCAATGGCAAGCGCCGATGGTGTGACGCTGCCAGGCGCGATCCTATCCTCGGTCGGACTCCAATTGCCGACTCTTTGGCCGCGCAGCGCTGTTCTGCTGCACCTGACGGTGGTGGATTAGTCGCCGCCGATCTTCGCAATTAGTTTGGCGCCTGCGTGGGCGCTCAGAACGTCTTCCAGCCAGTCGTCGAAGCGCTCGCTGCGGACCAGTGAGACAGCCGATCCGCCAAAACCGCCGCCGGTCAGGCGCGCGCCGACTGCGCCGGCATTGAGCTTGGCCTCCACAAGCGCGTCCACAGCTGGCACCGAGACAGCGTAATGGTCCCGCTGCGACGCGTGGCTGTCGACCATCAGTCTGCCGAATTCTTCGGCATCGCCCTTACGAAGGGCCTCCACACCGTCCAGCACCCGCTGGTTTTCGGTGACCACATGCCGTGCCCTGAAATGCAGTGGTTCGGGTAGGGCGTCGATGCGCGGCAGGTCGGCGATGGTCAACTCGCGCAAGCTTGAAACGCCCAGGGCGCGGCAAGCGGCTTGGCACTCAGCGACCCGTTGGGCATAGCCGCCATCGACGAGTTGATGGCTGACGCCGGAATGCACGACGGCAATGTGATGGCCATCCGGCAGGGGCACCGTGTCGATCTCAAGATTGCCCGTGTCCAGGAACAACGCTTCGCCTGGCTGCGCTACACTTGCCGCCATCTGGTCCATGATGCCGCACGGCATGCCGACAAAATCGCGCTCGGCCGACTGCGCGAGCTTGGCGATCTCAATGTCGTCGATCTCCAGGTCCAGGGCAGCTCGCACCGCTTTGAGGACAGCGACCTCGAAGGCAGCCGAGCTGGAAACGCCGGCGCCGATCGGCACATCGGTGACGGCCGCAAGCTTTAGCGACGGAGGTTTGCCTTTGTCGTTCGACAGGGCGTGAAGGCAGCCCAACGGGTAATCGAGCCAATCCTCCCGCTTGCCGTCGGCCAGGTTTGCGAGAACCGGCCCGCCAAAGGCCTCGCTGACGCCCTGAATCGTGCCCGGGTCGCCATCCATGGTGGCAAGGGCCACTGCTGTACGCACGCCAAGGGGCGTCGGCAGAACGAACCCGTCATTGTAGTCAGTGTGCTCGCCCAGCAGATTCGCTCGGGCCGGGGCGCTCGCAACGGCGCCAGGCTCCGCTCCAAATGTCTTGACGAACAGTTCGCGGGCGCCTGCTTCCGTGGTCATGCCAAGCTAGCCGCGTCCTGGCCGCGCAGCAGCACGCAGCCGGTCGACCATTTCCTCCGGCGCCACATCCGCGAGGAAGACGCCCGTTCCCTGCTCCATCGCCGCCAGATACTTTAGCTTATCAGCGCTGCGCTGCAGGGGTAGGAACTGGAAGTGAAAGTGGAACGTCTCCTCCTCGCCCTTGGGGGCGGACATCAGATGCATGAAATAGGGCATCTGCTGCTCGAACAAGGCGTCATAGGTTTCCACGACCCCGCCCAGTACCGAGGCCAGATCGGAAATTTCGTCGTTTGACAGGCTCCACGGTCCGGCATGCTGGGACAGCGGGGCAACCCAAATCTCGAAAGGAAAGCGTGCGAAAGGCGGAACGAAGGCGGCTGTGTGAGCGCCGGTGACGACGTCATAGCGATCGCCGATGGCATCGCGCAGTTGGCTCAACACCGGTGCCTTGCGGAAACTTGTTGCCAACGTGTCGATGATCGGCGGCCGAAATCCCAGCGCATAGATCTGCCCATGCGGGTGATGCAGCGTGGCGCCGACCGCCTCGCCGCGATTCTCGAATGGCAGCACAAAGTCGATCTCTGGCCGGCTCAGCAGATCGGTCAGCCGGTCCGACCAGGCATGGATAAGCAGTTCGCGGCGGTCCTGGGCGATCGTGGCCAAGCTGCCGACATGCTCCGGCGAGTAGATCACCACTTCGCAGCGGCCAACGCCCGGTTTGGTTTCGACGGGCAGAGAAGGGGCCGCAACGGCGTCCAAATGGAAGCTCGGAAACCGGTTCTCGAATACCGCGACATCGAATGTCTCGAACGGAATCTCGCCGGGAAACGCTCCTTCCTTGACCGGACAAAGCGGGCAGTATTCCGGCGGCGGCTTGTAGGTTCTGTTTTGCCTGTTGGTCGCGTAGGCGACCCATTCCTGGCGTAAAGGATGCCAACGCATGTAGGGTTCCGGCTTGGAGACCGGGTCGAGGTCATTTGTCGGCGCCAGTGTATGCGGCGATCTGCCATACAAAAAAAGGTCGCGGCCATCCTTTTTCAGATGGTGACGCCTACTCACCGTTTGGGCGGTACTGGCTGTAAGCATTGTTGGTCCGGCTACTGGAGTTCTTTAAGCCGAAAACCGTTGGCGGGCGCGCCTTCGCGATACCAGCGCCAGGCGGTCTCCACGATTGTCGATGCGTCGGAACGCGGCGTCGCCAACCCGATCTCCGACCGCGCGCGCGATGGGTCCGCCACGAGCCGTGGCGGGTCTCCTGTGCGCCGCTCGATCGTTCGAACAGGCACGGTTTTTCCGGTTACCCGCTCAGTTGCCGCGATGATCTCGCGCACCGAGGTGCCGTCACCGGTTCCCAAATTATAGGCGCTGGATTGGCTGCCCGACCGCAGACATTTCAAAGCTTTGACATGCGCGTCCGCCAAATCGGCGACGTGAACGTAGTCGCGTATCGCGGTGCCGTCGGGCGTCGGATAATCGGAGCCATAGATGTCGATGTGCGGAATATCTCCGGCTGCGGCCATCAAGATGCGCGGAATCAGGTGTGACTCGGGATCGTGCGCCTCGCCGATCTCGCCATCCGGATCGGCACCGGCGGCGTTGAAATAGCGCAGCGCGATTGATTTCAAGCCGAAGACGCCGAAATCGGTCAAGATCTGTTCGACCATCCACTTGCTGCGGCCATAGGGATTGATCGGGGCCTTGGCTGCATCGTCTGGGATCGGAACCGTTTCCGGCTCGCCGTAAACGGCTGCCGTGCTGGAAAAGACCAACGCGTCGACGCCAGCGTCTTTCAAGGCCCCCAGGAGCACGAGCGTACCGGCCACATTGTTTCGGTAATATTTGTCAGGCGCCCGGACGGATTCGCCGACCTGGATGCTGGCGCCGAGATGAATTGCGGCCACTGGCGTGTGGGCCCGCAGAACGGCGTTGAGCCGCTTTCGGTCAGCGATGTCGCCGACCTCCAACGGCCCCCATTTTACCGCCCATTCATGGCCGGCGGATAGATCGTCATAGACGACCGGAACGAAGCCTTCCGCAGCCAGAGCCTTGCATGTGTGGCTGCCGATATAGCCGGCGCCGCCAACAACCAACACTGATGGCATTATTCCTCCAAGACCCCAGCTGCGTTTGATTTTCCCAGGCCGGGTTCATCAGCAACCTTAGCGCCTCAGACGTCCGGTACAATGGAGAATCGTATAATTTCGCAAGCTATCGAAAGTTTTTGACAGTTTTTAGGGATGGAGACCGACATACCGGGCCCGTGGCCTGATCAAGCGGCCGTCGGCGATCTGCTCCATCGCATGGCCAATCCAGCCGACAGCGCGGCCGATGGCAAAAAGGCCTAAGGGCGCCCGAGGGGGAAGCGCCAGCATCAGAGCCAGCAGCGTGAGCGCGAAATCGATGGTCGGCGGTCGGTCGGCCAGCTCGATGGCGGCCTGGGATAGGGCAAGCGCCGTTTCGAATTGTGGGTCGCCGACGAAGCAAGGCCGCATCAGATCAATCAATATCGGCGCGCGAGGATCACCGTCCGGATAGAGCGGATGGCCAAAGCCGGGCAGGGGGTCGCCGCGTCGCAACCGCTCTGCTATCGCCGCCTCGGGGTCGGGGGCTGCCAACAGGTAGGGCAATAGGGCCGCGACACGGTCGGTCATGCCGCCATGGCGCGGGCCGCTGAGCGCTGCCAGGCCTGCCGTTACACCGGCATAGAGCGATGCGTCCGTCGAGATCACGACACGCACCGCTAGGGTCGAGGCATTCAACTCGTGATCGGCCGAGACCACCAAGGCAGCCCGGAGTAGGTCATCCTCGTCCGTCGACCAGGCGTTGGCGAGCTGCCGATGGACCGGCTGGCTGCTCGGGTGCGCACCGACGATCAAGGCGGTCAACGACCGGACCAAGCGTGCGCCGGTATTCCTCAGCCCATCCGGAGAGCGGTTCAGCGACGACACATCGTTCTGGCCAATAACCGGCAACATCGATTGGCAATGCAAAAGCGGGTCATCGCTGATCGCCAGGCGCTGCGATTCGCTGACTTCAGCCGGCCAGCGAGGGGCTGCTTCTGCAAAGGGGTCGCTCGATACCGACCATACGAGGCCAGCGACAGATTCTAAGCTGGCGGCCTTCGCTAATCCCGCAACGTCACGACCGCGATAGCGAAATCCGCCTGAGCCGATGTCGGTAATGGCCGATTCAAGCACGGGCAAGGCGCCGGTCTGAGTTTTATCGGTCGCGATATCATTTCGCTGCCTGCCATCGATCAATCGCCGCACATCCTCTGCGCTGTACAGCCGTTTGCGGCTGTGGGCCCGCGGCTCGGAGCGGATCATCCCCCGGCTGACATAGGCGTAGAGCGTGGCACGACTGACGTTCAGTTCGGCCGCAGCCTCCTCGGCGGTAAGGAGTGCTCCTGTCATCGGGTTATATTGATTTATTCAGTCAATATTGACAAGTAAGTTGATCCTCCAAAGATGGCTAGTATCGAACCAGAACGGGCCCTCGTTCAGTGCCCAATTTCAGGAGTGACCGTCCATGAGTGTTGAGCTCGACAATGTCGTTGCCGCCGAAACCGTGCTCAGCCATGTTGATGGCCAAGCCGGCCAGTTGATACTGCGCGGTTTGCCGCTGGGTGAAGCCGCTAGCTCGCTTGATTTTGAAGGGGTCTGCGCCCTGCTCTGGGATGGTTTCACGCCGGCGTCTAGCTGCGTTGCTACCGCTTTGGCTGACGCGCGAACTGCTGCGTTCGAACAGCTTGCAGCGATCTTGCCGGCCACCGATGGTTTGACCGCAATCGAAGGGCTTCGTTTACTGCTTTCCGGGTTGTCCGACGACACCGATCTTGAGCCGGCTGTTCAGATAACCGGCGCAATGGCCGTGTTCGTTGCGGCGATCGGCCGCCGCCAGCGGGGTAGGGAGCCAATTGCCCCGGATCCAAGCCTCGGGCACGCCGCCGACTTTTTGGCAATGCTCAACGATGCGGAGCCTAACCCTGCGCTCGTGGCCCGCCTAGACACGTACTTGGTGACGGTTGCCGATCATGGGCTTAACGCCTCGACGTTTGCCGCGCGTGTCGTGGCGTCGACCCGCGCTGGCATGGTGTCATCGATTGTCGCGGCGTTGTGCGCGTTGAAGGGGCCATTGCATGGCGGTGCGCCAGGGCCTGTCCTCGACATGCTGGACGATATCGGCGGCCCTGAGCGAATCGATGCCTGGTTGCAGGAGGCGTTGGCGCGGGGCGATCGTTTGATGGGTTTTGGCCATCGGGTCTATAGGGTGCGCGACCCGCGGGCCGACGTTCTCAAATCTGCCGTCTCCCGGCTTCAGGGCGAGCGGATCGCCTTTGCCGAGCAAGTTGAGAAGGCCGCAATCGCCCATCTCGCTCGCCATAAGCCGGATCGCCGATTGGAAACCAATGTTGAATTCTACACGGCCCTTCTATTGGACCGGATCGGCCTTGATAGGTCGCTGTTCACCCCAGTCTTTGCCATCGGACGGGTAGCGGGTTGGTCGGCGCATGTGATGGAGCAGGTCGATAGGGGGCGTCTTATTCGGCCGCGGTCACGCTATATGGGCCCGGCGCCGCTCCGGGCGGCCTAATGTAGTTGGTCTGAGTGGACATCCAGTGGCTACAAAATGATCGAGGTTCCGTCACGACGCGGATCGGCCGCCGCAATGACACCCCCATTTGGTGCTCGTTCGGCTGCGTGGACGCCGCCGAAAAACATGCCCTGCTGATCCCAGATCACGGGTTCCAGATCCAGCTTCTCAATCGCATCGGCGCAGTCCCCATCGAAGCCGGGCTCGATATCGGCCCGCCCGCCTTCGACGTGTAGGCGAGGGGCCTCAACGGCCTGATCCAATGGTTTGCCAAATCCAATTCGGTTAACCAGTGCCTGTAAAACGGCGGTGCGAATACGGCTCGATCCACCGCTTCCTAGCGCTGTTAGAACGCCGTCCTGGGTCTCTGCGATCGTCGGCGCCATCATTGATGACAGGCGCGTATCCGGCACCCAACTGCCGATACCATTGGGCAAGACATCTTCTTCGCCGAGCATATTGTTGAGCATGAAACCGAGCTTAGGGTCGATCCAACCGCAGCCTTCGCCATTGGAGATGGTCGCACAGGTGGCCGTGCCCTCACTGTCGACGACGCTAAGGTGGGTCGTTCCTCTGGTTGTCGGCGTCAGCTGCATGACCTGGGTTCGAAACTGTTCCAACAAAGCGGGGTCGAACAGCTTCTCGATCGCCCCCACTGGGTTGCGGCTGAATCCGCTTTCAAAACGGGCCCGATCCGTCAGCGCGATGGCCTTGGCAATCAGCGCGGCGTGATTGGCTCCAAGGAAACGCAGGCCGTCGAACTTGGCTGCGCCGATCAACGACAAGCCAAAGGCGATCAACGCTCCGCCAGCAGAAGGCGGTGGATTGGTTAGCAGAGTCGCCCCGTCGAACGATGTGACCAAGGGATCGCGGCGCTCGGTTCGATAGTCGGCTAGATCTTGCAGCGTAAGGTTGCCACCACGGGCAGCGCTGCCTTCAGCTATGGTTGCTGCGATCTCTCCTTCGTAAAACAGCCTGGGGCCTTCGACCGCGATGCTCTCGATCGCGTCGGCCATCTTGGGTGCTTTGAAGATACCTCCCACAGGCAGAATCTTCGTTGGATCATCGGGGTCCCCGAAATAGCTTCGTGTTTCTGGCGTTGCGAGAATGATGGGCGCGATGATCTGAGAGGTCCGCGCTTGGTACTCGGTGATGGGGAAGCCGGTTCGGGCCAGGCGACTTGCCGGCTCAGAAATCAGGCGCATCGGAGCAAGGCCGTGATCTTCATGCGCCAAATAGAGGCCGCTGATGACCCCGGGAGTGGCCACCGTACCCATTCCCATGCAAAACGATTGAGTCGTGGTGCCGAAATCGGCCTGGATTTGCTCAATGGCCGTTTCGGCCTCCGGCCGCTTGTTTTTTGGCGTATGGGCGAAGAAATCGTAGAGGACAGGCTTTCCTTCGGCAGGTCGCACAAGAAGAAAACCACCGCCGCCGATACTCGCCAATATCGGCTCGGCTACGCAGGCGGTCAGCAGGCCTGCAAGCACCGCGTCGACCGCGTTTCCGCCGTCAGCAAGAATGTCTGCGGCAGCCTGCGCGGTCTCACGATGTCCGGCAGCGATCGCGGCTTTCGACAAGAGGGGGCTTTCGTCTTGAAAAGGGGGAAGATGGGTGTGAAGCCGTTTTGACGTGCCACTTGATCTGAATCAAGGCCGGACTGACGTCAAGGGGGTAAACGCACTTACTGGGGACGCCTCGATTCCCCATGGTGGGCGCGCTGGCACTCTTGGGGGAGAGCAGCCGGAGCGCCCACTTCGCGTTTGTGGCCGGACTCTCGCGACTGCAGGGCCGAGCATTCGACAACTGGCGTGAACTGGCCCTCGTCGCCCCTGGTTCCTCGCAATCGACACACGTGTTTACGAGACAGCGTCCGCCGATCCGGAGATCGGCGGACGCTGCAGTTTTCATCAGGTGTTTGCCGGATAGGGATCAATCACCCAGCGCCGTGCCCTCTCGGCGAGGGTCGGCACCGCCCAGGAAACCGTCATGGGTTACCTGGATGCCATGCAGGCCGCTGTTAAGATCGCGCACACTGACGGTATGCCCAAGCTCCTCTAGCGCCGCCTGTAGCCCTGCCATTTCCGTGCCGGCTTCCAGATCTGTTGCGCCGTTTCGGTTTGTGACATGGCCCATCTCGATGGCCGTCTGGATATCCATGTTCCAGTCGATAACACCGACGATCGTTTGGGCCACATACTCGATGATGCGGCTGCCGCCGGGCGAACCGACCACAAGGGCAACCTCGCCATGCTCGTCCAGCACGATTGTCGGCGCCATGGAACTGCGGGGGCGTTTGCCGGGTTGGACCCTGTTGGCCACCGGCCTTCCGTTTGACTCCGGCCTGAACGAAAAGTCGGTCAGTTCGTTGTTCAGCAAAAACCCGTCGACCATGATTTGAGAGCCGAATGCGCTCTCGATCGTGGTGGTCAGTGAGATCGCGTTGCCGTTGCCGTCGATGATGGCGACATGGCTGGTGCCCGGCAGTTCGGCTGACGTGTCCGGTGCCCAAAGCAGCGCCTCTCTCCAGGGCGGGTTGCCGGCTGCCACCGGCGTTTCTGCCGCATCGTTCCAGTCGATCAACTGAGCGCGTCCGGTCAAGTAAGCCGGATCAAGCAAGCCCTCGACCGGCACCGACACGAAGTCGCTATCGGCCATGTACATGCCACGGTCGGCGTACGCCAACTTGCCGGCCTCGGCGAAGAGGTGCCAGGCGTCCACCGAGTCCGGTCCCATCGAGGCGAGATCAAAATGCTCTAGCAGTCCAAGGATCTGTCCGACGGTCAAAGCGCCGGAAGAGGGCGGACCCATCCCGCAGACGTCATAGCCGCGATACTCCTGACAGACCGCCGGGCGCTCGATGACCTGATAGGCGGCGAGATCGTCCAGTGTCAGCAGCCCCGGATTGTCCTCCGTTGCTTGAACTGCGGCCACGATATTGTTTGCGATATCACCGGAGTAGAAGGCGCTTGAGCCATTATCTGCAATCGCCTGCAACGTGTCCGCAAAGGGTTGATTTTGCAGGGTATCCCCAGCTGCCAGGGCGGTCCCGTCAGGGAAGAAATAATCGCGTGCGGTCTCATAGGTCTGAAGCCGCGTTGCCGTATCCCCGTCCAAGAAGCTGGCCAATCGAGGGCTCACCTCAAAGCCATTCTCGGCCAAATCAATTGCCGGCTGAAGCAGGCTAGACCAGGGCGACGTGCCGTATCGGTCATGGGCCTCTTCCATCAACATCAGCGTTCCGGGAGTGCCGACGGAACGGCCACCGACAACGGCCTGCCAAAACGGCATCGGGTCGCCATCGGCCTGCATGAAGAGATTGCTGTCGGCCGCCAAAGGCGCGGTTTCGCGTCCGTCGAGAGTCGTGATATCGCCCGTTTCAGCATCGTAGTAGACGAGGAAGGCGCCACCACCGATGCCCGAACTTTGCGGCTCGACAAGATTGAGCACCATTTGGACGGCGACCATAGCGTCCGCAGCCGTTCCGCCGTTGGCAAGGACATCATACCCGGCCTGAACAGCAAGCGGATTGGCCGCCGCGACCATGTAATCCTGGGCGGTCGCGGCATCCGCGTCGGCAGCTCTGCCGGAAGCGGCCTCGGGCTGCGGCCGGTCTTGTGCCAGTGCCGGAAGTCCAGCCAGCAACGCTGCGGCCGCAACGGCCATGCCGAGTTTGGTTGTCTTCATGGAGTGTTTCCTCGTTCTTGAACTCTCGGTCGAAAGAAGCCGAGACTATCTCACGGCATTCGTGCGTCCGCCAGAGACATCAGGAACGATCACCGTTATCGAGAGCAGATCGTACCGGAGGCAGCTGACGTTTAGAACGAAAGGCATTGTTGACCTGCCATGCTCGGCCAAGTCTTGCTCGAACGCAGACGCGACCCTAGGGTGCCGATAACGACGACTAAGTTAAGGATTGTTGAAATGGATGACGCCCTGCCGAGAGGCCAAGCCACACTAATGCCGAACGATCTGGATGCGTTCTGGATGCCGTTCACCGCCAATCGGCAGTTCAAGCAGGCGCCACGGATGATCGTGGGTGCCAAGGGCATGTACTACAAGACAGCCGATGGTCGTGATGTTCTCGACGGTGCTGCTGGCCTTTGGTGCGTCAATGCGGGGCACTGTGCGCCGCGCATCGTTGAAGCCGTTCGGCGTCAGGCCGCCGAATTGGACTATTCCCCAGCCTTTCAGATGGGGCATCCCCGCGCCTTCGATTTGGCGTCTCGCCTGGCCAACCTGATGCCCGGTGATTTGGACAACGTTTTTTTCGTCAATTCCGGTTCAGAAGCTGTCGATACCGCGCTGAAGATCGCGCTGGCCTATCATCATGTACGTGGCGACGGCCAGCGTACACGACTGATCGGTCGTGAGAAGGGCTATCACGGCGTCGGCTTCGGCGGCATTTCCGTCGGTGGTATTGTTAACAACCGGAAGTTCTTTGGGACCATGCTGACGGGTGTCGACCACATGCGGCACACCCATGATCTTGAGCACCAGGCCTTCAGTCGAGGCCAGCCGGAATGGGGGGCACACTTGGCCGACGATTTGGAGCGGATTTGCACGCTTCATGATCCGTCGACTGTGGCTGCCGTCATTGTCGAGCCCTTCGCCGGCTCGGCGGGCGTTCTCCTGCCACCCAAGGGCTACTTGCAGCGACTGCGTGAGATCTGTGACAAGCATGGCATCTTGCTGATCTTCGATGAGGTCATCACCGGCTTCGGCCGTCTGGGCGCGCCGTTTGCCGTGGATTACTTTGGCGTCCAGCCTGATCTTGTGACCACCGCTAAAGGCATCACCAACGGTGCGGTTCCAATGGGCGCTGTGTTCGCCCGCAAGGACATCCATGATGCCTTTATGGACAATGCGCCGGACGGGGCGATCGAACTGTTCCATGGCTACACCTATTCGGCCCATCCCATGGCGTGTGCCGCCTCGCACGCCGCGCTAGACACCTACCTGGAAGAAGGGCTGTTCGAGCGTGCCGCCGAATTGGCGCCCTATTGGGAGGATGCGCTGCACAGCCTGAAAGACGCGCGGCATATCATCGATATTCGCAATCTCGGACTAGTCGGTGCGATCGAGTTGCAGCCGCGAGCTGGCGCGCCTGGAAAGCGGGGCTTTGAGGCCTTTGTCGCTGCGTACGAAGCTGGCGTGATGGCGCGAGTAACCGCTGACATCCTTGCCTTGACGCCGCCGTTGATCATCGATCGGTCGCAAATCGATCAGATCGTCGATACGCTTCGCAAGGCGCTGGATACAGTGGATTGAGCAAACTTTCAGGTGAGAAGGGCCGCCTTCGGGCGGCCCTTTCCTTGTTTGCGATTTGGCCGCGTTTGCGATGATTTTTCTTTCACAAATCTGAAAAGAATTTGCTGGAATCACGCATCTCCAAGGGCCACCTGAAACCCAGCCGCAGTCCGGTTAGTTCCGATCAAATGGGGACCATAAGCATGCAGATTGAGCGACGCCTGGCGCAAGGATATCAAATCCAATGCGGCAGCGGGCACCACTTTATCGCGCGACGGTTAGGGCCGACCGTTGAGTGTCCAATCTGTGGCGAGACGGCAGTGACGACCGACTTGACGACGGCCTTCTATGACCGGCCGGTGGCCGTCGGTGATCAGCCCGTCGCTGTAAACGGCTAAGCTTTCTCCGGCCGGGTCTCGGCCTCACTTTACGCCGCTCAACCCGGAAGACGCTAAAGCGGCAGCGATAGCGACACGGTTCCGCGCGCACCGTCATTATTGCCGCTGCCGCCAACGCGTGTGCTGTCGCATGCCGCCAAAGACAACGCCACCAGAGGCGCTGCAAGCCAGATCAGCCCGAAACGGGCACGGCGCAGCCGGAAAAGCACCGGTTTATTGGAACAGTAAACCTTCATAGGCCATCGGCACCAGCAGTAGGACGAGAACGATCGCGATCGGCGGCAGATACCAGCCCGATGGCGTATCCATCCGGCGGCTGCGATGCCAGGCATAAAGAAGAATCCCGGCCGAAACGATGAAATGTGCCGCCGCCCAGCTGGACCCAACTGTCATGGTCCACAGGCTTAGGAACGACACCACCACCCCCAAAAGCCAGTAGGCGACAAGCACCCCAATGACCGACGCCTCGATCACGAGTAGGAAAATCGTCGCGGATTCAACGCCGTGATAACCCAGGAACCGTTTGTAGAACGGCACTTGTTCGGTTGGGTAGTAGGACAAGATTAAGGCCACGACGTAGAGGCCAATCGTGTTGAAAACTACAAAATTGAGACCAACTAAGCCGCCATCGCCCCCTAGCGGGTAGAAGTAAACACCGGCGAGAATCGACCCGACCAGAGCCCAGACGAAGGCGCGGAAATAGTTACCAAGCGTCGCGGACATAAGAGTTTCCTCCAAGGCGGCTTCTAGCGTCCGGCGACAGACTATCGAGGCATCGCCACCGGCGCAACGCTAAGCTCTTCAGGGTGGTTGGCGCAGCAGTGTCTCAATGTTCCGCCTACTCGCTAGCGATGAAGCGGAATGAAGCGCTTCATTTTGCCCGTCTCTTTGTGGTGTTCGAGCGTCTCGACGATGCGGATGCCGATCTCCGGGCGTTCGAGGCCCCGGCTCTGGAGCGCTTTGACAATGTCGGCATGCAAGCGGTCGATGTCGACCGCGCCGCGTGCGATCACCCCAATATCAGCCCCATGCTCTGTTTGACGAACCTGATACTGTTCGATCATCGGGTTTTGGCCCAAGGGCGTTCTAAACACCATGGGATGAATCAGAACGTCGTCCGCATACTTGAAGGCATCGTCCGAGCGGCCACGGATCTCCGAAATCATGGAATAGACCGAGTTGTTGCCGCTCGGCTTCTCCATTGGAATTACGATGTCGGTTAGCTCGTACCTGATCAGTGGCATGCTTCGGCCAAACAGCGAGGTGACCAGAAGCTTGTCAATCCGATCGGGGTCGGTGGTCGGATTGTTGTCCTTGTCGACAATCTCACAAATCGCGAGATCATCCGACACATACATACCTACATGGTCATCGGCCTCGACGCCTAGTATACCAACTTCGACACTGCCCCACATGTTGTTGGGCTCGATACCCCACGCCTTGTGCACGGCAACCCGTGCTTCCGGCATCAAGGGCTCGGAGTTTGTCGCCACATGTTCTGGCTTAATCGTAAGATTGCCGGCCATGGCTTCGCCAGCAAGCAGCTCGATGGTCGACGAATATCCGATTAGGTGGCTTGGTTGCGCCGCGTTCAGTTCGGCGACGAGTTTTGCCGGCGGGGTGTCCGCCGGAAACCAGGCAATCTCTTCCTCCGGGTCGGTCGAGACCGAGTACAAAAACGCGCTGCCATGCACAGTCTCGCCAGCTTCGACCACAGCCAGCATGCGGCGACCCGTAAGGCTTTCTGGTGGCCTGTCGCGCATCTGGTATCGGAAAGTGGAGCATGAAATCTGGATGAATTCCTCCCAGCCCCAAATAAACACGCCGCGCGTCCCCGAGGAGCCGCCGGTGGCGAAAATCTGATACTCGTCGAATAGATAGTAATCCGTCGTTTCGCCCCGCAGTTTAGATGTGATGTTCGCGTTGGCGAGCTCCAAGCTAAGCCTTGGGTCCGTCACGATCCGGTCCCAATTCGACATGACATCGGCTTTTGACATGGTCGGTAGGGTCCGAATGTCTTCTTCTGTAAAGCTTGCGATGTCGATCTCGGCCAGCCGCTCAGCGTGCCAGGCAGACCTCTTAGCGGCGAAGGCGAGGGTCTCGCGCAGCTTGTTCTTGCGCTCCTCGCGTAGGCGTTCGGCCGACCAGGAAAGCCTAGCCACATGTTCGGGCAGACGCTCAGCAACTTCGGCCAGATGTTGACGCCGGCGCGGACTGTCGAGACGCATGGTTGATCCCCTTTGCAAATTCGACTAACTCGTAAGGTTGGTCCTTCAACTTAAAATTCTGGGTGCAACAATCAAATAGCACGACCAAAATGGCCACAGTTCGTTACTAGACCTATCATGTCTGATAAATCGAACATCCTTGCAAAGTGCGTACAGCCGACGGGTTTTGCTTCCCGGCTCGTTTTAGTGCCAAGATCTGTGAGCGCCCGGTCCAGAATAGTCTTTCAATATGCGGTGGACGGTCTATCTCCTGTGCGTATCTTTGTGCCAACCCGCCTAGACCCCAATCCTTGGCGGTGCTAAGTGCGTTCCAATTCACTGTATGAGCGAGGATCGGTCGTTGAAAGCTGAGCATAGTGGCGAGAACGGCAAGGGGTTCGCGGTATCCGTGGATGCCTTCTCTGTCGCCACCAATGATCCGGACAGTGCCGAACGGGTTGCCCGCAACTCGGAGGCCAGGTTCGATATTTTCGACAAGTGCAACACGGCAGAAGGCAATTTTGGGCCCCAGCGCCAGCAGGGTGACAGCTATTTTACCCGCCCATTGCTGGACGATAAGCCCGGCCCACGCATGCATTTCGACGGCCGTGACTGCGTCATGTGGTCGGTTAATGACTATTTGGGCTTTGCGGGCGAAGAAGATCTAAGGCGCGTGGCAGCCGAGACCGCCAACGAATGGGGCGCCAGCGGTCCGATGGGATCCCGGATGATGTCCGGCACGACCACGCCGCACTTGGATTTGGAGCGCAGTTTAGCGGAGATTTGCGGCAAGCCTGATTCGGTCTTGTTCAACTATGGCTATCTGGGTGTCCTGGGCACTATTCAGGCCATGACTGAACCCGACGACATTCTGATCATGGACAAAATGTCGCATGCGTGCATTGTCGACGCCGCCAGGATGTCCGCAACCGGACGCAATCTGCGCGTCTTTAGACATAACGACCTGGGCTCGCTTGAGCGCATCTTGAAGAGCGTTCAGAACCGGACGAAGGGTGGCGTGCTGATCCTGACCGAAGGCATCTTCGGCATGACCGGTGACTGCGCACCACTGGATGGCATAGTCGAGTTGAAGGAGAAATACAACGCTCGCCTGTTTGTCGACGATGCTCATGGCTTTGGCGTTGTCGGTCCTGATGGGCGCGGCGCATCGGCGCTTCACGGCGTGATGGATGGAACCGACATCTATTTCAGCACCTTTGCCAAGGCCTTCGCGTCCATCGGCGGGTTTTCGGCCAGCGAGCATTCGGTGGTCGAGTGGATCAAATACAACGCGCGCAGCCAGATGTTCGCCAAGAGCCTGCCGATGATCTTCGTCAAGACGGCGCAGCGCACGTTGGAATTGATGGCGACCCAGGGCGACGAGCGCCGCCGGCACATGTGGAAGATGTCCCGGTTGCTCGGCGACGGCCTGCGCTCTATGGGATTTGAGGTCCAGCAGGTGCCGTCCCCAGTGGTCCCCGTGCTTCTGCCAAGCGCGCGTGTTGTCGATTGTATGACCTGGTCGCGCTATCTGCGTCAGCGGGGCGTCTTCGTCTCGCCTGTGGTCTATCCGGTCGTGCCGCGCGGCATGGCCCTGTTCCGGATGATCCCAACGGCAAGGCACCAGCAGACCGATGTGGAAGAAACGCTCGCTGCCTTCAAGGCGCTGCGAGACGAGTTCTCGCTCGATCTCGCGGTCGACCCACAGGTGATCCGTGCGGTTTATGGACCAGACGCTGCGAGGATCGGCACTGCCTAGGCGCTCTTGCCGTCCCTCGTTGCTTGATGACGTCGAGGATCTGCTTTGACTAAGCCTACCTTTACGACCGCCCTGATTGTTGGCGCTGGTGCCGGCCTCAGCGGCGCGCTTGCACGCCTGTTGTGTCAGCAGGGATTGCGTGTCGGTCTGGCCGCGCGCCAGCCCGACCGCCTTGCCGATTTGGCGGCCGAGACCGGGGCGGAGCGCTTCGCTTGCGACGTATCCCAAACCGATCAGGTCGCGGCTCTGTTCGATCAGGTAGACGCCAAGCTGGGCGAACCTGATCTGGTCGTCTTCAACCCCAGCGCTCGCAGCAGAGGTCCTGTCGCCGATCTCGACCCCGCCGATGTGCAAAGGGCGCTAGCGGTCACGGCCTTTGGCGGCTTCCTGGTCGGTCAGCAGGCAGCGCGACGCATGACGCCGAAAGAGCAGGGGGCGATCTTGTTCACGGGCGCTTCGGCCAGCGTGAAGGGCTATGCCCAATCAGCCCCGTTTGCTATGGGCAAGTTCGCACTGCGCGGTCTGGCTCAAAGCATGGCGAGGGAACTAGCGCCCAAGGGCATCCATGTTGCCCATTTCGTCATCGATGGCGGAATTCTTCCGCCCGGACGAGATCAGTCAGCGGATCGGCCGGACAGCATGCTGGACTCGGATGCCATCGCCCAAACCTATTGGCAGGTCGCGCAACAAGATCGCAGCGCCTGGACTTGGGAAGTCGAGTTGAGGCCCTGGGTCGAGACTTTCTGAGGGCCTTAATTCGACGTCGCGTGAATAGTCGCGTCCGGATAGAAGGCCGCAAAAGCAAAGGCAAATGGCACATCGTAAGGGACATCCTGTAAGGATCCGTCCGCCATGCGTCGTTGGACGACGACATTGCCGACATCGCGACCCTGATCGATCCGACTGGTATCCAGCGCTGAATTCTGACCCTCCGTCCACGTGAGAACGAGGTCTCCCGACTCAATCGATCCGCTTTCACGCAAGGCCGACAGCAGCCATGCCTGATCGCCTACAGCGACGACTCTCGAGAGCGCGCCGCCTGGTCCGTCATAATCACCGCGATACAAAAAAGGCGTTACGGAGCTGTCATAGGCGACATAGGGATTGCGCCCGTAGGCGCGCCCGGTAGTCTGGTTCGGCACCAGAACCTGCCCGCCAGGATGCCGCTCGGCGAAAAGACTCCAACTCTCCAGTCTTGCTGGAACCATCGTCAATCGCACGCCGGTTTGGGCGCCGATGATGCCCTCGCCGAGGAATTGCTGCCACCACGTCTCTGTCTGGCGGTCGTACATGACCAGGTCCGAATTTCTGAGCCGGCCAGTGGTTCCGAAATCCAACACCATTCCGTCAACTGTGCGCTCGAACACGATGCCCGAGTTGCACAGCGGACAGTACGTTACCGCGACCGGCTCACCGCCCACCGTGTCGTTGACGATCTCGTGCCAGGTCATGACGCGCAGCGGATAGGCTCGCGCATCGCCGTTGATCTCCACGCTCAACACGGGCTCGTCTGGGCCAAGATCTTCAATCTGGTCGACCGGACGGAAGGTGGGGGCGTCGATCGATGGAATGCCATCTCGTGGCGGCCCGCCCGAGAGGATCTCGTCAAACTCAATAGATCTCGTCTGCCAGTCGGTCAGAGGAAACTCGCGTTGCCAACTGCCCGGCTGCGCGTGCGCCGAACCGACCACGAACACCAAGACCAGGAACAGTATGAGCGACTTCATATCATCAGGATGGGGCCAAACAGCGTTTGAACAGAGTCAAATGGCTGTGAAGCTTTGCTGGGCCGAGGGCGGCGCAGTCTGCGACATTCTCGTTTCTCGCCGGTCAACCATCTTTGACGGGCTTGAGTGAAGCGCGTGCAAAAGATATCAAGCCGAAAATTGGTTCCACGCCCGGCCGCGCCTAGCCATTGCCGGGTTCTCAAGTGTAGGAAAACACCATGACTTTCTCGTTGCACTCACG
>JBCCER010000011.1:0-48098 GCA_039030175.1 Pseudomonadota bacterium
CACGATGGACTCGGTCATTGCCGTCATCTGCCGCTATGCCAAAGACCGCGCCTCGAGCGATTGATGACAATCAGATGGCATTTTTTGGCAATGAGAGGTTGCGCCTGAATGCTATCGGGCTTTCAATTGAAGGTTCCTACGGTCGGCATAGAACCGGCGTCAAAAAACTGAGATTGGGAAGGGAGGATACCCCGTGTCTTCAGAACGCAAACCGGCTGGCCCCAGATGCGTCGCGCTGATCGGCCCGCAATCCGCTGGCAAGACCTCATTGGCGGAAGCGTTGTTGAATGCGGCGGGGGCCATACCCCGTAAAGGGACCATCAAAGAGGGCAACACAGTCGGCGACAGCTCCGACGAAGCCAGAGCGCGCCAGATGTCCACCGAGGTGAACATGGCGCGCTTTTCCTATTTGGGGGAGGAGTGGAGCATCCTGGACTGCCCCGGAGCGGTCGAGCTGTCCTATCTCTCGGAAACCACCTTGATGGCAGCCGACGCGGCCGTCGTTGTTTGCGAACCGGTGATCGACAGGATTGCCGGACTTCAGCCGGTCTTGAGGACGCTGAACGATCTCGCTATTCCGCACATCATCTTCATCAATAAGATGGACAATGCGGATGTTCGGGTCCGCGATCTGATGGACGCGTTGCAGCAAGTGTCGGCGCGCAAGCTGATCTTGCGCCAGGTGCCGATCCGCGATGGCGAGTCGATAACCGGCTATGTCGATCTGATCCCGGAACGGGCTTACAAGTATAAACCCGGTGAGGCGTCCGAACTCATTCAAATACCGGGCGACATGCAGGACCGCGAGCAGGAGGCTCGACAGGAGCTGCTGGAGAGCCTGGCCGACTTCGATGACGCTTTGCTTGAGCAACTGCTCGAAGATGTCCAGCCGGCGCGGGACGAAATCTACGAACAGCTCAAGAAGGACCTAGCCAGCGATCTGATTGCGCCGGTTATGTTGGGGGCAGCGGAACCCGGATTTGGCGTCATTCGCCTCCTGAAATCGCTGCGGCACGATGCGCCGACGCTGGACGAAACAGTGGAGCGGCTTGGCCTGCCGGATGGTTCGCCCATGGCGCAGGTGTTTGCCACCAGCCTCGTCCCCCATGCGGGCCGCATGTCCTACGCCCGTGTCTGGCGCGGCGATGTGGCGCTGGGACAATCGCTTGGCGGCCTGAAGATCGGCGGCATGTACTCCGTCCAGGGGGGACAGACCGACCGGCTGGACAAGGCCGGCGCTGGCGAAATTGTCGCCTTCAACCGCCTCGAGGAGCCGCAAACCGGCGATATCCTATCCGGCGACGCAATCAGCAGGCCCGAGCTTTGGCCGGAGCCGCCCGCACCGGTCTACGGCCTCGCCGTCGCCGCCGAAAACAGAGGCGACGAGGTGAAGTTGACCGGGGCCCTCCAGAAACTCTGTGAGGAGGACGCTTCCCTTCGCTACGGCCACGTTGAAGGCACGGGACAGCTGGTGCTGGAAGGGCAGGGCGAGATCCAATTGCAGATCGCCCTCGACCACCTGCGTCGTAAGTTCAACGTCGCGGTAACGGGCAGCCGGCCGGAGGTGCCTTACAAGGAAACCATCCGCAAACCCAAGACACAGCATGCCCGCTTCAAGCGCCAGACGGGTGGCCACGGCCAGTTTGCCGATGTAACTGTCGAGATTGCGCCGCTGCCGCGTGGCACCGGCTTCACCTTCACCGATAAGGTGGTGGGCGGTGCCGTACCGCGTGGCTTTATCCCTGCTGTCGAGCGCGGCGTTAACGACTATCTCGATCGCGGACCGCTCGGCTTCCCTGTCGTCGATGTCTCGGTGACCCTTGTCGACGGTCAGCATCACGCGGTCGACTCGTCAGAGCAGGCCTTCCGCACGGCGGGCCGTCAGGCGATGGCCGAAGCGCTGCCCGATTGCCAGCCGATCTTGCTGGAGCAGATTTG
This sequence comes from Pseudomonadota bacterium, assembly GCA_039030175.1. Classification (GTDB taxonomy): domain Bacteria; phylum Pseudomonadota; class Alphaproteobacteria; order DSM-16000; family Inquilinaceae; genus JANQGH01. Next base: position 1,939 of record JBCCER010000011.1, read on the forward strand.
GAAAGTGTCGATCGGCGTCCCGAGCGAGCACACGCCACGCATGCAGCGGCTGCTCAGCACCAGGCGTGGTCAGATCCAAGGTTTTGACAGCCATCCGAGTTGGAGCGGTTGGGATCGGGTCGACGCCTTCCTGCCGCGCTCGGAGATGTCCGACCTAATCGTGGAGATCCGCTCGCTGACCCAGGGCGTCGGCAGCTATACGGCTGAGTTCGATCATCTGTCCGAATTGTCGGGCCGTGACGCCGACAAGGTGGTCGAGCAGCGCAAAGAGGCCGACTAGGGTTTCTTCTTTGCCTTGGCCTTCTTGGGCGGCATAGCGCCCGCGAAGGCCAAGGAGAGTTCGGCCAAGCCAAGCCAATCCGCATCGGCCTTGAGCGGTACTTCGATCCAGGCTTTCATTGGCGGCCCCTTGCCGAAGGGGACGAAGTGGCCGGCCCCCTCGATCTTCGACGCCTCGACGATGCCGCCTTCGTCGAGCCGATAGATGATCCCACTGTCAGTCGCCGATAGGGCCGCATTACCATTGATCAGCAGCGACGGCATGCCGAAGATCTTGCCTTTGGTCACACCGTCGCGGGCCAGCAGTGGTTCGAACCGATCCATGGGGTCGGCTGTCATGAGCGTCAGTTTCCTTGTAGCTGAGCCATCATGCCGGGCACGTCGACCACGGCCCAATGCTCGACAATCTGGCCGTCGCAGACCCGGTCAAGTCGGATGCCGCGTACCTCGACTGCCTGGCCCGTCGGCTCCATGCCCATGAACGAGCCGGTATTGGTCCCGCGCAGCACGACACGCGAGGCGACATAGTCGCCGCTGGCCAATTGCTCGTCGAACTCAATGGTCAAGTCAGGGAAACCGCCCGTGAATGCAGCATGGACCATGCGGAATCCTTCGATGCCCGGCGGCATGGATGGATCGGCGGTGTGCTCAACGTAATCGGCCGATATGTAGCGATCGATCGCGTCTGCGTCCTTCTGATCCCAAATCGCCGTGGTCGAGGTCTGGATAACGTCGATGCTGGCGGCAGGATCGGCCGCACCGGCCTCGCAAGCCGCAGCGGCGGGCAAGCTCGTCGCAACAAGCGCCAAGCCCGCGACAATGGGTGCGATCCTCTTTCCGGCAAAATCCTTGATTGTGAACGCCATGATGTCCTCCCTCGATGATGTGGTCAGGGTTTCGGTTCGATCAGCGCACGCAAATTGACGCCGATCAGTTCTTCCCAGCCGCCGCGATAGTTGGCTTCGTTCTCCTCGTCGGTGACGCCCAGCGCCTGGTGGGAGAGGTTGATTCTGGTGCCGCCGTGTTCCTCGGCTAGTTCGAAACGCACCTCGCCGCTGACCGGTCCGCGCATGCCGATCGAGCCTGTCACCCGCAGCTCTTCGGGGCGTTTTAGGGTAGTGACGAAGCCCAGCACCATGCCGTCACCATCGCCCCAGTCCTCGTAAAGGCGGCCGCCGAGATGGGGTTCCAGTGTTAGTTGCTTGGTTTCCGGCCGATGGACGAAAGGTGGGCGCCACCATTGGCTGACCTTATTGACCAGCGCGTCGAATACGATCTCGACTGGAGCGGCGATGTCGTGGGCTTGTTCGATATGAACCTCGCGGAACTTGCTGGCATTGGCCTCTGTCATGTCCGTTCCTTCTTCCAACTCCGCGAACTGCTTTAGCTGAAACAGCGTGGTTGCCCACCTGTCCTGGTAGGCACGCACCCAGCGCTCATAAATCGCCCTGAGCGGCGCTGCGTTCAGATGGTTCCAGCGCTTGCGCCCTTCGCGCCTCACCACCACCAAGCCGGCATTTTCCAACACGTTCAGATGCTTCATCACGGCAAAGCGCGACAGGTCGAACGCGTCGGCCAATTCGCCGGTCAGACGGGGCTGCCGGTGCAGCAGGTCCAGAATTGTCCGCCGGGTCGGATCCGACAGCGCCTTCCAGATCTGATCGGTCTGGTCTACCTCCATATGTGACTCATTAGTAACATATTGAATTTCTCTGCGCAACAAAAAGGGGGAGCGCGATGGCTCCCCCCAAATAAGTCTATGAGTTTAAAGGCTATTCGACGATCGTCAGCCGTCCCTCAACCTCCGGCGAGACTTCGCCGGCTGCAGCGATCGCATTCATCACCTGGCCCGCCATCAATTCGCCGGAGGTGCCGTCGATGATGACCCGAGCATTGGTGAAGACGCCGTAGCCATCGCCACCGCCGGCCATGTAATCGTTGGTGGCCAGCAGGTAGGTCGCCGAAGCGTCGAGCGGCTGGTCGCCAACCATGACGGACACAACGCGTTCGCCCGAGGGACGGCTCGGTGCATACTCGACCGTCAGGCCGGAGACGTGCGGGAACCGGCCGGCGACATCCTCAATGCGGCTGAAGCCGTTTTCGAGTGCTTCCATGACGTCCGCGCCGGTTACCTCAAGCAGCACGGTGCGGTTTCCAAACGGCAGTTCTTCCAAAATGTCGCGACGTTGGATCACGGTCCCTGGCGTATACTCGCGACCGGCCCGAATGCCGCCGCCATTGGTAAAGCCGATATCGGCACCGACGGCTTCGCGCATGGAATCCGCAACCAAGTTGCCGAACGCATTTTCGCCGGTGCGCACCATCTGGCGGTCGGTGTTCATGGTCGTCCCAGTCGAACCGATTTCGACGCCAAGCTCTTCATCAAGCTGGTTCTCGTAGACGGCAACCGCGGCTGCCATGTCTTCATGTGGCTCGACATTCAACGTGTTGATTACGTCGTAGCTGGCGTGCCAGAAGACCTGGTCCTCATCGTCGCGATCCATGACCAAGTCTATGACGGTGACGAAATCGGCCTGGCTGTTGGATTCAACAAAGGCGGTGCCGCCGAACCAGTTGATGCGCAGGTCATGGTCATCGCCGCCCAGAATGAGCGGCACGGCCCCTTGCTGCATCAGCGCCATATCCTCGGCGACCGTTGTGTGGGCAAGGGCAATGACGAAGTCAGCGCCGGCCTCTTCCAACTCGGCCGCCTGCGCCGCCGCCGTCTCGGTAACATCAAGGAACGAAACCGGGGCTGGGCTGGCGCGGTCGACGGTGGACGGCGTGGTCAGGCCGAAGACGCCGATCGTCCAATCGCCATAGTCAAACGTGGTGTTGGCAAGAACGCCCTCGGGGATCGACCCGTCCGGATTGACGGAGTTGGCTGAAACAACGGGGAATTGTGCCTCGGCCACGCGCTGCATCATGACTTCCGGGCCGAAATCATACTCATGGTTGCCGAGCACCATGACGTCGATGTCAAGCTGGTTCAGAAGGTCGATGAAGTGTGCGCCTTCGTCGATGCTGGCCAGGATCGACGGCGAGATTGTGTCGCCGCCATGGGTCACCAACAGATTGTCGGCACCCTCGCGCGCTTCGGCAATCACGGTGGCGAGTTTCGCAAGACCGCCAGCACCGTCGTCGTCGCCCATACGGTCGATGTCGTTGAAATGAACGATCCTGAGATGCAGCGGCTCAGCAGAGGCAAGGCCGATTGTCAGCGCCGCAGCGCCCAATCCAAGCGTTAGGCGTAAGGCGAGTTTGCGTAAGGTCATTTGTGCTTCCCCATTCCTGTGTTTCATCTGGTTTGGTTGTTGCCTGCGGCCGGTTCGAACAGCCCTGAGTATTCAGGACTTTACGACAAGCCTGGTAATCGACAAAGACGCGAATTGCGTCTGTATATGGCACTTCATCATCCCCACCTGTTGTCCGATCGGACTAGTGGGCGTTCCGTTATCCGGTTTTCGCAAAGCTACGGAAGGCATCATGCCCAATGGCACTTGAACGAATTGCTGTCATCGGTGCTGGCGCCTGGGGTACGGCGTTGGCCGCCATCTTGGCGCGGGCGGGACGAGATGTCGTCTTGTGGGCGCGCCGGCCAGAACTGTCCGACAAGATCAACGCCGATCATCTCAGCCCGGATTTTCTGCCGGGGATCGATCTGCCGCCATCGCTGCGGGCCACCTCGGATCTAAGTGCCGCATGCGAGGGCCAAGAGGCGGTCTTGCTGGTCGTGCCGTCGACCTATGTCCGGGATCTGTGCAGCCGGATGGCAGGCAATCTGCCGGGCCGGGTGCCGATCATCCTCTGCGCCAAGGGAATCGAGGCTGACAGCGGCGCCCTGATGGCGGATATCGCGGGCGAGGAGCTACCGGGACATCCTGTCGGCGTGCTGACCGGGCCGACCTTCGCGGGCGAGGTCGCGCGCGGCTTGCCGACGGCAATCACCCTGGCGCTTCCGGGCGCCGACACCCATGCGGTGGCGACCGCGATCCGAACGCCGGCCTTTCGCCCCTATCTTTCGGACGATCTTGTGGGCGTGCAGATCGGCGGCGCGGTGAAGAACGTCATCGCCATCGCCAGCGGCATTGCCACCGGACTGGATCTGGGTTCGAACGCCAGGGCTGCGCTTGTCACGCGTGGTCTTGCCGAAATCGCGCGGCTGGCTGTGGCGCGCGGGGCACGTGCCGAAACGCTGATGGGGCTTTCGGGCCTAGGCGACCTCTCGCTAACGTGCTCCAGCCCTCAGAGCCGCAACATGGCGTTCGGCATCGGCCTCGGAGAGGGCAGTTCTATGGCAGACCTTTTGTCGGGCCGGCGGTCGGTGGTCGAAGGAGTCGAAAACGCCCAAACGGTGACGGCTGCCGCGCGAGCACTTGGCGTTGAACTACCGATCTGCGAGGCGGTGAACGCTGTTCTTCACCATGGTGTCGATATCAGGTCCGCGATCAGAGGGCTGCTCGACAGGCCTCTGAGGACCGAGCTTTAGGGCGTCGCACTCATCGCTCGGCCCACGCTGCGCTTGGTCTGCAGGACTGTTGGAATGACCAACACCATCAACACCGCGATTGTCACGAAGTAGGTGACTGGCGTCTCGGCGTCCAACATCCAGGCGAGACCAAGGGGCGCTATCGTCGCGCCGAGATCGAGCCCGGAATAGACGAATCCAAAAACTTTACCGGCCGTGCTGGGTGTGGCGGCCTTGCGCACGATTTGGTCGCGGGACGGCAGTGTGACCCCAAAGGTCGCTCCGATTCCAACGAGCAGCAGGAACATCAGTGCTACGCCAACACCGGACAGTGTCAGGACCAACAACAGTACCGTCGACAAGACCATGCCGGTCACCGAAACCAAATCGTGTCGCTCCGTTCGATCGGCGATTAGCCCGCCAATCAACACCCCGCCCGCGATGCCCATCAGCAAGGTTGTCAGCCCGGCGGCGGCGATGTCCGGTGTGATCGAGAACAGCTGCTTCAGAGCGGTGTCCGCGAAGGTCTGAAAACCGATCTGGATGGATGAGTTCAGCGTGAAGAATACGAATGCGAGCAATATCGCGGGCGCGGCGATTAATCGAAGATAGCCGGCTATTGCCGACTGGTGCGAGAGTGTCGAGGCCGACCGGCGTGGGCTCATGCGGTGGCTGGTGTCGAGGCAGTCTCGGTTCAGGACCAGCACGATCACCGCGATCACGCCGACGGTGCCGGCCGCAAGCAACGCGCCGCGCCAGCTCAACCATTCCGCAAGCACGGTCAAGATCAGAGGCGCCGACGCATATCCAATCATGCCAGTGAAGGAGTGGACAGCGTAAGCCCGGCCAAGCCGGCGCTCGCTAACTTGCAGGCTCAGGATCGAGAGGTCAGCGGGGTGGTAGATGCTGTTGCCCAGACCGGCGAAGACGGCGAAGACGATAAGAGACAGATAATTGGGCGCCAGGCCGGCTGCCGCGATCGAAACCGTCAGCAGCGCCGTGCCGGCGATCAGGACTCGGCTGCCACCGGCTCGATCAACGAGGACGCCAGCTAGGGCCTGTGTGAGGCCAGATGCCACATAGAAGCAAGCCATAACCACGCCGAGTTCGGCATAGGTGACGCCGAAATCCTGCCGCATGAAGAAGAACAGCGGCGGGAAGGAGAGTTGATAGAAATGGCTGGCGAAATGGGCCAGCCCAACCACCGCAATGACTCGGCTATCGGCCTTCAATGAGGCTTGGGGCTGTGCGGCGTCAGTCATGGCAGCGCGGACCCTAACACTTTGGACCCAAGCTGGCCGACAAGCTTCCGAATGGCCGCCATGCAGCGGAATCGAGAAGCCTCGACACCGATTGTGCTTCACTCGGCCTTGCGTGCTAAGATTGAAATTGGTGAGCCGAATTTGCGGAGGGTCTGGTTCTCGCCGAAGAAATAGATTCAAGTCGATGGGAGGGAATCGGAGTGATGGGGTCAGATTCTGTCAGGCGTCGCCGTTTGGTGTCGCCTGTGTCCAAATGTGCCGGCGCAACGACGCTGGTCGCTGCAAGTTTGGCGTTCACTCCAGCTGCAGCACTGGATGCAAACTGGACGCCGACCGGTTACGACGACCATTCTCGTGCCGCCTGGGCCGCACTTGTCTTGCTGTGCGGGCCCGATATGCCGGAACAAACCTCCGATCCGGCGCTTGCGGATTTGTGCACTCAAACTTACGAGGTTAGCGAGCTGTATCTCGGCATGTTGCTTGCCTGGTCGCAGTTACCGGCTTCCGAAGGCGGCAACATTGCCATGCAGGCCTTCCCAGAGCTTGACGCGAGCTGGATGTCACGAATAACCGAGCTTGCCGAAACCGTCGAACCCCGTTGGAACATAGAGGCCAACCCGGATCTCCCGAGGGCGCCGGCTATGCTTCGCCCGCAGCTAATTGACACCGTCGTATTATCCTACGGTACGATGCAGCGCGTGGCGATTGCCCGGTCTCTGATAACCGATCCGGAAGTTCTGCTATTGGATGAACCCGAGAGCGGCATTGACAATCCGGCTGCTACGGAGGAGGCAGAGGCGGTTGCGGACGAAGGGACGACAACCTCGACCGCGACGGCGGCAGACGCATCTTCATCGTTGGAGGGTGGCGTTCCTGAGATCCCGCCCGAGGGGGCCTCGGATGACGCCCCAGTGAAGTAACAGGGACGGCCGCCGCCCTGGCTATTGGACGCAGTTCGCCGGTGCCACGCGCATAAAGGTCGCGATGCCGGCAATCTCGTCTACGCTCATAGCGCCGCGCAGTCGGGCCGTCTCAGCGTCATTGCCTTCAAGGGCGGCGACATAAAAGGCCCGCTGGTCCCCCGTTAGATCTGTCGAATCCTCCCCGACGCAATCGCAGACGGCCGCCGGTAGGTTGGACGCTGCTGCACAAGCGGCGGAGACGTCTTCCGGCGTATCTTGCGCGACCGCGGAGCCGTTAATGGACAGCATCGCGGTTAGCGCCAGGCCGGTTAGAACGGTTGGTGTGCGAGTCATGTTTTTAGTCCTCCCTCGATAGACACCTGGCATCATAAGTTAGCCTCTGTGCGAACAAAGTATTTTAGGGGCAATACGATCACGATCAGGTGTCCGATGCGTCCAAGATCAGCCTCCGAGCCAAGGACAACCAGTTCCTTGGTCGAGACGCGACGATCGGCGGCCATGGCTGCTAGTCTTTCACCAGCCTTGGTTTCTTGTTGAAGGAGTCCAGTACGTCCCGAAGAGACCGGGACCGGCCGAGCCGGCGATGCTGGTCGAAGATCGAATAGTCCGTTTCGCCACCCGACAGTGATTTCGCAATCGCGTAGATCGGCCGTTCATTGGCGTGGCGGAATATCGAGAATATGGCGACGCCGGTGGAATGATCGATGGCGTAGTCGCGCCATTCGCCTCTGGCTACCCTGGTGGAATACAGTGTCAGCAATTGCGACAGTTCCGCCCGATTGAAGAAAACCCGGCTCTTACGGTGGCGATAGTCTGCCAATCGAACGATAGAGGTCATGCTGTCGCGCGGATGCTCAACTGTTGATGCACTTTGTCATGTTTGTGTCATTACTGTCGCCGAAATAAACCCGTCCGTCCAGTCCGGCTGATCGGGCCATGCTTGACCCGTTGTTGGGGCCTTGCTAAGCCGCCCGGTCAATCGAATTCGACCGCCCGGCGCGTGCAGGTTTGCATGGCACGAAACCTACGGGAAAGACCGTTAAAGGGATAGCATGAGCGACAGCGAGATTTTCCGCGAGGTTGAGGAAGCCCTAAAGGAAGATAGGGCCAAGGCGCTTTGGAAAAAGTATGGAACCTTGGTGGTTGCCGCCGCGGTTGTTGTGATACTGGCCGTCGGCGGCTACGTCCTGTGGCAAAATTACAGCCGCGCACAGGTTGAGCGGGGCGGCGCTGAACTGATCGCGGCCCTCTCGATCGCCCAAGAGGATGAGAGCGCCGGGATCGAGGCGCTATCATCCTACGCCCAAGAAACCGGGGGCGACCTGGCTGCAATGGCCCGCTTGAACAGCGCGGCTCTGATGGCGAACAGCGGCGATCTGGAAGGGGCCGTGGCGGGGTATCGCGCGGTTGCTTCTGACAGCAATATTTCGGCGATTTGGACGGATCTGGCGGTCTATCTTGCGGTACTGCATTCGATAGACACGGCCAATCCTGCTGAACTGGCCGACGAATTGCTGCCTCTGACGGCGGCCGACAATCCGTGGCGCCACTCAGCTCGCGAGTTGACGGCATTGCTGGCCATCCGCCAGGGTGATAACGCCGAGGCCTTGCAGATCTACGAAGATTTGCGCGACGATAACACCGTGCCTCCAGGGCTTCGGGATCGTGCGTCCTCAATGGCCGCGTTGCTGGCTGAATAGGAAGACTACCATGAGATATCGCATGCCTCGCCTGCTTCGAGTTCTGGTGCTGATCGTGCCGCTTTCTCTGGGGCTGTCGGCCTGTGAAACGATCAACAACCTTTGGTTTGGCGAGGCCGAGGGGCCGAGATTGCCTGGCGAGCGGGTGGCAGTGCTGCCGGAGGCTGGTGAACTTGTCGTGGCCCCCGAGTTGGCGGCAGTACCCATCACCTTGCCGCCGCCCCAGCGAAACGTCGACTGGCCAGTGTCAAACCGCACGTCGACGCAATCGTCGGGCCATCTTCAGCTGAATATTCCTTTCCAACGTGTTTGGACCAGCAGTATCGGCTCCGGCTCAAGCTCGAGCCGCCGGTTACTGAACCCGCCTGTCGTGGCCAATGGCCGTGTCTATGCTGCCGACGCCGTCGGGCGTGTAACCGCGCTGGATACCGAAAATGGCGGTCAAGTCTGGCAGGTGCGCGTGGCATCGCCGGAGGAAAATAGCGCCCCGCTCGGCGGCGGCGTGGCCTACGGCGCCGGGCTGGTCTATGCCACGACGGGCTTCGGCGAGGTTGTCGCCCTTGATCCCCAGAACGGGGCCTTGGTCTGGCTGGAAGAAATGGGCGCCCCGATCCGGGCCGCGCCGATGTTCGCTGGAAATCGGGTCTACGCTGTCTCGGTTGAGAACCGTACGGAGGCCTTCGATGCCGCGACTGGGGCACCGGTGTGGGGTCATTCGGGCCTACTGGAAACAGCGGGCTTATTGGGTGGCGCGGCACCGTCCGTTGGTACTGGTGTGGTCGTGGTGCCTTACTCCTCCGGCGAGGTGTACGCGTTGAGGCCTGAAAATGGCCGACTCGCTTGGACCGACAGCTTGATCTCGCTGCGTCAGACCGCAGCCTTGGCGGCCCTGGCCGACATTGAGGCGGGGCCGGTCATTGACAGCAATTTGATCCTGGCGGTTAGCCATAGCGGCCGTATGGCGGGCATCGACCTTCGGTCCGGCGCGCGGATTTGGGAGCAGCGCTTCGGTGGGGTTCAAACACCGGTTGTCGCCGGCGATACCATCTTTTTGGTCACCGGCAACGCCGAACTGCTGGCCTTGGAAAGAAACACCGGAAACATCCGCTGGGTTACCGAGTTGGCACGTTGGCAAAACCCGGAGGACAGGATCGGCTCCATTGTCTGGGCTGGCCCGGTCTTGGCAGACAATTCGCTGATCTTGGTCTCCAGCGAGGGCGAAGGCGTGATCGCGTCGGCGCAAACCGGCGAGATCGTCGGTGGCTTCGACCCGGGTTCCGGGACTACGGTGGCACCGGTCATTGCAGACGGCACGCTCTACATTCTTTCCGACGATGGCAGGCTGTCTGCCTATCGCTGACCTCTAGGGGGGCGGGGTTGGCGCCCCGTCCACGTTATGGGATTTACCGTCGCCATCATCGGCCGGCCCAATGTCGGCAAATCGACGCTGTTCAATCGTCTGGTCGGCAAACGATTGGCATTGGTGGATGACACGCCGGGCGTTACCAGGGATCGACGCGCCGGCGAGGCCAGTCTGGGCCGGATGCAGTTCACGGTCATCGACACCGCTGGTCTGGAAGAGGCATTTGACGACAGTTTAGAGGCGCGTATGCGCCGCCAAACGGAACAGGCCCTGGGCGAAGCGGATATCGCGCTGCTTCTGATCGATGCGCGGGTAGGGGTGACGCCTCTGGACCGCCACTTTGCCCAATGGCTGCGCCGAGCCTCGGTTCCCGTCTTCCTGCTCGCAAACAAGTGCGAAGGCCGAGCCAGCGAACCTGGGTTGTTAGAGGCGTTTGAACTTGGCTTAGGCGAACCGATCGCGATTTCTGCCGAACACGGTTTGGGTACCGCTGATTTGGCCGAAAAGATCATGCCTCTTTATGATGCCAAGCGAGCGGAGACGGAAAAGCAAGCCGAACCGGAAGGCGACGACGGTTCGAACGATGAGTCTGATGACGATCGCGTTATTCAACTGGCTATCGTCGGTCGGCCGAATGTCGGCAAGTCGACGCTGATCAACGCGCTGATCGGCGAGGACAGGGTCTTGACGGGGCCGGAGGCCGGCATAACCCGCGATGCCATCGCCGTCGATTGGCGGTGGCGCGACCGTTCCATTCGGCTGGTCGATACCGCCGGCATGCGCCGCCGGTCGAAAGTGACGGATAAGGTCGAACGGCTCAGCGTCTCGGACGGGCTGAATTCAGTGAAACACGCCCAGATCGTCCTATTGGTATTGGACGCCGATGCGATCTTGGACAAGCAGGATCTGACCATTGCCCGCCGGACGCTCGATGAGGGCCGCGCCCTGTTGATCGCGATCAACAAATGGGACGCGGTCAGCGACCGTTCGGCGTCGCTTGCACGACTACGGGATCGATTGGAAACCTCGCTGCCGCAGGCGCGAGGCATTCCAACCGTGACGATCTCGGCTTTGAAGCGGCGTAATCTCGACCGGATGATGGATGCGGTTTTGGCGCTCTACGAAGTCTGGAACCGCCGTGTGCCCACCGGACCGCTCAATCGCTGGTTTCAAGGCATGGTCGAGGCGCATCCGCCGCCGACTGTGTCGGGCCGACGGTTGAAGCTGCGGTACATAACCCAGGTAAAGGCGCGGCCGCCGACCTTCGCGCTCTGGACCACGCGGGCCGCCCAAGTGCCGGACTCCTATGTGCGCTACTTGATCAACGGATTGCGTCAATCCTTCGATTTGGAAGGCGTTCCTATCCGCTTACAGTTACGACAAGGCCGCAATCCTTACGCGGACAAGTCCTAGGCTGCGGGGTCTCCCGTCAGATTGCCACCCAACTGTCCGAGACGGTCGGTCCGCTGCTGTCGGGTTACGGGGCAGGCAATGCTTTGAAGGATAAAGGCGTCCAAGGGTGCACCGGGCGCCAGTCGATTGCGGATAAGTTTGAGGACGCCGGTTTGATCGAGCGGCGGGTGCCGTCGGTCCTTGGCCTGGATCTTGGCCAGCGGGATGGGCGCCCCGTCGTGATTGAGGCTTGGCCGCTTGCCGATATAGGCAAACACGCTGGTCAGTACTGCCTCGCCGTCATCAAGCGCCAATTCCAGACCGTCCAACCGATCGAAGCGGTAGTTTTGGGCGCCCTCCGTCTCGTGCATTCGTGTCAATTGTGGGCCGGTGAGCCAGACGACGCTGATTTCGACGGTCACCCCGTCGACCCGGTCGATTTTTGCAGGCGCCGAGCCGTACCGGGACAGATGCGATGAATAGACAATATCGTGGTCGCGCAGTTGGGCTCGGGTTACCGGGATGGCCGTTCCCTCTGGCCAATCGGCGAACTTGCGCGCCAATGCGCTTGCCGAACGGTTTGCGCCGTAGGCTAAAACGGGGACGCGTCCGTCATTCCGCCAGCTATCGATCGGCAAGCCGCCGTCTTCAGTCAAGGCGAGGGGCTGTTCGACCCCGTCACGATAGACAAAGGACTCGGTGGGGGCCTCGTAAGGGTAGCCCTTGGCGATGGCCAAAAGCGAAGCGCTCACGCGTCGGACCGTGCTGCAGAGGCCGCGAGTATGGCACCATTGGAAGCAGTTCCGTCGATTTTGTCTTCGAAGGCAATGCGGGCACCGTGATAAGGGCAATCACGGGCGGCCAGCTCGACGAAGCGATCCATCAGCGATTTCCCGATTGGATGGGCGTCTTCGCGCTCGCCCGGGAAAGCATGCCCGCGCAGAGAGGTGCTGACCTTCCCCGGATCGATCAGATTGACCCGAATTCCCGACTTCGCAACCTCGGCGGCATACATCCGAACCATCATCTCCAGCCCGGCCTTCGATACCGCATAGGCCGACCAAAAGGGCTTCGGCTCGCCGCCTTGCGGCGCCGTAACGAAGATGGCGCTGGCATGGCTTGACGCCCGCAATAGTGGGTCCATGGACCGGACCAACCGCTGGTTGGCCAGCAGGTTGACGTTCAGGACCTGCTGCCACATCGTTGGATTGCCGTGGGCCACCGGGCTCAGCGTGCCAAGGTGCCCGGCATTGGCCACCATCACATCCAATTTGCCGAAACGCTCGAAGATCGAGGCGCCTAGCTGGTCTATCAGGCTATGCTCCGCCAAGTCCATGGGCACCAGCGTCGCCTTGGCGCCGACCGACTGAACATGATCGTCGACCTCTTCCAGACCTCCGACAGTACGGGCCACCAAGATCAGCCGGGCGCCTTCCTCGGCATAGCGCTTGGCGACGGCCGCGCCGATTCCACGTGAAGCGCCGGTGACCAGGGCGACGCGTCCCTCTAGACGTTTTGGCATGAACTCAGACTGCGTGACGTTCCGTCAGGAAAGAAAGTTCCGGCTGCTTGCTGGCCTCTTCTCGGTCGGGCAGCGCGGTTGGGTATTCTCCCGAAAAGCAAGCGTCGCAGTAGCGCGGCGCGGCGGGATCGCGTGCCTGCCCGCTCATGGCCCGATAGAGACCGTCAATCGTGATGTAGGCCAGACTGTCGACGCCGATCAGTGCTGCCATTTCATCGACGGAATGGTTGTACGCGAACAGCGATTCCTGCGCCGGCGTGTCGATTCCGTAAAAGCAGGGATGCATGGTCGGCGGGCTGGATATTCGCATATGCACTTCGCTCGCGCCGGCGGCGCGGACCATCTGGACGATCTTCTTGCTGGTGGTGCCGCGCACGATCGAATCGTCAACCAGGATCACCCGCTTGCCAGCCAAGATCGAGCGGTTGGCATTGTGTTTCAATCTGACGCCGAGATGCCGGATCTGATCGGTGGGTTCTATGAAAGTCCGGCCGACATAGTGATTGCGGATGATTCCGAGCTCGAACGGAATGCCGCTGGCAGCGGAATAGCCAAGTGCGGCGGGCACCCCGCTATCCGGTACCGGAACGACCGCATCGGCCGGTACAGGTGCTTCTCGAGCCAACTCCGCACCGATTCTCTGACGCGCATTATAGACCGACTCGCCCTCAACCACGCTGTCAGGGCGGGCAAAGTAGATGTACTCGAAGATACAAAAGCGCTGCTCGGCCGGCAGGAACGGTTTGATGCTGGTCACACCCTGTTTGTCGAGAACGATCAGCTCACCCGGCTTCACCTCGCGAACGAATTTCGCGTCGATGATATCGAGGGCGCAGGTCTCTGAGGCCAGGATGTGGCTCACCGACCCGTCCGTGCCCTCTAGCTCGCCGAGCACCATGGGACGCACGCCCAGTGGGTCGCGCACGCCGATCACCTGATCCTTGGTCATGGCGATAACCGAATAGGCGCCCTCCACTTGGCGCAGCGCTTCGACGAGGCGGTCGATCACATTACCGCCTCGGCTGGTAGCCATCAGATGGACGATGACCTCGGTGTCCATCGTCGATTGAAAGATGCTGCCTCTTCGGACCAGTTGTCGCCGAAGTTGGTAGGCGTTTGTCAGATTGCCGTTATGGCCGATGGCAAAGCCGCCAAAGTCAAAGTCGGCAAATAGCGGTTGGACGTTTCGCAGCAGGGTCGCGCCCGTGGTCGAATAGCGGTTGTGACCGATCGCCAGGCTGCCGCTGAGCGCTTCGACCACCTCCGGGCGCTCAAAATTGTCGCCCACATGGCCGAGTGCGCGATGGGCATTGAACTGCTGGCCGTCGCTGGCGACGATTCCGCAGGCCTCTTGGCCGCGATGCTGAAGCGCGTGCAGGCCCAGCGCGGTCAGAGCCGCGGCGTCGCTGTGCCCGAAGATGCCGAACACGCCGCATTCTTCATGCAGCTTGTCGTCCCACGGTAGTGTCGTGGCTTCGTTTGGATCGCCCGGTTTGCCCTCTTTGGGGCCATGGGAAAGCGGCATTTGTGTGCGGTCTAACCTTTCGCGCACGTCAGGCACGCTTAGGTGCCCGTTGGGGGTCGGCTACTGTGCGGTCTCGATAACGCGGTTCAGGTCGCCGCGTTGGCGCTCGTTATAACCGTTTGCGCCATCGCTTGCATCCTCATTCGCCGTTGCCGGTTGCGGCTGACTGATATCGCGCAGCGACGGTCCCAGATCATTGCCCAAGCGGCCACGAAGATCGTCAAACTGCCCGCCGGTGTTGAAGGAGTCCTCGGGCACGAGGCCAACCAGCCATGCTGCGCCCTGTTCGACGAAGGGCCGCGATCGCGCGTCTTCTACCCAGGTCGGCAACTCGCCATCCTCGCTGGCATACACCAGGACGAGATATGCCAAGCAGACCAGGATGGCCCCGCGTACAAGTCCAAACAGGAATCCTAGAGATCGGTCGACGGCACTAAGGGCCGATGTCCTGACCCCGCGCGCTGCGAAATGGGCGAGGGTGGAGAAGACCACGAGGCTGACGATAAAGATCGCAAGCCCTGTAATCAGGTCCGCCATCCAGTCGATCGAGATGTACTGCCGCAAAAACGGTTGGGCGTCCGGGAACACGTACAGCGTCACGATCGCCGCGCCAATCCAGGCGAGGATGCCCAAGAACTCGCGCACAAAGCCGCGTACGAAGGCGACGATAGCCGACAGCAGCAGGATGATGAGAACCGCCAGATCCCCGGGGCCGATTGGCCAGTCTTCCACGATGCGCTCCGCTTTGGCTCGATGTTGCGGTCAGAACTCGGTACTGCAGCTAGCCGGCATCCCGAGGCGCGCCCAGGATCGGCAGCAATTCGGCCAGATGGCCAATCTCGCGCAACTCGGGACCGCCAGACAAGCCCTTGTTACGATTTCGACGCTGGGTCCGTGACGGTAGGATCGCCCGACCGAAGCCCAGTTTTGCAGCCTCGCGAAGCCTAAGGTCGGTCTGGCTGACGCCGCGCACCTCTCCGGAAAGACCGATCTCTCCGAACACGACCGTATCTGCCGGCACCGGTGTGCCGGTGAGCGACGAGACAAGCGCCGCAGCCACAGCCAAATCGGCTGCCGGTTCGTTGATTCGCAGGCCGCCGGCCACATTCAGATACACATCATTGGGTCCGATCGCGACGCCGCAGCGCGCCTCCAAGACGGCGAGAACCATGGACAAACGCGCGCTGTCCCAGCCAACTACCGCCCGGCGTGGCGTACCGAGGGGAGAAGGCGCGACCAGGGCCTGTACTTCCACAAGGACGGGTCGGGTACCCTCCATGCCCGCGAAGACGGCAGCGCCGGACACTTCGCCCGAACGCTCGGCCAAGAACAGCTCTGACGGATTGGAAACCTCCATCAGGCCAGCATCGGTCATCTCGAAAACGCCGATCTCGTTGGTGGCACCAAAGCGATTCTTAACGCCCCGCAATATGCGGAATTGGTGCCCCCGCTCGCCTTCGAAATAGAGAACCGCATCGACCATATGCTCCAAAACGCGGGGGCCGGCGATCGCGCCGTCCTTGGTCACGTGTCCGACCAGCAGCAGGCAGAGCCCTCTTCGTTTCGCCACCCGAATCAGCTCGGATGCACTAGCGCGAACCTGGCCCACCGTCCCAGGCGCGCTTTCCAACGCGTCGATGTACATGGTCTGGATCGAATCGATCACCACAAGGCCGTTACCGTCGAGGGCGTCCAAGCTGGCGACGATGTCACGGACATTCGTTGCCGCTGCCAGAGATACCGGGGCTGCCTGCATACCTAGCCGGGCGGCTCGTAGTCGGATTTGCTCGACCGCCTCTTCGCCGGAGACATAGATCGTGGGGCGGTCGCCCGCCAATCGGCAGGCGACCTGCAGCAGTAATGTCGATTTTCCAATGCCGGGATCGCCGCCAATCAGGATTGCCGAGCCGGGCACCAGCCCGCCGCCGCAAACCCGGTCGAACTCGCTAATCCCGGTCGCAAGTCGCGGCGCATCAGGTGCAGCCGTGGCAAGGTCGGCGAAGTCGATTTGGCGGCCAGGCCTGCTATCGAGACCCTTTGGCACAGCGTCGGGCGCCTGTTCTTCGACGATGCTGTTCCAGGCGCCGCAAGCCTCACATCTGCCGGCCCATTTGGCATGAACGGTGCCGCAACTCTGGCACACAAATTGGGCCGCGCGACGCGCCATTCCGGCGGCTCTCAGTCTGCCTCGATGGGCATCTTAATCGGGCCTTCGGCTCGGCCGTGAATGAACTGATCGACATAAGGGTTGTTGCTGTCGTCGATTGCCGTCGCGGCCCCCTGCCAGATCAATTCGCCTTCGTAGAGCATGGCTATCTTGTCGGCGATTTTCCGCGCCGAGGCCATGTCGTGGGTGATCGACAAAGCCGTCGCGCCGAGCTCCTTGGTGCACTTGACGATAAGATCGTTGATGACGTCGCCCATGATCGGGTCAAGGCCGGTGGTGGGCTCGTCGAAAAAAATGATCTCAGGGTCGGTTGCGATCGCGCGGGCGAGGGCAACGCGCTTTTGCATGCCGCCGGAAAGCTGCACCGGCATCATATTGGCCACGTCGGATTGCAGCCCGACATCGGCCAGCTTGCGGACCGCAAGATCGTGCGCGTCGGAACGCTTGAGCGTACGCCGCTGCAAACCTTGGAACGCGATGTTCTGCCAGACGGTTAAACTGTCGAACAAGGCGCCGCCTTGGAACAACATTCCAAAACGGGAGAGCAGATCTGTACGCTGTGCACCGCGCAGGCGGGTGGTATCTTCGCCATCGATCTCGATCGTGCCCTGATCGGGCTCCAGCAGTCCCAGCACAGATTTCAGCAATACCGATTTGCCGGTGCCGGAGCCGCCGATGACCACTAGCGATTCGCCGGCCTCGATCTCCAGATCGATACCGCGCAGGACGCGCAGAGAGCCAAAGCGCTTGTGCACGTCCCGAAGTCTGATTTTTGGCGTTTGGGTCATGGCGTCAGGCGGTCAGGTCGCGAAGAAGAGGCCGGTGATCAGATAGTTGAAGCTCAAGATCAGAATGGAAGCGGACACCACCGAATTGGTGGTCGCCATACCGACGCCTTGCGCGCCGCCCTTGGAATGATAGCCGTGATAACAACCCATTAGGGCGATCAGAAAGCCGAAAACTGCTGCCTTCACGAGACCCGAAATCACGCCGATCCATTCAAGCGCGTCCCATGCCCTGGCGATGAATTGGTGCCCGTTAAAGCCAAGCTCGTAGATCGCAATTAGAAAGCCACCGAACACGCCGATGATGTTACCGATCACGACCAGAAGCGGAAGCATGGTCATGCCGCCGATCAGACGCGGCACCACAAGATAGCGGAACGGGTTGGTTGCTAGCGTGGTCAGGGCGTCGATTTGCTCCGTAACCCGCATCGTGCCGATCTCGGCGGCCATCGAGGCGCCGATGCGGCCGGCCACCATCAATCCCGCCAATACTGGCGCCAGTTCGCGGGTGACCGAAAGCACGAGGATCGAGGCAACGGCGTTTTCGTCGCCAAACTCGCCAAACCCGTCAGCACTTTGAAGCGTGAGCACCATGCCCGTAAACAGGGTGGTCAGGCCCACGACAGGCAGCGAGTAGTAACCGATCTCGACCATCTGGCGCAGGATCTGCCGGAAATAGATCGGCGGCCGAAAGCAATAGGAAAGGCTGGTCAGCGTGAACAGCACCAGCCGGCCGGTGGCTGCAAGAAAGCGCAGGAAGGCCCTGCCAATCGCCCGAAGAAACCGCATATGCCGCTATCCGTCCGCGCCGGTATAGCGGCGCGCATAGCGGGCGCCTAGCGAGGTAAGGACCTCGTATCCGATCGTCCCAGCCTCGCGAGCAACGTCGTCGACCGTGCGATGGGCGCCGATGATGGTGGCCATGGAACCAGGTGTTGTGTGGTTTTCAGGAATGTGGGTCACATCCACGGTGATCAAATCCATTGACAGCCTGCCGACCACCGGCGCGACGTGCCCGGCAATGCAAACGGAGCCTTTGCCGCTTGTTGCGCGAAGCAGTCCGTCTGCGTAACCCGCTGCAATTGTTGCGATTTTCCCAGGCTGGGTGATCGAGTGGTCGGCACCGTAGCCAACCGACATATGCCTGTCAACGCGGCGCGTCTGCAGGATTCGCGCGTCCAGCCGAACAATTTGATGCATCGGGTTGGCGGCCTCCGGCGTGGGATTGACACCGTACAGCGCGCAGCCAGGCCGCACGATGTCAAAGTGCAGTTCGCTTCCGTGAAAGATACCGTAGGAGTTCGCCAGGCTTGCGGGCGCCGGCGGAAGCCGTTCGACGAGGGCAGCAAAGGTCGATCGCTGCTGCACGGTCATTGGATGGCTGCGATCATCGGCACAGGCCAGATGAGTGAGCCAACCGCTGATATCGAGCGACGACAAAAGCCCTGGATCGTCAACGAGCAACTTCTGCTCGTTGGGCTCCAACCCAAGCCGGTTCATGCCGGTATCGAGATGGATGAAAGCGGGCAGGCGCTGGTCGACCCTACTGGCTTCGTCGGACCAACGGCGCAATTGGCCAAAATCATTCAGGACCGGAATCAGCCGATGATCTCGGTAAACCCGTTCGGCCCCGGGCATGAGTCCGTTCAAGATGCCTATTTCAGCGTCGGGCAAAAGGTCTCGAACGGTCAGGCCTTCTTGAAGTTGCGCGACAAAAAACAGCCGAGCGCCGGCCTTCCAAAGACAAGGCGCTGCTTGGTCAATGCCGGTACCGTAGGCATTGGCCTTGACCACGGCCGCACAGCGCGCTGGGGCAACCAGGGCGGACAGCTTGCGATAATTGCCGGCCAGCGCGTCAAGATCGATGGTCAGGACAGCATCCGATGCCGCGCTGGCCGATGCGCTAGAGATCGTCGCCAAATCGTCGTTCGAGATTGGTGAAGCGGGTATAGGCGCCCTCGAAATGTAGTCGGACCGTTCCTGTCGGCCCATGGCGCTGCTTTGCGATGATGAGATCGGCAAGATTGTGCACCTTGTCCATTTCCGCTTGCCACTCGACGTGGTCGGGGGTGCCCATCGACGGTTCGCGCTTTCCGACATAATAGGCGTCTCGATAGATAAAGCTGACCACATCGGCGTCTTGTTCGATTGACCCGGATTCGCGCAGATCAGCCAGTTGGGGTCTCTTGTCCTCGCGCTGTTCGACCGCGCGGCTGAGTTGCGAGAGCGCCAGCACAGGCAGGTCCAAATCTTTGGCGATCATCTTCAGCCCGCGCGTAATCTCCGAAATCTCCTGGACCCGATTGTCCGTTCTGGATGAACCGCTTGGGCGCATCAATTGCAGATAGTCGACCACGATCATGCCGAGATTATGTTGGCGTTTAAGGCGCAGGGCACGCGTGCGGAGCTGGGTGAGGGTCAGGCCCGCGGTATCGTCGATGAAAAGCGGAACTCGGTCGATGAGATTCGCCGCCGTGACGAGGCGCGGGAAGTCGGCCTTCTTGCTCATTTCCCCTTTGCGGATTTTTTCCGAAGGGATCTCCGATTCCTCCGACAAGATACGTGTCGCGAGCTGCTCAGCCGACATCTCCAAGGCAAAGAACCCAGAAACCGCGCCTTCCTTGCCGCCGCTGTTCAAATAGGCCTTGGCGGCATTGAACGCGATGTTGGCGGCGAGCGCCGACTTGCCCATGCCGGGGCGGCCGGCAAGAATTATCAGATCCGACTTCTGAAGCCCGCCGAGCATCTTGTCCAAATCGCTCAGGCCCGTCGTGATGCCGGTCAGATGGCTGTCCCGGTTGAGCGCTGTGCTGGCGTTCTCCAGCGCGATCTTCAAGACCTCGCTAAAACCGCGGAAGCCGGAATCGAAGTCGCCGGCTTCGGCGAGCTGATAGAGCGATTCCTCGGCGCTTTGGATCTGTGTGGTTGCGTCCTCCTCGACGTCCTGCCGGTAGGCGTCGTTTACCATCTCTTCGCCCAAAGCAATCAGGCGTCGACGCAAGTGAAGCTCGTGGATCGTGCGCCCGTAGTCATCGGCGTTGACCACCGTGACGACGCTGGAGGCGAGATCTGCCAGATACTCGGCCCCGCCGATATCCTGCAGATCGCCGTCCTGCTCGAAATAGCCTTTGAGCGACACCGGGTCGGCCACGCGGTGGCGCTCGTGAAAGCGCAGGCACGCAGCGTAGATGCGGCCATGGGCCGGGTAAAAGAAATGGTCGGGCTTCAGATATTCGCCCACTCGATCGATCACCGCATTGTTGACGAGAATCGCACCAAGCAAGGCCTGCTCAGCCTCTTCGTTCTGAGGAAGGCTCCGATAGGAAGGCGCACCGTTCTCGCCAGTCTGCAGGATGGCGACGTTGCCGGGTAAATCTGTCGTCGGATGTGTGGGGTCCATGGACAAAGCTATAGCTGAATCCGCTGGCCAAACGAACGCATTGCTACACAGCCGATCTGTTTAACCCAAGGACAGGATGTGGACCTTCCTGTGGACAAAAAATAAAATCATCTATTTTCAATGAGTTGTACGAATTTTCTTGTGGATTTTTACAAGAGTCGCGCGCTGAGTGTTGAATGAGGTGATTCCGCCTAAGCGTTTTGCTTTCGTTCCGCAGAACGAAAAACGGCCGAGTCGATGACGACTCGGCCGTTGGTATCCAAAAGTTGGTCGATAGCGTCAGGCTTGAGGCTCTTCTTCCTCTTCGGCCTGCGCGGCTTCGGCTTCCTCGGGATTTTCGAGAAGATCGGCGTTGATGGCAGCTTCGGCAGCCGCGCGATCTGCCTCGCGCTCTTCAGCGTCCAGGATATCGGCGGTGATCATGCCACCGCGTTGATCCTGCATCTCGGCCTCTTCCGCCGACCTTGCGACGTTGACCGTAACGCTGGACGCCACCTCAGGGTGGAGGGTGATGCGCACACCGAACAAGCCCAGCGTCTTGATCGGCCGATCGATTGCGACCTGGCTCTTGTCGACGCTGAAACCGTCCGCGGTTAGTGACTCGGCAATGTCACGGGCGCTGACCGAGCCATAAAGCTGGCCGCTTTCGCCGGCCTGCCGGATGACCACGATCTTGGTCCCGTCGACTTTCTCGGCGACCTTTTCGGCCTCGGTGCGCAGTTCGAGATTGCGGGTCTCCAACTGGGCCCGCTGGGTCTCGAAATGAGCGAGGTTGTCTTTGGTCGCCCGAAGGGCCTTCTGCTTAGGCAAAAGGTAGTTACGGGCATAGCCGGGCTTTACGCGAACGACATCGCCCATTTGGCCCAAGCGCTCGATCCGTTCGAGCAGAATGACTTCCATGATTGCTCTCCCTTCCGCTAGTTCTGCGAATAGGGCAGCAGCGCCAGGAACCGAGCACGCTTGATGGCGCGTGCCAGTTCACGCTGCTTCTTGATCGACACCGCCGTGATCCGGCTGGGGACGATCTTGCCGCGCTCGGACACGAAACGGCCGAGCAGCTTGGTGTCCTTGTAGTCGATCGCCGGGGCGTTCGCGCCGGAGAACGGGCAGGTCTTGCGCCGGCGGAAAAACGGCCGGCGGGCAGGTGCGGGGCTCATGCTTCGGCTCCTTCCGTGGCGGTAGTCTCAGGGGCTGGCGCCGGGCGATCGCTGCTCGAACGATCGCCACCGTACCGGTTCTCGCGCGGTGGGCGGCCGCCATCGCGGTCGCCACGCCTGCCGTCGCGACCGTCGCGGCCGCTTGATCGGCTCTGCATCATGGCCGACGGGCCCTCTTCATGGGCATCGACGCGAAGAACCAGTTGGCGCAGCACGTCGTCGTGCAGCCGCATTTGACGCTCCATCTCCGACACCGCTTCAAACGGTGCGTCGATGTTCATCAGGGTGTAGTGACCCTTGCGGTTTTTCTTGATGCGATAGGCGAGGGTTTTCAGGCCCCAATATTCGGTCTTGGCGACCGACCCGCCATTCTCGGTAATGATCTCGGTAAATGCCTCCGTCAGCGCCTCAACCTGCGCAGACGCGACATCTTGGCGTGCGATAAACACGCACTCATACAATGCCATTTCATGCTCCTTATGGCTGTTCGCGGCATGGCGCTGTGCCGATTGCCTCGGCCAGCCGCCCATGCCTAGCCGACCGTCCCAGTAAGTTTGGGGTTATCGGCAAGGAGTTTCCTTTTTCGGAAGCGCGCGACTATACAGATTTTGCGGTGCAGCGCAAGCGTGCGCTCATGCTGGCGACCGCTTGACTTGGGCATGCCAAAGACTATCACTGTTTCCCGCGAAAATCGCTGTGATCGCAGCGGTGTAAAACAACAAGAACAAGGCCTCCGCGACCATGTCACGTGCATTCGTTTTTCCAGGTCAGGGCAGTCAAGCCATCGGTATGGGCAAGGAACTGGCCGAGGCCGAGCCTGTCGCCCGCGCGGTGTTCGACGAGGTCGATCAGGCATTGGGCCAAAACCTCTCCGGCCTGATGTTCGACGGCGACATGGATGTCCTGACGTTGACCGAGAACGCACAGCCGGCGTTGATGGCGGTATCGTTGGCCGTGATCCGTGTGCTGGAAAACAAGGTCGGAAAGCAGATCGACGGTTTGGCGGCCTACGTTGCCGGGCACAGTCTCGGCGAGTATTCGGCCCTCGCGGCGGCCGGTGCGTTGGGATTGTCGGACACGGCCCGGCTGCTGAAGCGGCGGGGGCAGGCAATGCAGCGCGCGGTCCCGGTCGGCGAGGGTGCGATGGCCGCCATTTTGGGTCTGGATCTTGACGCGG
Source organism: Pseudomonadota bacterium (assembly GCA_039030175.1). GTDB lineage: Bacteria > Pseudomonadota > Alphaproteobacteria > DSM-16000 > Inquilinaceae > JANQGH01. Next base: position 25,059 of record JBCCER010000011.1, read on the forward strand.
TGAAGGAGATCACTGCGGATGCTGCCGACGGCGAGGTGTGCGCCGCCGCCAATGATAACGCGCCAGGACAGGTGGTGATCAGTGGAGCGCGGTCGGCGGTTGAGCGCGCGGTGGCCCTGTCTTCTGAACGCGGTGGCAGGCGCAGCGTGCTGCTGCCCGTCAGCGCGCCGTTCCATTGCAGCTTGATGCAGCCGGCGGCCGATGAAATGGCGGAGGCCCTTGCCGGCATCGATATCGTTAAGCCGGCGGTGCCGTTGGTCTGCAACGTGACAGCCCAGGCAATCGACGACCCCAACGACATAAGGCGGCTGCTTGTTGAGCAGGTGACTGGCATGGTCCGTTGGCGGGAAAGCGTTGCCGCGATGCGCGATTACGGTGTCGACACGTTTGCCGAGGTCGGGGCCGGCAAGGTCTTGTCCGGCTTGGTCCGGCGTATCGATCGCGATCTGGCCTCCGTTGCGATCAACGGGTCCGCTGACATTGCCGCATTTGTTGACAGCCAATCTTGATCGCGTTCAGCGATAGCTCGGAAAGGTTTCTCACATGTTAGATCTCACAGGAAAATGCGCTCTTGTTACTGGGGCGTCGGGCGACATCGGCCGTGCGATCGCTGAATTGCTGCACGCACAAGGCGCCTCGGTTGCACTGTCGGGCACGCGGCAGGCCAAGCTTGAGGAGGTGGCCTCTGGTCTGGGCGAACGCGCGCATGTTTGCGCTGGAAACCTGGCCGACGCCGAGGCGACCGAATCGCTGTTCAAAGCGGCCGAAGCGGCCCTGGGCCAGGTCGACATCCTGGTCAACAATGCTGGCATGACGCGTGACAATCTCTCTATGCGGATGAAGGACGAAGACTTCGCCGATGTCCTTGAGGTCAATCTTGTCAGCGCGTTCCGTCTGACCCGCGCAGCCATGAAGGGCATGATGCGCCGCCGTTGGGGGCGGGTCATCGGGATAACCTCGGTTGTCGGGTTCACCGGCAATCCTGGCCAGGCCAACTACGCGGCCAGTAAGGCGGGCATGGTGGGCATGACCAAGTCGATCGCCAACGAAGTTGCCAATCGAGGGGTCACCGTCAACTGCGTAGCACCGGGCTTTGTCGCCAGTGCCATGACCGACGCGCTGACCGATGACCAGAAGGCCAAGATCAACGCGGTAATTCCGATGGCGCGAATGGGCACACCGGTTGATATCGCAAATGGTGTTGCCTATTTGGCGAGCGACGAAGCAGGCTACGTCACCGGCCAGACCCTGCATGTCAATGGCGGGATGGCGATGATGTAGCCAAATATCCACTACCAGGCGGCAGTGGGTAGTTGTGAGCGTTGTAAAGCCGTGCTAAACGCCCGCACCTCTCGCCCGGTACCTCGGCCGCTGAGCGCTGGTCAGGGGTGGGTTGGTGTGTTATGTGACGGCTCCGTTGCACCTCTTTGGAGGGTGGCCCCCTTACACCAAGGTGGCCGTGACTGAGATCGTCGATCTCTTAGGGGTTCGCCCCACAAAAGGATGAGCTTGCGGAAGGGCCTGAAAGATGAGTGATGTTGCCGAGCGCGTGAAAAAGATCGTTGTCGAGCATCTGGGTGTTGAGGAAGATAAAGTGTCCGAAAAGGCCAGCTTTATCGACGATCTCGGCGCTGACAGTCTCGATACGGTCGAACTGGTCATGGCGTTTGAAGAAGAGTTTGGTATCGAGATTCCCGACGACGCGGCCGAGAAGATCGTGACGGTCGGCGACGCGGTGTCGTTCATCGACGAAAACAACCCGAACTGACGCGCCTGGCGCCGCGCTGGCTCGGTTGCATGAAGCAGCCTTTCGGTCGAATGGCCGACGCGTGTTCAATCGAAACGTGCGGACGGGATTAGCGTGCGGGTAGAATCATGAGACGCGTCGTAGTTACAGGCATGGGAATGGTCTCGCCGCTTGGATGCGGTGTGGACCTGAATTGGCAACGTCTGACGGCCGGCCAGTCCGGCATCAGGGCCATCGAGCGCGTCGAAGTGGAAGATCTCCCGGCGCGCATTGCCGGCCAGATGCTGCGGGGCGATGGCAGCGACGGAACCTTCGACATCGACTCGGTTCTGCCGCCCAAAGATCAACGCAAGAACGACGAGTTCATCATCTACGCCATGGCGGCCGCCGAAGAGGCGGTCGAAAACAGTGGCTGGACGCCGACCTCGGACGAGGATCAGTTTCGCACGGGTGTTCTGATCGGATCAGGCATCGGCGGCCTGCAATGGATCGCCGATGGATCGCTGACCTTGTCGGAGCGTGGGCCGCGACGCATCTCGCCCTTCTTTATCCCTGCAGCTCTTATCAATCTGGCCTCTGGTCAGGTTTCGATCCGCTATGGTTTTAAGGGCCCCAATCACTCGGTCGTCACCGCTTGTTCGACCGGCGCCCATGCGATTGGCGACGCCGCCCGGCTGATCATGTTGGACGATGCGGACGTGATGGTCGCTGGCGGGGCCGAGGCGCCGGTTTGTCGCTTAGGATTGGCTGGATTTGCCGCCTCGCGCGCACTCTCCACGGGCTACAATGATCGGCCGACCGAGGCTTCCAGACCCTACGACAAAGGCCGGGATGGCTTTGTCATGGGCGAGGGTTCTGGCGTGGTCGTACTAGAAGAGTTGGAGCATGCCAAGAAACGTGGCGCGACGATCTATGCGGAGATCGTGGGCTACGGCATGTCCGGCGATGCGTATCACATTACGGCCCCTTCATCCGATGGCAGCGGCGCCTATCGGGCTATGGCCGCAGCCTTCAAGCGCGCGGGCATGGATCCCGACGATGTCGACTACATCAACGCGCACGGCACCTCCACGCCGCTGGGCGATGAGATTGAACTCGGCGCCGTCAAACGCCTCTTCGGTGATGCGATCGACGGAGTCTCGATGTCCTCTACCAAATCTGCGGTTGGGCATCTTTTGGGCGCTGCGGGAGCGGTGGAGGCGATTTACTCCATCCTTGCCGTGCGCAACGACCTTGTGCCGCCCACGCTCAACTTGAATGACCCGTCGGAGGGCTGCGCCGGCGTCGATTTGGTGCCGCTTCAGTCCAAGGAACGGACGGTTCGAGCGGCCCTTTCGAACAGTTTCGGATTTGGCGGGACCAACGCTAGCCTGATCTTCAAAGAACTGGAGTAGATCGCCCGACGATGTTTCGTTGGCTGGGACGCTTGATAGCGGTTCTGTTCGCGCTGGTGTTGCTTGTCGCTGCCGGCATGGCCTTCGCCTTTTGGCAATTCGGTCGGCCGGGACCGCTGCAATCCGAAACAATTGTCGTGATCCCGAGAGGCGTTGGCCTGTCCGCAGTCGCTGAACAGCTTGAGTCAGCGGGTGTGATCGACAACAGCTATCTGTTCATGGCTGGTGTGGTACTCGCCGACGCCCAGGGTGGTCTCCGCTTCGGCGAATATGCCTTTCCGCCCAGCGTCAGCGGTGAAGAAGTCATGGAGATCATCGAGTCAGGCCGGACGGTGGTCCATTCCGTCACGATCCCTGAAGGCTGGCAGGTCTATCAGGTAATCGATTTGTTGGAAGAGGACGATCGGCTGTCGGGCGAGATCGAAGTGATCCCCGATGAAGGGACTTTGCTGCCGGAGACTTACAATTTTGACCGCGGGATGGAGCGGCAAGCGATCCTCGACCGAATGTCGGAATCCATGGAGGCCGCCGTGGCCGAGCTGTGGGAGGATCGCGCCGAAGGTCTGCCGATAGAGACGCCCGAGGACGCGGTCATTCTGGCGTCGATCATTGAACGAGAGACTGGGGTATCAGGGGAACGCGCATTGGTCGCCAGCGTCTTCGTCAATCGGCTTGAGCGGGGGATGCCGCTGCAGACCGATCCGACGGTTGCCTATGCCCTTACATTGGGCGAGGGACCGTTGGGCCGGGAGATAACCCGGGCCGATTGGGAGTACGAATCGCCTTACAACACCTACGTCGTTGATGGATTGCCGCCGGGGCCGATCGCCAACCCAGGCCGAGCGGCGCTCGAGGCCGCCTTGCACCCGGAGGACACGAACTATCTCTACTTCGTTGCCGACGGGTCGGGTGGACACGCGTTCGCCGAATCGCTGGAAGAGCACAATCGCAACGCAGCAGAATGGTATCGATTGCGCGACGCCGCTGAGGAGAATTGAGGCCGGTAGACCGGCTTATCCCGACCAGCGGCCGAGCGGCGCCTTTCGCGGCGCGCGTTCGACAAATCGATCCGTTATCCAATTGGGAAGCCAACCGAGCAGCCAGGCCGCGAAGTAGGCTGGAAATGGAAAGGCGATACGTCCGCGTCCCTTGGCCAGTCGATGCTTGATCAGGCGGCTTGCCTTATCGGTGTCCATCAGGAATGGCATCTTGAACGTGTTTTTGTCGGTCATGGGCGACCGGACATAGCCAGGACAAATGACCGAAACTTCGATGCCAGACGGTTTCAGGACCCCACGCAACGCCTCCCCATAGAAGCGAACGGCGACTTTAGATGCGCAATAGGCCGGTGCCCCGGGGAAGGCTTTGAAGGCGCCTAGCGAACTCATGAGCGCCACCTGTCCGCGACCACGCTTGGCCATGCGGGGCAAAAGCGGGCCGATCGTGTTCAAGACTCCATCGAGATTGACCGCAAAAATGCGCCGCACCTGATCTTCGCTTTCAGCGCCCTCCAATCCGGCCGTACCGCCGGAAACGCCGGCATTGGCAACAATCAGATCGATTGGCGTCATGCGGTCGACGGTCACCAGCCAGTCGGCCATGAAGTCGCAGTCGGTGACATCGATCGTTGCGCTGCGCACGGCCGCACCCTTGGCCTCGCACGCCTTTGCCACCGCATCCAATCGGGTCAAGTCCCGGCCAATAAGGGTGAGGTGCACATCCCGCGCCGCATAGGTCATCGCTAGCGCTCTACCGATACCGCTCGAGGCGCCGGTGATAAGGATCGATTTTGGGTGGCGCATGAACCGCGGTCAGTGGTTGTTGAAGGCAAGTTAGCCGGCTACAAGAAGGCCCTATCCCAGCGCCAAGGTACCTCCCGTGTCCAGCCCAAATGATCCATTGCGCCTAAACAGCATGACAGGCTTCGGCCGCGCCGAGGGCGAAAGCGACGGCGTTCGCTGGGTCTGGGAACTGCGCAGCGTCAACGGCAAGGGGCTGGACGTCAGACTCCGCCTGCCCAACGGGCTCGATCAACTGGACGGTGAGGTGCGCTCTCGCGCCAAGAAACATCTGACGCGTGGCAATGTAACGATCAACTTGCAAATTGATCGCACCCAATCCGATCAGCGATTGCAGATCAACCAGGGACTTATGGACCAGGTGCTCGCAATGGCAACTGAGCTTGAGGGAAAGGGTGTCGAGCGGCCTAGGCTTGATGCGTTGCTCGCGGTGCGCGGCGTGATCGAGACGGTTGACGACCAGGATGGCATTGCCAGCGAAGCTGCGATCGAGGCGCTGATGGCGGATTTCGATGCCGCGCTAAGCGCCCTCGTTGCCGCACGCTCCGACGAGGGCGCGCGGGTTGCAGTTTTGTTGGGCGAGCAATTGTCGAATATCGGCGAAAACGTTGTGCAAGCGCGTCGGTCCGCGGCATCCCAGCCTTCGGCCTTGCGCGAACGGCTGCAGCGGCAGGTCGACGAACTGCTGTCGGCCAGCCCCTCTTTGCCCGAGGATCGGTTGATGCAGGAAGTGGCGTTGCTGGCGGTCAAGGCGGATGTGCGCGAGGAACTTGACCGGTTGAACGCTCACATTGAACAGGCGCGCGAGCTACTCTCTGCCGCTGAGCCAGTTGGCCGTCGGCTCGATTTCCTGTGCCAAGAGTTCAATCGAGAGGCAAATACACTGTGTTCGAAGTCGGCCGATGTCGAACTGACACGCATTGGGTTAGCGCTAAAGGCCTCGGTCGACCAGTTCCGCGAACAGGTTCAAAACATCGAATGACGACTCACGCCGACCGTCCAAAGTTGCTAAAACGTCGCGGCCTGATGCTGGTTCTGTCGTCGCCCTCCGGGGCGGGCAAGACCAGCATCTCCAAGGCACTGCTTGAACGGGATTCGATGATCGACATGTCGGTCTCGGTAACCACCAGGCCGCCGAGAGAAGGTGAGGTTGACGGTAGGGACTATCACTTCATCGATGAAACCGAGTATCGGCGGCTGGTGGCCGCCAAACAGCTTCTTGAGCATGCTCATGTCTTCGGCAACTTCTATGGCACCCCGCAGCCCGCGGTCGAACGCGCCCTGAGCGCCGGGCGGGATGTTCTGTTCGATATCGATTGGCAGGGCACCCAGCAGTTGCGCGAGGCGGCACGCGTCGATCTGGTCAGCGTCTTTATCCTACCGCCATCCGCCTCCGCGCTGGAGGATCGGTTGCGTAGCCGAGCGCAGGACAGCGAGGAGGTGATTGCCGGCCGGATGGGCAAGGCGAGCGATGAAATGAGCCACTGGCAGGAATATGACTACGTCATCGTCAATCGCGACATCACAGAGAGCACCGATCGGGTCCAGGCGATTCTGGAATGCGAGCGACTGAGACTTGATCGCCAGCTTGGTGTTTCCGACTTTGTCCGATCGCTTCAGTCAGACCTGGAGGCCTGATAGGCCCGGGCAAGCGCTGCAAAGCCGGCGACGTCGATGGTCTCTGCCCGTGCCGTCGGGTCCAAGCCCGTTTCCGCGAGCAGTTGATCGGCCCGGCACAATGTTCTTAGGCTTGATCGCAACATCTTGCGGCGTTGGCCGAATGCTGCTGCCGTTACCGTTTCCATCGCTTCGAATGCTGCTGGCTCGGGATTCTGGCGTGGGGTCAGGCGCACGACGGTCGACTCGACTTTCGGCGCTGGCGTGAATGCCCGTGCCGGCAACGTCATCACGCCTTGAACCTCCGCCCGCCACTGGGTGATCACTGACAACCGCCCATAGGTTTTGGAGCCTGGGGAGGCGAGGAGCCGATCGCCGACCTCCTTTTGAAACATCAATACCAAGACCTGAAACGCGTCGATGGACTTTAGCCAGCGCAGCAGCAGCGGTGTCGCGATGTTGTAGGGAAGGTTGGCGATGATCGCGCGGGGGGCTTCGATCAACGCGACCGGATCAACCTTGAGCGCATCAGCGTCGACCAGCGCCAATCGCCCGTTGGCGCATTCTACTAGCGGTTCCAGGGCCTCAAGGCAGCGCCGGTCCCGTTCCACAGCGACGAGTCGTTGCGCGCCCTCCATCAGGATCGCACGTGTCAACCCGCCTGGCCCCGGACCGATTTCCACGATGTTGCAGCCTGATAGATCGCCAGCGGCGCGCGCAATGCGGGTCGTCAGATTGAGATCCAGCAGGAAATTCTGTCCGAGCGCCTTGCGCGCAGCCAGCCCGTGGGTGGCGATCACTTCGCGCAGCGGCGGCAGATCGGCGATTTGTTGGCCGGTCATCCCAGAATGGCCAGACCTGCGTCAGATTGGCTTTTAGAGGCGGATCTCCACAAAGGCGGCCGCACGCAGGTCGCGCAGGTAGCGGCGCTGCAGCAGGTCGATCCGTTCTTGCATCAACTGCTCGCGCATATCGTCGCGGGCAAATCCTTCCAGACCCTCGCGGTCGCAGACCATGAAGACGATCACACCTTCCGCCGTTGCGACCGGTTCGGTCGGCAGACCGATAGGATGTTCTTCGACCAACGCGCGCAGCCCCTCAGGCAGTTGCCTGATCGTGATGGTTTGCGGCGTCGACGCCTGCGCCGTGCCAAAGGTCTCTGCGACCGAGGTTATTCCCTCGCAGCTGATCACGCCTTGCGCCGCCTCGCGGGCCTCGACAACGAGAAGCTCGGCTTCTTCTTGGCTGGGTGGGCCGCTGAACGGAAGAATGAGCCGGGCCAGTGTTATCTCGCGATCGTCCGGACTTGGCATAGTGGCCGTGCGGGTATCCCGCAGGGCGACGATGTGGTAGCCGGACAATGTGCGGATCGGGTCCGAGACCTGACCTGGGCTCATCTGTCCGAGCATCGCGTCGATCTCGGGGGCCAATTGACCCTCCAGAACCCAGCCGACATCGCCGCCCTGGGCTGCGCCAACGGCCTGGCTGAACTGTGCCGCAACTGCGGCGAAATTGCCGCCCCGCCGAATTTGGGATGCCAACTGATTGGCAAAGGTCACGATCTCCCCCTCGCGGCTGGGATCGTCGATGCCAAGAAAAATCTCCGAGACCAGATATTCGCGTTGGCCGGCGGTTGCGGCCATCTGTCTGGCCAAATCGTCAATCTCGGCATCGCCGACCTGAACCGAGGGCATGAGACGGCTACGCACCACATCGCGCCAGGCCAGCTGGGTCTCGATCTGTTCCTGCAAGGTAGCCGGCGAGACGCCGGACCGTTGAAGCAGCCCGAGGAATTCGCCGGGGGCCAAATTGTTGCGCCGAGCAATGGTCACGATGGCCTGGTCGATTTCTTGCTGCTCGACTGCTACGCCAAGCCGTCTCGCCTCCTGCATTTGCAGCCGCTCATCGATCAAGGTGCGCAGAATCTGGGGGGCGAGGCGCTGTTGGTTTTCCGGGGATGCCTGCAGGCCGGAGGCCACCAAGGAGAGCGTCAGGCGGTTGCGTAAATCTGTCGTTGTGATGACGTCGTCATTCACCACCACGGCAATGCGTTCGACCTGGGCGTGGCCGATCGAGACCGATAGTGCCAATGCGCCGAGTATGAGAGTCAGCCGTCCGGCGAGCGCCCTGACGGCCAATCCGGTAAACGTCAAAAGTCGATACATGTCTGACAATTCGGCTCGCGCCGCCTCTGATATGGATGCCGTCAAAAAACAGGGCCGCATTCTACCCCGTTAGGTGCGCCTTAGGTCAAATAGGATGATCGTCAGCCATCCTCCATATGCAACAGCGTCGCGATCGCGATCAGCATGCTGACCCCGGCGGGTGTCCACGCCGCCAAAACCGTTGGTATCGTCTCCGCCAATCCCAAGGCGAAGACCACGTCATTGAGGACGAACAGCGAAAAGGCGGTGGTTAGCCCGGCAAGCACCATTAAGGTACCGCCGCCGCGCCTGGTATTTACTCGCAACGAAAAGGCAGCGGCGAACAAGATCATCACCGCCATCATCAGAGGTTGCGATAGAAGCGAATTAAAGTAGAGCCGGTGCCGGACTGTCGAGAACCCAGTTTCTTCCAACGTGTCGATGAATTCGGGTAGATCCCAGAAAGACAGCGTATCGGGTGGTGCGAAGCTGTTCTCAATCGATGCCTGTGTCAGTTCCGTGGGCAGTCGATAGGCGCCAACGAACTCCGGCTGTGCCAAGCCGATCGTACGCCAGGCATCCTCGATAATCCATTCTCCCTGGGTCAGCTCGGCAGTATCAGCATCGGTCCTGTCGACAAAAATACCATCGCTATCATATTGAAATATAATGACATTTTGTAGGGCGATGCGATCGGGTTCAGTTCGTTCCGCGTACAGTACCTGGACGCCTCCCTCGGTCTCTTGCCTCAGCCAAATTCCGAAGGGTGAGACCTCCAAAATGCTTGAATATCCGCGGATATAGCGGTTTTCCAGCTCCACGAAGCGGGACTGCAGGGCCGCCCCGATGGGGTTGAACATTGTGACCTTGATGATGCCCAGTGCAACGGCAACCAGAATGACGGGTTTCAGGAATTGCCAGACAGAAACGCCGGCAGCTCGAACGACGATCAGTTCTTGGCTGCGAGTCAGGCGCCAAAACGTAAACATGCCGGCGAACAGAACCGCGAAATGGAACAGCATATTCAGCGTTTCGGGTACTTTCAGCAGGCTTAGCTGGAGCGCCTGGCTGATGGTCCCGTCAGGTTGGCTGTTGACCCGGCGCACCAACTCAATGAATTCGATAAGCCAAATCAAACCGGTCAGAATCACCAGCAACCCGCCGAAGCTGACGAGAAACTGTCGTGCGATGTAGCGCGACAAGATGCTGTTTACCGACATCGGTTCCCTACCGGTTGCATTTGCACCCTTTCACACAAACGGTGACGTTGTGCCGTGGCGCTGCTAGGCTCGCCGACAATCTCGGCCCGCTAAAGGCGACGGCCAGACGCGAGTCCAAAGCACCCTATATGTATCGCGTCCAATAGCGTTCCGTAAACAATGAGGACCAGAATGAAGATCAGTTTTGCTGCGCCCACCCTACCAAAGTCCGGCACGCTTTGCCTGGGTGTCCTGGCGGGCGGCACCCTGTCGCCAGCGGCCGAGGCGGTTGACGAGGACGCTGGCGGTGCGCTGGCACGCGCGGTCAAGGTCAGCAAACGGTTCGAAGGTAAAGTCGGGCAAACCCTGTCGGTTCCTGCCCCGCAGAACCTCTCCGTCGACCGCGTCGTATTGCTTGGTTTGGGCAAGGCTGACGGGCTGACCGCTGAAAAGGCGCAGCGGGCAGGGGCTTCGCTGTTGGCAGAGCTGCTCAGGTCGGGCGACACGCAGGCTGCAATGCGCATCGATGGCGTCGATCTCGACCCGGTGATTTTGGCCTCGAACCTCGCCTATGGCGCGCGGCTGCGCAGCTACCGTTTCGACAAGTACAAGACGGTCGAAAAGGGGGAGAAGAAGCCGCAGCTGAAATCGTTGAAGATCCTCACCGGGTCGACCGGGTCCGTGAAGAAGGCGTTCGCCGCCCTTGATCATGTCGCGTCGGGCGTGTTCACCACGCGGGATTTGGTCTGGGAACCGGCCAACCATCTGTTTCCGGAGAGCTTCGCGGTTCGGTGCTTGGAGTTGGCCGAGTACGGAGTCGAGGTCGAGATCCTGGACGAAAAGAGAATGGCCAAGTTGGGCATGGGCGCCCTTCTTGGCGTGGGGCAGGGGTCTGCACGGGACAGCCGGCTCGTCGTCATGTCTTACAAGGGCGGCAAGAAGTCGGCTAAGCCGGTCGCTTTTGTCGGCAAAGGCGTCACGTTCGATACAGGCGGCATTTCTCTGAAGCCAGGCGCAGGCATGTGGGATATGAAATGGGACATGGGCGGCGCGGGCGTTGTCGCTGGCGTTATGCGCGCCTTGGCGGGCAGGAAAGCCAAGGTCAATGCGGTCGGTGTGATCGGCTTGGTCGAAAACATGCCGTCCGGAGACGCCCAGCGGCCAGGCGACGTCGTGACCTCCATGTCCGGGCAAACGATCGAGGTGCTGAACACGGACGCGGAGGGGCGGCTGGTTCTCGCCGATGCCCTTTGGTACGTCCAAGACCGGTTCAAGCCTCAGGCGATGATCGATCTGGCGACCCTGACGGGCGCGATCATCATCGCGTTGGGCGAGCACAATGCCGGCATGTTCAGCAATGACGACGCGCTTGCCGAACAGTTGAGCGCGGCCGGCAAGGAGGTTGGCGAGACGGTTTGGCGGCTGCCGTTGGGCGAGGCCTACGATCGCATGATCGACGCGGATGCGGCCGACATGAAAAACATAGCGGGTAGCCGGTCGGCCGGGTCGATCGTGGCCGCGCAGTTCTTGCAGCGCTTTGTCAACGATGTGCCATGGGCGCATTTGGATATCGCCGGCGTCACCTGGTCGCCGAAGGATGGGCCGCTGAGACCCAAGGGCGGTACAGGCTTCGGGGTGCGATTGCTCGACCGTTATGTCGCGGATGTTTACGAGAGCTAGATTAGCGGTCTCGTGACCGAGATCCGGTTCTATCACCTGGTGCGCACGGGGCTAGAGCGCGCCCTGCCGACCTTGCTGGAGCGGACGCTTCAACGCGGCTGGCGTGCCGTGGTGATTACCGGATCGACCGAGCGGACAGAAGCCCTAAACGGCCTACTGTGGACCTATGACGATCGTGGGTTCTTGCCACATGGCAGTGCGGCGGATGGATTTGGGCCGCGTCAGCCGATTTGGATAACCGAGATGGATGAGGCGCCGAATGATCCGGATGTCCTTTTTCTGACCGATGGCGCGGAGTCGGCCAGTTTGGAGTCCTTTCAGCTTGTTTGTCTGCTGTTTGACGGCAACGACGAAACAGCGGTTTCCAATGCCCGCCAACGCTGGGCGAGCTATCGCGAGGCCGGTCATGTTCTGGCCTATTGGCAACAGGACGCGAACGGGCGCTGGACCGAAAAGCAACGGTCGGAAAAGTCGTCCTAGAACGCGTGGCTCTCAGCTGGCTTCCTTTGTCTCTAACTCACCTTGAAGTTCCAGCCAGCGAGCCTCGGTCTCTTCCAGTTCCCGCTCGATACGATGTAATTCCGACTGCAGCCGGGTGATTGGTGCCGGGTCGGCGTCTGCCTCGTACAGCGACGGGTCCGCCAACTTGGCGCGCAGGGCGGCTTGCTCACTGGTCAGTCGTTCCACCCGCTTTTCGGCCTTGGCGATGGCTTGTCGCAGCTGCGCGGTGGCAGCTCTGGCATCGGCGGCGGCCTTGCGGATCTCTTTGCGGTTAGCGGGCGGATCGGCGTTCGCTGGCCGCTGCCTGGATCCATTGGCCTCCTTGCGCAGGCGGCGATAATCATCCATGTCGCCTTCAAACGGTCTTACCGTACCCTCTGCGACCAGCCATAAACGGTCGGCGGTTAGCTCGATCAGGCGCGCGTCGTGAGAAATTAAGACGACGGCACCGCTGAAGTCGTTCAGGGCTTCGGTCAGAGCCTGCCGGCTATCGATGTCTAGATGGTTGGTCGGCTCATCCAGCAGCAGAATGTGCGGCGCCTCGCGGCACATCATCGCCAGCAACAGCCGTGCTTTTTCTCCACCTGACAGGTCGCCAATTACCGTTTCAACCGCTTTTTGGGTGAAGCCGAATTGGCCCAGATAGTTGCGCACCTTCTCCGGCGGAGCCTCAGGCATGGCTGCCCGCCCTTGCGCCAGGACGGTGGCCGCGGGCGACAACTCGTCTGTTTGGTGCTGGGCGAAGTATCCGACCTTCAGCTTCGGCGATGCGCGGCGCTCGCCTGCGATTGGCGTCAAACGGCCGGCCAACAGCTTCGCGAATGTCGACTTTCCGTTGCCATTGGCACCCAGCAGAGCGACCCGATCTTCCATCGAGATGCGTTCGGTCAGGCGGTGCAGCACCGGATTGCCGTCATAGCCAACTGAGACGTCGTCCAGGGCCAATATCGGCGGTGCCAGCTCCTCCGGTTTCGGGAAGATGAAGCGACGAGCGCTGACCTCGTCAACGGCCGCTGTCGGCCCCAGCTTCTCAAGCGCCTTCAGCCGGCTTTGCGCTTGCCGCGCCTTACTGGCCTTGTAGCGAAACCGGTCAACGAAGGCCTGCATATGCTTCCGTTGAGCTTCCTGCTTTTTGGCCTGGGCCGCCTGAAGGGCCTGTCGCTCAGCGCGGGTCCGCTCAAATCGGTCGTAGTTGCCTGCGTACGAAACCAGCTTATGGCGGTCCAGATGAATGATCCGCTCGACGGTTCGGTTCAGAAGATCTCGATCATGGCTGATAATCAGGACGGTGCCCTGATAGCGACGCAGATAACCTTCCAGCCACAAGGTCGATTCCAGATCCAGATGGTTGGTCGGTTCGTCAAGCAACAGAAGGTCCGGCGCGGCGAACAAGGTCGCCGCAAGGGCAACCCGCATGCGCCAGCCGCCCGAGAAGTCGGCGCACGGGCGTTGCTGATCGGCCTCGCCAAATCCCAATCCGGCCAGGATGGAGGCGGCGCGAGCCGGGGCCTCGTGCGCTCTGATATCGGCCAGCCTGGTATGGATATCGGCAATGCGCTCGCCGTCGACCGCGGTCTCGGCCTCGTCAAGCAAGCGCGTTCGCTCCGCATCGCTGGCCAGCACAACCTCCAGCGGGGTCTCCGTGCCAGCGGGGGCCTCCTGAGCGACTGTAGCGACGCGCCACCGGCCCGGCATCTCGATGCTGCCGGAATCCAGTGTTCCGAGTCCAAGGATCATGCGAAACAGGGTGGTCTTGCCGGTGCCGTTCGGGCCGACCAGGCCGACGCGCTGGCCGTTCGCGATGCTTGCCGAGGCAGCATCGATCAGGGTTCGTCCGGCAACGCGAACGGTTATGTCCTGCAAGGTCAGCATAGCGGCGCGGTGTTTAGCATGGGTGAGCGGGCTTCGCGAGTAGGCACGCCATTCCAAGTTCGTGCCAACGGTTGCCCTGACCTCGCGCCGTCGTTATAAGGCCGGCCTCGGATTCAACATCAGTCTTCAGGAACCCCAAAATGGCCGTCGAACGGACCCTTTCCATCATTAAGCCGGATGCAACCCGTAGAAATCTGACCGGCAAGATTAATGCCCGCTTTGAGGAGGCCGGATTGAGCATCGTGGCGCAAAAGCGCGTGCGGCTCACCCGTGAAGAGGCCGAGGGCTTTTACGACGTCCACAGGGAGCGGCCCTTTTTCGACGATCTATGCAAATTCATGACGTCCGGGCCGGTCGTTGTGCAGGTTCTCGAGGGGGACAACGCCGTTGCCCGCAATCGCGAGATCATGGGGGCGACGAACCCGGCCAACGCGGACGAAGGCACCATCCGCAAGGATTTCGCTGAGTCGATAGAGGCCAACTCGGTCCACGGCTCCGACAGTCCGGAGAACGCGGCCATTGAGATCGCCTACTTTTTCAGCGGTATCGAAATCGTCGGGTAAACCACCGTCACCCGCGCTGAAATGACAATGGCGGCCCTAGGGCCGCCATTTCGCTATCCAAACCTGGTGTCTGGCTGGCTAGAGCAGGAACAACGCCATCAGGATGAGGACAACGGCCACACCGACGATAGAGTAGGTGCTGAACTTAACGAAGCTGTCCCACATCGCCTGGTGGGCGGCTAGGATCTCCGGATCATCGGTTGGTTTTTGATCGCTGGCCATCGCCATCCCCATACTGCTCCTCACGCTCGAGCCACCCGTGTTTAAGGGCCGGTAACCCGTTTGACAAGCCAATTTGAAGCTTGGATGGCGCCTAGGGAACGGGTGGCGCAATCAACATCGAACCTTCGATTGCCGAACGGTCGATAGGTTTGCCTACGCCAACGACCTGATCCTTCTCCACCCGAACGCGCCCTTCCGCGATCAGCCGTAGGGCAAGCGGATAAGCCCTGTGTTCGACGGAAAGAACCCGCGATGCGAGATCGTCTGTCGTGTCGTCTGGCAGAACAGGGACGGCGGCTTGAACCAGTATCGGTCCTTCATCCATCGCGGGACGGACGACATGCACGGTGCAGCCGCTGATCCTTACGCCAGCCTCCAGCGCACGTTCGTGTGTGTTCAGCCCGCGAAACGACGGCAGTAGCGAGGGGTGGATATTGATAATTCGGTCGTCCCATTGGGCCAGGAAACCGGCGCTCAGAAGACGCATAAACCCAGCCAGACAGACCAGATCCGCCTCGCTTTGCCGAATTGCTGCCTGTAAGCCAGCCTCGAATGCTGTTTTGCTGTCATAGTCGGCGCGCGCTACCACGGTCTTGGGAACGCCAAATGCATCGGCGTGGGCCAGGCCGCCAGCATCGGGATTGTCGCTGATCACCGAGACCACGGTCGCGGGAAACTCGGGGCAAGCGCATGCCGCCAGCAGGGCCTTGAGGTTCGAGCCGCGGCCCGAGATCAAGACGGCGACCTTCACCGGTCCCAAGCCGTCGCTGTATTCTCAATGATGACCCGTTCGCCATCATCCGGCCAAGGCTCGATGTGCCCAACAACGGTCCCGGTTTCGCCCGCAAACTCAAGGTTGGCCAGGGAAGCCTCGACACCATCCCTGCCGACCACCGCGATCATGCCAAGCCCGGTATTGAAAGTGCGGGCAAGATCGTCATCGGTCAGTTTGCCTGCTTCACGAAGCCAGGCGAAGACTGGCGGCAGCGTCCAAGTGCTGGCGTCCAACTTGCAGCCAAACCCTTCAGGCAGGATGCGCGGAATGTTTTCAAGGAGACCGCCGCCCGTGATGTGGGCAAACGCCTTTGCCGTCCCTTCTCGGATCAGGCTCAAGCATGCGGGCACGTAGATTCGAGTCGGACTCAGCAGCGCCTGGCCTAGCGTCTTAGTCAGGTCGAATGGCGCTTGGTCGTCGTAGTTGAGGTCTTGATCCGAGACGATCTTCCGGACCAGGGAAAAGCCATTCGAATGAAGCCCGTCGGAGGCGAGCCCAATGACCACATCCCCCGCTTTGATCGTTTCCCCGGTCAACAGCCTGCCTCGTTCGGCCGCGCCGACGGCAAACCCTGCCAGGTCATAGTCACCTGGCGCGTAGAGCCCTGGCATCTCGGCAGTCTCGCCCCCGATCAAGCCGCAGCCGGCTTGTCTGCATCCTTCCGCGATGCCTTTGACCACCGCCTCGGCGACCGGCACCGATAATTGACTGGTGGCGTAATAATCAAGGAAGAACAGGGGTTCGGCGCCTTGGACGACCAGGTCATTCACGCACATCGCCACGAGATCGATGCCTACCGAGTCGTGCCGGTCCGCCTCGATTGCGACTTTGAGCTTCGTGCCCACGCCGTCCGTTGCGGCGACCAAAATAGGATCGCTAAAGCCGGCGGCCTTGAGATCGAACAGACCACCAAAGCCGCCCAGACTGCCGACGACACCGGCGCGCTTGGTGCTGGCGCTCGCTGGTTTTATGGCCTCAACAAGACGATTGCCCGCATCTATATCGACGCCAGCGGTTCTGTAGGCGCTGACTTCAGCAGGTTTTGAGGGGCGAGCGGGAGAGGGAATGGCATGCCTCCGTCGGCTAGCGTATAACCGCAGATTGCAAGTGGGCTGCGCGGTGGCCCGACCATAGTGAAAGCCCGTCCGTTTGCAATGATCGTCCAGATCTTTACAGGTTTGTTTGTAGCAATTGTGGGCGCTGAGAGCAGGGCGTGTGTCGAGGGGCGGCTGCCATGACGGCATCGAGCGGGATGAGCAAGCAACAGCGATTCGCCTTCTGGGTCGCGATGCTAATCGTGGTTCTGGTCTTGGTTTGGCTATTGCGATCGGTTTTGCTGCCCTTCGTTGCCGGCGGCGTGATCGCCTTTTTCCTGAATCCCGCTACCAACCGGCTATCTCAGTGGATGCCGCGCTGGGCGGCGACCACGCTGATAATCGTTCTATTCGCCCTGCTTTGTCTGCTGGCCCTTCTGTTGGTTGTGCCCTTGATCGTCACCCAGATCGTCGGCTTGGTCGCCGCACTTCCCGGCTATATCGAGGTCGTCTACCAGAACATTCGTCCCACGATTGAGTGGCTCAATGAGCGACTGGGCGAACAGCAGATCGAGCAATTGCGCCAATCTGCCGGCTCGTTTGTTGGCGACGTTTTGTCGGTCGGCGCTAGCGTTGTTACCGGTGTTCTGCGAAGCGGCTTTGCTTTTTTGAGCCTGCTGTCGTTGGTGGTGATTACGCCTGTTGTTGCCTTCTACCTGCTGCGCGATTGGGAAAAAATGATCGGTGTCATCGACGACCAATTGCCGCGCCGCTACCGCGATACCATCCGTCAGCTGGCGACAGAGGTTAACGAAACCCTGCAGAGCTTCCTGCTTGGCCAATCGATGGTCTGCCTGATTTTGGGCGTCGCCTATGCGGTCTTGTTAACCATCGTCGGGCTCAATTTCGGCTTTGTAATCGGTTTGATCGCCGGGGCCCTGACATTTATCCCCTATGTCGGATCGCTCGTCGGCTTCGTGCTTTCGGTGGGGGTGGCCCTCGTTCAGTTCGACGATTGGGTGATGTGGCTGGTCGTGGCCTGCATCTTCTTTGCCGGGCAGGCGCTTGAAGGCAACGTCCTGACTCCAAAACTGGTCGGCGAATCGGTCGGCCTACACGCTGTTTGGATCATCTTCGCGCTGATGGCCGGCGGTGCACTGTTTGGCTTCACCGGGATACTTCTGGCTGTGCCGGTCGCCGCAATCATCGGCGTGTTGATTCGCTTCTTTGTCAGCCAGTATCGCCAAAGCAACCTTTATTTGGACGAGAACTCAGCGGCGGAGCAATCCAGCGAGCCTGTGGATACGAAGGAGTGAGCGCCGAGCAACTTCCCCTCGATCTAGGCTTTCGACCCGCTCTGAACGCGGATGATTTTCTGGTTGCCGAATGCAACGAGATGGCGGTCGTTTGGATTGACCGATGGCCCGATTGGCCGGGGCCGGGCCTGATTGTCCATGGCCCTAGCGGCAGTGGCAAAACCCATCTGATCCAGGTTTGGGCTGCCCGATCCGGGGCTGACATCCTCTCCATGGCGCAGTTGGCGGCAGGCGCAAGCTTTCAAAATAGGGCGGTCGCCATTGACGATGCCAACGCCGTTTCAGGTGACCAGGCGTTGGAGCAGCGGTTGTTTCACCTCTACAACGACATTGCTTCGCAGGGCGGAAAACTTCTGTTGACCGCGCCGGGCCCTGCCGCAGGCTGGTCAGTCGGTCTCCCGGACCTAGCCTCGCGTTTGCGAAGCGCTAACAGCGCGGAGATCTTAGAGCCCGACGACACCGTGCTGTCGGCTGTTCTGGTTAAGCAGTTTGCAGACCGTCAGCTAATGCCGTCAGCAGCCGTTGTAAGATACTTGGTGGCCCGGATGGAGCGCAGCTTTGCAGCCGCCCGAACCATGGTAGATCGGCTCGATCGAGCGAGTCTCAGCGCCCGCCGTCCAATCACTGTGGCACTTGTGCGTCAGGTGCTGGCGGCGGACGGCGATCAGTGATACCAGCCCCCAGAGGCACGAAAAGAGGAATGGCATGGATTTAGGATTAAGCGGCAAGCGAGCCCTTGTGTGCGCGGCGAGCAAGGGGCTGGGACGCGCCTGCGCCTTTGCCCTTGCGCGGGAGGGGGTCGACGTGACCATCACAGCCCGCGGGGCCGAAGCCTTGGAGCAAACCGCCGAGGAGATTCGTCGCGAGACTGACGCTCAGGTCACGACAGTCGCCGGCGATATCACGACGGAGGAGGGGCGCCAGGCGGCGCTGGCCGCGGCTCCATCCCCGGACATTCTGGTGAACAATGCGGGTGGTCCGCCGCCGGGCGATTTTCGCGACTGGGATCGGGACGACTGGGTCGGCGCGGTCGATGCCAATATGATCGCGCCAATCCTGCTGATCCGGGCCGTGATCGACAACATGATCGATCAACGGTTCGGACGTATCGTCAACATCACGTCGGGCGCTGTGAAGTCGCCAATATCGATTCTTGGCCTGTCGAACGGCGCCCGCGCGGGTTTGACAGGGTTCGTGGCTGGTCTTGCGCGGGATGTTGCGCAACACGGGGTCACGGTCAACAACCTGCTGCCCGGTCCATTCGATACCGACCGTCTGGAAAGCAATCTCGTCGCGACAGCGCGGCGCTTGGATAAGCCTGTCGATGAAATACGCAACTCCCGTCGCCAGGCCAACCCGACCCGAAGATTTGGCGATCCAGCCGAGTTCGGGGCGACGTGCGCCTTCCTCTGCAGCAGTCATTCTGGCTACATCACGGGCCAAAATTTGCTGTTGGACGGCGGTGCCTACCCTGGGACGCTCTAGCTAGCTTGCTGGCTAAACTAGCATTCGCGGGGTGATGAATTCGATTAGTTTGCCCCGGCAGTCTGACACGTCGGCCCAACGCTCTATCGGTAGTTCCAAGCGCACGAGAGCAGCCGTCGGCAGCTTTTGGGCCAGTGCCTGTCGTTGTTCGCTGGGGCCCGACTCGGCCAACGTCATGGCTAGACTTTGGGTATCCGGATTGTGACCGACAAGAATGATGGTCTGGGCGCTGTCGTCGGCGGCGCTCACCCTATTAAGAATGGCCTTGGGACCCTTCAGATAGAAGGCGGGGTCGGTTTCGGTAGCGATCAAGCCATCAAGCTGCGTTGATGCCAACGCCCAGGTGTCGCGCGCACGCCGGGCCGTCGAACTCAGCGCCAAATCGATCGGCGTGCCTAGCTGGCGCAGATAGCGGCCGATGACGAGGGACGCGCGCTCGCCTCGTGGAGCCAACGGGCGGTCATGGTCGCCGAGTGACGCATTATCCCAGGCCGATTTGGCATGCCGCAGCAGGATCAAACTCCTCACAATCCCACACCCTCCGCATCGGTGGTTTCTATCGGTCGGTCATTATGCGTGATTCTCTCTTCCGGGCGGAAAGTTAACGAACCCGACATGGTTCCAAGCGCGGAAAGCCACTATAAGAGGTAAAACGCGCAACCCGCTGCGAGACGACTGGCCATGACAGCCTCACAGAGCAGTTCAGCACCAATGTTGGACGAAGACCAAGATTCGGCCGAAGCCGACCAGATTCTCCCAGCCATCGACCCGAAGTCGCCCGAGCGATTCATCAATCGCGAACTCTCCTGGCTTGATTTCAACCAGCGCGTTTTGGATGAGGCGAGGAACCCGCTGCACCCGCTGCTCGAACGGCTGCGCTTCTTGTCGATCTCAGCCAGCAATCTTGACGAGTTCTACATGGTTCGGGTGGCCGCGCTGACCGCGCAAATGGCGATGGAGGTCAAGACCACCAGCCAGGACGGACGAACCGCAGGCCAGCAGATTATCGCGATATCCACGCGGGCAAGAGAGCTGCTGGACGATCAGCAGGCCTGCTGGCACGAATTGCGCGGGATGCTTCGGTCTGAGGGCATCACCTTGCTTTCGCCGACAGAACTGGACGATG
Source organism: Pseudomonadota bacterium (assembly GCA_039030175.1). Classification (GTDB taxonomy): domain Bacteria; phylum Pseudomonadota; class Alphaproteobacteria; order DSM-16000; family Inquilinaceae; genus JANQGH01. The sequence continues at coordinate 45,533 of JBCCER010000011.1, forward strand.
ACGATCGCGCCTGGTTGGAGCAAAAGTTCACGACCGAAATCTTCCCGGTCCTCACCCCACTCGCGATCGATCCGGCCCACCCGTTTCCGTTTATTCCCAATCTCGGGCTGGCCAAGGCGCTGAAACTGGTCAATCCGGAAGACGATACAGAGTTGAACGCCCTGGTACCGCTGCCATCGCTTTTGGACAGATTCCAGCGTCTGCCGGGCGATAAGGTCCGTTTCGTCTTGTTGGAAGATTTGGTCTCGATGTTCCTGCACATGCTGTTCCCGGGCTTTGTTGCGCGCGACAGCGGCGTCTTCCGGGTTATCCGAGACAGCGAGATAGAGATCGACGAGGAGGCCGAAGACCTCGTCAAGACCTTTGAAAGCGCCCTCAAGCGGCGCCGGCGCGGCAATGTCATTCGCATCACGGCGAATGCCGACATGCCGGATGCGCTGCACGAATTCGTGCGCGACCAGCTTGGCGTTGCCGAGCAGGATTTCTATTCGCTCGATGGCCTCATCGGACTTGGCGATACCAGCCAGATGATCATAGACGAGCGGCCGGATATGCTGTTCAAACCCTTCAACCCACGCTTTCCCGAGCGCATCCGCGATTTCGGCGGCGACTGTCTGGCGGCGATCCAGGCCAAGGACATCATCGTCCACCACCCGTATGAAAGCTTCGACGTGGTGGTCCAGTTCATTCGCCAGGCAGCGCTGGACCCTGATGTCGTAGCGATCAAACAGACCCTCTATCGTACCTCTAAGAATTCGCCGATTGTCGCCGCGTTGATTGAGGCGGCCGAAGCCGGGAAATCGGTCACCGCGATGGTCGAGCTTAAGGCGCGCTTCGATGAAGAGGCGAATATCCGCTGGGCCCGCGATTTGGAGCGGGCGGGCGCGCAGGTGGTCTATGGGTTCATGACGCTCAAGACCCACGCCAAGATCTCGCTAGTCGTGAGGCGAGAGCAGGGGCGACTCCGGCCCTATGTTCATTATGGCACGGGCAACTACCACCCGATCACCGCCAAGATCTACACCGATCTCAGTTTCTTCACCTGCGACCCGGCACTGTGCCGCGATGCCGCCTCCGTCTTCAACTACATGACCGGGTACGCCACGCCAAACCAGTTGGAAAAGCTGTCAATCGCGCCGCTTTATCTGCATCAAACGCTGACCGACGGCATCGACCGCGAGATTGAAAATGCAAAGGAAGGCAAGCCAGCGCAGATCTGGGCGAAGATGAACTCGCTGGTCGATGCCAGTTTGATCGACCACCTCTACGAAGCCTCGCAGGCCGGTGTGGAGATTCATCTCGTCATCCGCGGTATCTGTTGCCTGCGGCCGGGCGTTCCGGGTCTGTCGGAGAATATTCGCGTCAAGTCGATTGTCGGTCGCTTTCTTGAGCACAGCCGTATCGTATGCTTTGCCAACGGCAACGACCTGCCGTCGCCAGACGCGAAGGTCTACATCTCCTCGGCCGATTGGATGCCGCGCAATCTTTACAGCCGCATCGAATCCTTGGTGCCGCTCGAAAATCCGACCGTTAAGGCCCAGGTCATGGACCAGATTATGGTCGCGAACTTCAGAGATCAGACCAATAGCTGGTCCCTGATGCCGGACGGCATGTTTGAGCGGGACGAGGCCGGGGCAGACGCTTTCAGCGCCCATTTTTACTTTATGAATAATCCAAGCCTGTCCGGCCGAGGCAGTGCATTGGACAGCGACGCCAGCGTCTCCAAGCCCGGTCGCCGCGCCAAACGATCGTCTAAGTCGGCCGCGAGGCAGTCGAATTGAACGCCGAGCCAATGGCTCGCCCGAAGGCCGCAAATCGATCTTGGCCTGGCCGTCTAGCGGTGATCGATATCGGTTCGAACTCGATCCGGCTCGTCGTCTACGACAAGCTGGGCCGATGGCCGAAGCCGATCTTTAACGAGAAGGTGCTTTGCGGACTGGGACGCGACCTGGCTCTGACCGGGCGGTTGAGCCCGGAGGGCGTGACCATGGCTCTGACCAACCTTAAGCGCTTTCGCAGCTTAATCGACGGTATGGAGGTTGGCCGCGTCGATGTTCTTGCGACCGCAGCTGTTCGCGAGGCCGATGATGGCGCGCGATTTACCGCAGAGGTGGAACGGCTGTGCGATCTGCAGGTCAAAACGATCAGCGGCGCCGAAGAGGCGCGCCTGTCGGCCATGGGGGTCTTATCCGCGATGCCCGATGCCGACGGTGTCATGGGCGACCTTGGCGGCGGTTCGCTGGAACTTGTGGGTCTGAACAAAGGCCAGATCGAAAACCAGATCACTTTGCCGCTCGGGCCATTCCGGTTGATGTCCGCGATGGCTAGAGGGCGAAAGCCGGTGGATTTCATCGAACAGGCGCTGGCGGGCGAGGAATGGCTCAAATCGTTCCGCAAGCGGACCTTCTATCCGGTCGGCGGCGCCTGGCGGTCGATCGCCAAACTCCATCTGGCGGTTACCGATCACCCCATCCATGTGATCCAGGAATACACCGTTCCGACGGCTGAATTGCGGGACACGGTATCGTTGATCGCACGCCAGAGCCGCGACTCGTTGAGTAGCCTG
>JBCCER010000012.1:0-46768 GCA_039030175.1 Pseudomonadota bacterium
GCTGGACTACATCGACTGGATGCAGATGCGCAACAGCGCGACCTTACGGATCCCGTTGCGCACGATCTTCTCGATCTACGGCATCTTCATGGCCGTGATCGCGATCCGCTACATCTGGCGGTTTGTTGTGGTTCTGCGCAAAGGCCCGCCGGAGGAGAAGCATGAAATCCATGTCGGGGAAGAGGGATGAGCCTCGAACTCGCCTCATGCCTGCTGACGCTTTTCTTCCTGGCCGGGATCGCGGCGGCCTTGGTATTGATGATCGCCTCGCCCGGCCTCGTACTCTGGTTGCCCCGATTGCTGGGTTATGGGAACTGAGAACGGTTAACTCTCAAGGGCTAATGTTCTTGGTCAACGTGACTCGATTGATCTCGCCGTCGCGTTCGTAGTCGAAGCCATCCATCATGGTGCGCACCAGATGGAGTCCCACGCCGCCGATCGGGCGGTCTTCGAGCGACTGGTCGAGATCCGGCGGTGGGATCGTGCGCGGGTCAAACGGGCCCGTATCGTCCTCGATGGTCACGACCATCTTATCGTCGTGCAAGCGCAGCCGTACTTCGATGCGATGATACTTTCCATCTGCGCCGCCGTGCCGGATCGCATTGCTTACCAACTCGTCCAAGACGATGTTGATCTGTTGAACAAGACGCGGAGGCACTGACGCGCCTTCCGCGAAGTTCTCAACCTTTTCCGCGAGCCTTGGGATGTCGCTGAGATCGGGTTCGACCTTGACCACCAATAAGCGATCCTTGGTGTCAACGCTGACATCGCTAGCGCCTTCATCTCTGGCGACAGTGTCAGGTGCAACCCGTAAGACCACACAAGTCATGTCGTCGGACTGAGGTGCCCCATCGGCATGCGATTTCACGCTGTCCACGACCAATCCGCAGAGCTGATTGGCCGTCAATAAACCGCTGTCATCCAGCAGTTTTCGCAGTCTGGGAACTGTGAAGGCGTCATTGCTGTGGTTGAACGCCTCTGTCACGCCGTCTGTGTAGAAGACAATCGCGTCACCCTGACAAAGTTCTAGGCTCGATTCTCGGTATTCCGCCTCGCCGATCACTCCAAGGGCCGTGCCCTTAAGGCGGGGAAGTGGTGTGGTTGCGTGCCCTGACCGATGCAACAGGGGGGCGTCGTGTCCGGCATTGGCAAAGGTGAATGTTCCAGTCTCGACATCCATAATCCCGTAGAACGCCGTTACGAACATCATGGTATCATTTTCGTGACTTAGCGCCTGATTGACCTCTTTCATGACCTTGCTCGGCGACCGTTCACGCAAGGCGACAGACCTGATCATCGTGTAGCAGACCGCCATCAAGAGCGCGGCCGGCACACCTTTGTCCGAGACGTCGGCGACGACTATGCCGATATGGTTTTTGTCGAGTTCGATGAAGTCGTAGAAATCTCCCCCAACCTCCCGTGCGGCATGCATGTGAGCGCTGAGTTCTAGCCCCTGAACCGACGGCGGATGGTGCGGCAGGATGGACAGCTGCATACGTTGGGCAATGGTCAGCTCTTCGGCGATCTGGGTCAGGGACCGCTCTAACGCCTCGTTCTTCTCGTTGAGTTGTTGGGTCCGTTCTGCGACCAGACGGTCGAGCGTATCCGTGCGCGCTTGAACCTCCTTGGCCATCCGCGCGAACGTACGGGCAAGATGGCCCAGCTCGTCATATCGTTGCTCGGTGTCGGCCAGCGAGTTTTGGTCGAAACGGTGGTGCTCAAAACTCTCCGCGGCGGCAGTGAGTTGAACGACCGGATCGGTGAAACTGCGTTTCACGTACAGCCAGCCGATAATCACCGCCCCCAAGATAGCGCCGCCATTGAGCCAGAGTAGTAGTTCGCTGCTGAATTCCTCCGCTGCGTTCGCAGCGGCCAGTGCGGTTCGAGTGCCGTTTTGCTGGGCTTCGACGATCCGATCGATCTCACGTGTCAGGCTTGCTGCTAGGGCGCGGTTGTTTTCGACCAATCCTTCAGCTGCGCTGATATTGTCGATAATGCTTCCCCGCAGCTCGATGATGTTGTCGTCGGCCTGGCCGAGACCCAGCAGCTCTTGAAATGCTGCATCGATTTCAGCGGCATGGGGCAACGCTCCCAAATTTGCCATGGCCGTGACAAATCGGTCGGCGGATGCATCGAAGCGTTCGCGCAACGGCTGCAACAAGGCGGCGTCTGACGTTATCGACGCTTCGGTCAAGAGGCCAATTGCCAGATTCGCTTCGGCCTGAAGTTCCGCCAAAGCACCGAAGGCGGCAAGCGCTTCCTCGTCGACGCGCTCGTCCAGCGGAACCGGCGCTTCGTCGTCAAGAGACCGGAGGCCCGTGACGAGATAGAACGTCGTGTCATCCACAAGCGGCACGATCAGTTCGCTCATTCGCCGGTGTGCCGCTACAGCCTGGTTGACCTCAGCGGTCAATTGATCTTCGAGCGCTTGTAGCTCGCCGACGGACTCGCCGATGGCCGACACCGAACCAAACAGTCGCCGACTTCGCCCCCAAATGTTCGCCAGCGGGTTGTAGTCGCCTCGATCGGCCACTTCGGAGGCGAGGACGGTCTCCAGCGCGTTGAGTTGGCCAACCAGTTCCGTCTCGAGCCTGTCAAGATCGGCCAATGTTTGGGTGCGCTCTTCCTGGTTGGTATCGGTTAGTAGAGTTGGGGCGGTTGCGGCGATCAGCGCACTTTGGCGCGATAGCTGGAGCGAGAGCGTGATGGCGGGCAGATACCTGCTGGTAATCGTGTCTTGCTGTTCGCCGAGCTCAATGAAGGAAATCCACGCGACAACGCTGGCGACCAAAGTCAGGGTTACTGCCGCGCCGATCGCAATGTACAGGCGCGTCGCCAGGCCGGGTCGGGTCAGCAATGATCGAGGGCCCGTCATCGTCAAGGCTGGCCGTCGTCGAGCGATACGATCTCGCCCGCACCATCGATGACCGTTAGAAAGACCGCGTCAGATCCTTGATTGTCGCCTTGCGCGAAATCAAGGTGGAACCCATCGATGTCGAAATTCTCGGCCTGGGTTAGGCCGTTAAGAAACTCGCGCCGCGTTGGGGGACCATCCATTGACTGCAGCACCATAACTGCCAGCCTGCCAGCGAGGTATCCTTCCAGCGAGGTGAAGCCTGTATTGTTGTCACCGTGCGCCTCCAGCATTGCCGCGCGATAACGAGCCTGAAGCGGCAATGCATCGCCGTCGGGCAGTGGTACGACCTGGCTGATAAAGGTATCGGGTGTGGATGTCTCCGCTGAGCCTGCATTCAGCGCGTCGGCGAGCGCCATGCTGCCAACGAAGGATAGATTCACGAAGATCGTGTCAAGGTCCAACATCCGCGCCCATTGGATGAAGGCGGCGCTGGGCTGATAGGCGCCTACGATGATCACCGCCTGTGGGTTGCCACGTCGGATCGCCAGCAAAGCGCGGCGCACGGCGGTCGTATTGCGCGGATAGGCACCTTCGCTGACCGTCGCCAGGCCACGCCTTTCCAATGCCTGGCGCGTTCCGGTCAGTCCAGCGCGACCGAAAGAGTCGTCTTGGTAAAGCACGCTGATGTCCTCAATGCCGAGATCGGATATCAGCCAATCAACGATCCGTTCGGTTTCCTGAAAGTATGAGGCGCGCAAGTTGACGATTTCGTCCAACGCGGCGTCGCGAAGGAATTCGGCACCGGTCAGGGGGGCGATAAACGGAACACCTGCTTCGGCTGCGATCGGCGCCGTAACGGCGGACGTAGGCGTACCAACGGCGCCGATAAGCGCAAACACAAGGTCTTCGTCGATCAGCCGCAGGGTGTTTTCGATGGCTGCTTCTGGCTCATAGCCATCGTCGTAGCTGATCAACTCCAATCGGCGACCGTTGACACCGCCTTCGGCGTTCACCTCCTCAAAGGCTGCCAAGATGCCTCGGCGCATCTCCAGGCCCAGCTCGGCTGCTGGGCCATCAAGGGCTGCTGTCTGACCGAACACGATGCGATCGTCAAACACGCCTGGCGACTGCGCCAGAGCGGCAAATTGGGCGAAAAAGACTGTTGCCAAAATGGCAGGCCAGTATCGCAAAGCGCCGGGCGTGCAGGTCATCGCTTGGGTGTCGACTCAACTCTTCGGTATGGATTTGTATCGCCAAAGACCACTTGCCGCGAGCGATTTGATGGACCGAACTTGCGGTGACGGAGGCGGCCATCGAGCGCCGTGGCCTAATTGTGATCGGCGCGTTTGCTCGGAACGTTGATCGGGGACAGGTTTCGTCTAAAACCGTTTCTGCCGCAATGAACGCGGTAGTCCGATGGTGTGCCCGGACTCGAATGAAAGTTACGAAGGTCGGTGTGTTCTCCAGCGTTGGTATGGGACCCACTTTGGGCTAAAAGATGCTGCGGAGGCGGGATGAATCTTTATGAAATGAAGCAAAGTGGGTTTTGCGTGCTGCGGCCATCGGGTCAACTTGGCAGTGGCAACAGCGCTGAGTTCGAGCGCGAAGTGCGAAACCGGATCGAAGCGGGAAATACTAAGATCGTCATTGATTTCGGCGATCTCGACTATATCAGCAGTGCCGGTTTGCGGGTGTTGCTGGTACTTGCGAAAACGCTGAAGACAGATGGCGGGACTCTGGCGCTCTGCAGTATGAACAGTACCGTGGCGGAGGTTTTTGAGGTCACTGGCTTTTCCGCGATATTGCCGATTCACCAATCCCTTGATGAGGCACTCTTGAGTGGCTAGCGGCCAGCCAGGTCTTTGCTTTGCATTCAGACTGGGGTTTCCATCAATTCCAGTTCGACAGCCGATCCGCGAGCGAACCTAATGGCATTCGGGGCCGACGAGCGCTGATCCAACGATGGGTACTAAACCGAGTAGACCTGCAAATCTGATCGTATCTGTCGACGAGCCAGTTTCGATGGGAATGGCCGTCGGGATGGGATTGCAGCATTGCTTTGCAATGTCGAGCGGATTGGTGCTTGCGGCGATGCTGGCCTACACGGTCAGCGACTCTGTCGATGTGGCTGCCGGAATTGTTCGTGTCTCGATGATCGCCGCCGGCATTGGGACGATCTTGCAAGCCATCAAGCGGGGTCCGATCGGGTCGGGATACCTTTGCCCCAATCTTTCGGGGCCAGCGTTTCTTCCCGCCTCGATCATGGCGGCGCAGACCGGTGGTTTGTCCTTGGTGTTCGGCATGACACTGATTTCAGGCGTCTTTCAAGCACTTCTGTCCAGAATAATACATCGGTTGCGCGCGTTGCTGCCGCCAGAGGTCACAGGCGTGATCGTGACCATGGTCGGAATCTCGTTGGTCGGGCCGGGGGTATCCAACATAGCGGGTATCGGACCCGGAGACGCTGACACAACGCCGACCGAACTAGCGGTCGGACTCGCGACGCTGCTGTTGATGTTCGGCCTGACGGTGTGGGGAAACCGCTCTATGCGGCTTTACAGCGTCCTTGTCGGTATCTTGGTTGGATACGCCTTGGCATTCGCTACCCAAGTCGTGCCCCCCGAGGCGGTGACCGAGTTCACCGAGGCCGGACTAGTAACCCTTCCCAACTTCCATCTTCCGACGTCGTTGACATTCGACCTCGCTCTTTTGGTCCCCTTCCTAGTCGCTGGGGTCGCGTCCACCGTGAAAGCGGTCGGCGACCTTTCTACCGCCCAAAAAATCAATGACGATGAATGGGTCGCTCCTGAAATGAAATCTATTCGGGGCGGCGTACTGGCGGACGCGTTGTCCGTTATTTCGGCTGCCTTGCTCGGTGGGATTGGCCAGTCGACTTCGTCAAGCAATCTCGGCGTGTCGCTGGCAACGGGTGTGACCAGCCGCTGGATCGGGTTCAGTGCAGGCGCGATCTTTATCGTGGCGGCCTTTCTACCATTTCTCGCCCACGTGTTCGTTCTGATGCCGACGCCAGTCAAGGGCGCTGTTTTGGTGTTTGTCGCTTGCTTCATGATCGTGACCGGCTTGCAATTGGTCATGACGCGATTGATGGACGCAAGGAAGATCTTCGTCGTCGGCGCGTCGATCGTTGCGGGGCTCAGCGTTGACTTGTTGCCAACGCTCTACGCCGATATGGACCCCACTCTTGGGTCGCTCGCGACATCTTCCCTCTCTTTGGCAACCATCACAGCGATCAGCCTCAATCTCATTTTTCGCATCGGTGTAAAGAGACGAGCTACGCTGGTTCTGGAATCCGATGATGACCGCGCCGACGCGATCGTGCGGTTCATGCAAGATCGGGGAGGGCTCTGGGGCGCACGCCGCGATATCATCGAGCGGGCGACAAGCGCTCTTTTGGAACTGGCTGAGGCGCTAAGCCTAGCGGAAATGAACAGTGGCCCGATCCGTGTCGACGCGCATTTCGACCAGTTCCGGTTCGATCTATTTGTGCATTTTGAAGGTGATCCGATGGAGTTTCCGACCAGCGCGCCCGACCTTCGCGCCGCCGCCGGCGATATCGATCAGATGCGTCAGCTTTCAGGCTTCATCGTTCAAAACATCGCCACCAAAATCGAAGTGACTCAGCGCGGAGCGAGCAACACGGTCTACCTTGCATTCGAACACTGACCGGCTGGCCGCTGGTCAGCAGGCGGCCGCACACCAGGTGTCAACTGTCGCACGGGCGCCCGCATAGACAAGGCTTTCGTAAGCACGTGTGACCTGGTTGACGAACGGATCCGCGGTGGGGAGATCCGAGCCAAAGACCTCTTCAACGGCAAGCAACTCCCGGACCTTTCCAGCAGCGTCATCGGCGGAGTTGGAGGCAGCTTGCAGGCGATCGGCCAAAGGGTCGTCGACGTCTATGGAGTGGCCGTCCTCGTCGAGCCCGCCAACATAACGGCACCAACCGGCAACACCCAGGGCAATCAGCGGTAAGGGTTGGCCAGCCGACAGTCGAACGCGAGCCGCCGCCAGCAACCGTTGGGGCAGCTTTTGCGAGCCGTCCATAGCGATCTGATAAGTCTTGTGCTTCAAAGCTGGGTTGGCGAACCGCTGACAAAGAGCGTCCTGATAACCGACGATGTCGGTGTCTGGTGGCGGTGGAACCGTCGGCGCCAATTCCGACAACATGAGGCGTCGGATGAGTCGGTCGAATGGCGGGTCGGCCATAACATCGGCGACGGTTTCATGCCCTGCCAGGTAACCGAGATAGGCTAGCGTGGAATGGCTGCCGTTCAGCAACCTCAGCTTCATAAGCTCAAACGGTGCGACATCTTCAACAAGTTGGGCGCCAACGTGGTCCCAATCGGGGCGTCCTGCAGTGAAACGATCTTCGATAACCCACTGTCGGAACGGTTCGGTTGCGACTGGCCAGGCATCGTTGAGGCCGAGAGCGTCACTGACCTCTGCCCGGTCGACATCGGTCGTCGCCGGCACTATTCGATCGACCATGGTGTTGGGAAATGTGACCTTGTCCTCAATCCACCGGCCAAGCTCAGGGTCGCGCAGCTCTGCGAAGCGCAAAACCAGTCCCCGAACCGTGTCACCATTGCTTGGAAGATTATCGCAGGTGAGGATGGTGAAGGCTGGCGCGCCCGCCTGGCGGCGGCGGTCAAGGGCCCCCACCAGGGTTCCGATAGCGCTGGCTGGGTTTTTAGGGTTCTCCAGATCGTGCTTGATCGCTGGGTCAGCTTCGTCCAGCGATCCGGTCGCTGGGTCGCTGCAATAGCCTTTCTCGGTCACTGTAAGGCTGACGATGCGCACGTCCGCGTGGGTCATCGCGTCGAGCACCGGTCCAATACCTTCGGAAGCGACCATGATCTCGCGGATGGACCCGATCACCCGAAACCTCGTGCCATCGCCATCCCGTTCGGCAAGGGTATAAAGGCCATCTTGCGGGGCGAGCGCATCGCGCGTTGCAGGGCGCCGAAGACTGATGCCCGTAATACCCCAATCCGTCGCCGTGCCCGACAAGCCAAGCGCATCGTCCGTGTATTCCGCCTGATGGGCGCGGAGGAAGTTGCCGATGCCCAAATGAACGATCCCGGTGGTTAGCCGATTCCTGTCGTAAGCGGGACGCCGAATCTGCTGCGGCAGACCGCCAATGGTCGCGTTCTTAAGTCTCATTTTTGGTCATCTAGTTTGTAGGCGCGCTTGGCCAGCCGGTAGGAAAGGTCGACGGCCAGTTCCCGCGCCTCATCCTCATCCAGCCTATGATCGGCGACCAGTTCTGCAAGATAGGCACAATCTAGGCGGCGCGCCATGTCGTGACGGGCCGGTATCGACAGGAATGCGCGTGTATCGTCGTTGAAGCCGACCGTGTTGTAGAAACCGGCGGTTTCGGTAGTAAGCCGCCGGTAGCGCAAAATGCCCTCCGGGCTGTCGTAGAACCACCAGGCTGGTCCTAGCTTCAGCGAGGGGTAAACGCCGGCAAGCGGCGCCAACTCGCGGCTATAGGCCGTCTCGTCAAGCGTGAACAGAACGAGGGTCAGATCGCGCTCATTGCCGAACCGGTTTAGTAGCGGTCGAAGCGCGTCGACATAGTTGGTCGCCCCCGGGATGTCGGCGCCCACATCTCGACCAAAGCGGCTGAACAGTTGCGGGCTGTGATTGCGTTGCGACCCTGGATGGATTTGCATGACAAGGCCGTCGTCCAGGCTCATGCGCGCCATCTCGGTCAGCATCTGGCCTCGAAACGCTTCAGCCTCCGTGCTGGTGCACTCCCCCGCCAGCGCTTTATCGAAGAGTTTTTCGCTTGTTGCCCCGTCCAGATCCTCGGTCCGTGCGGTTGGGTGGCCGTGGTCGGTCGATGTGGCCCCGTTCTCGGCAAAGAAGCCGCGGCGCTCTGCTAGTGCTTGCAGATACCCGTTCCACTTACTCGTGTCTTCGCCGGAGAGGTCCCCAAGCTTGGCGACATTTTCGGCAAAGCCATCGAAGTCTGGGTCGACCACCGGATCTGGCCGGAAGGCAGTAATCACGCGGCCTGGCCAGTCGCTAGCCCGCAGTTTCTGGTGGTGCTCTAACGGGGCGAGCGGCGACTCGGTCGTGCATAGCACCTCCAAACCGAACCGCTCGTAGAGCGCGCGAGGTCGAAAACTCTCGGAAGTCAGCTTCTCCGCGATTGTTTCGTAGATGGTATCGGCCGTATCGGGCGTCAGACGAACGCGGATGTCGAACAGTTCGTGCAGCACATGGTCCATCCAAAGCCGGGTCGGCGTGCCCCGAAATAAGTACCAATGCTGCGCCAGGATGCGCCAGATGGCTTTCGGATCGGATTCGACGGGCCCGCCGTCACGGCGCGCTATGCCCAACTGTTCGAGCCCGACGCCTTGGCTGTGCAGCATCCGAAAGACGTAGTGGTCGGGAACGACGAGCAGTTTTGCCGGGTCTGGAAACGGTTGATTGTCCGCGAACCATTGAGGGTCCGTATGACCGTGGGGACTAACGATCGGAAGGTCTCGGACCTCTCGGTAAAGCCGTCTGGCGATCGCGCGCATTCCTGGCTCCGGCGGCAGCAAACGGTCTTCGTTCAGGGTCAAAGCTGCGGTCATCATGGTCCTCTGGATGACAGCCGGCGATTTATGGGCGCGGCAAGGTGGTTGGCGGCAAAGCCGAAGAGGTCGTCAACGGGCTTGTTTGGGCAGTAAGCGCCGTTTGGCGAAGATGCCGCAGCTTAGGACAGAACGGCAAATCCGCAAGACTTTGGGTCCTGCTCCAATGCGTACACGTGTCGACTCCATTGCGCGAAGGGTTTCGTCGTGCCTGCAACCTATGCTAGCGTCCGATTTGCGCGTACGTCTTCTCGCTTGTCCCCAAGATTGATCGCGGCTTGGGGGATTCAATGCATCAATTTGCCGGCGGGTGCCCGGTGAACGGAGGACTCTGGCCATGGCCAATGTTACCCAGCAGCTCGGTGCAATTCCCTTCGGCAACTTGATCGGTGGCCCTATGACGGCCGCGGTTGAGGCCCAGGCCAAGGCTGCCGGCACGTCTTACGACTTTATCCGCAGTGTCGGTTTCGATGATGAGGGCAACCTGATCAAGGTGCCGCTAAAGTTCAACCGCAGGACAACGGATGCCGATGGCAATGCCGTAAGCAACGAGGTCAGTATCGAGGTTCCGCTGCTGACCTTGTTACCGATCCCTTTTTTGCGGATCGATCACATGACGATCGACTTCACGGCCAACATGTCCGACACGTCGTCGTCGGAAGATACGAAGTCTGAGGCGCGCAATGCCAGCGTCGGCGTTGAGGCGGGGGCGAAATACCTGTTCTTCAGCGCCAAGCTGAATGCCTCCTACTCGTCAAAGAAAGAATCGACTTCGACAAAGAACTCTCGCTATTCGATTGAGTACAACATGAATGTGAATGTACATGCCGTGCAGGACGATATGCCGGCCGGCATGGCGAAAGTTCTTAATCTGCTGCTTGAAAATATCCCCGATCCGGGCAGCGACTGATAGCATGGTCGCGTTTCGAGCGCGCCGTCGTACAAACCGGTCCTATCGAATTCGGGGAGGCTAGCGTTGGCAGATCTTGAGCAGGTGGTCGGCGCGCTGTTGCGCGATCTGGCCAAGTCCCGGTTTGCTGCGGATATCTATTCGCGGTCGATCAGCCGATACTACGAGCAGGATTTCTTGCTGCGCCGCTTCCCGATCCCCCGTACCGAGATCGAAGAAGCAGAGATCGAGTTGAAGTTTGCCATCGAGGGAGTCGCCGCTTCGCTAGCCAACACCGAAGGCCGAGAGGCGACCTTGGCGCCGATGTTCGAAAGAAGCATCGAGCGGGTCGTGACCTTGTTTCTGTCGTTTCTTGTGCCTCGTGTCGCGGCGAGGGAGGATATCGAGAGTCGGATGGCCAATCCGGTGAATCGGAACGTTTTCCGCATTGATCTGCGGCAGGCGGGTCTACGCTACATGATCGTGAATTTTACCGAACTGATCTCCGACGAAGGTGCGTTCGACGTGAAAGCAGCGGCGCAGGGTTTGACCGATGCCTTCCAGGGCGTTCTGCTGCGCAATGCTGTTGATGGCGATGAGATCACGAATGACGAGGCCGCGAGCCTGACTGGCGGCATCGATGTCACCCCGCCGCTTGAGGATCTGCGCAAACGCATCGCCGACGTTTGGACGGTCGACCGCGACGCGCGATTAGACGTCACGATCGGTGCCGATGCGCTGCGCGAGTTGCCTGCGGAGATTCTGTCGACGGTCAAAATCAAGGCAGCAGTTCGGAACTATCAGTGGACCGAGGTCAAGGTCGAAGGTGGCCGCACCTATCGGTCGATGACGTCGGAATAAGGCCTGGAGAGGCGCGAAGTCCATGCCAACGAACAATAGCCAGAAGGGCAGCAACTACGGCGCCTTGAATCTCTACCAGTTGATTGGTGCGCCGCTAAAGGCATTAATCGATGCTGAAGCACAGTCGGCAATGGCGACGGCGCGCTACATTGAGAAGGTAGGTTTCGAGCCAAGCACCGAAGTTAAAGGGCCGCCTGGGGGTCCATTCGAAGACCCGTTAGGCGATCTACGAACCGTCAAGTTCAATGTCCGCAGGCCCGATGCAGCCGGCAGGCCGACGGAGGATATCGTCGAACTGCCGCTGCTATCGTTGCTGCCGATCCCAGCCCTGCAAATCAAGGACGCGGAGCTCGAATACACGGTCAAGATCCTGGAGACTCGCTTGCGGGATGCACCAAGAGAGCAGATCGGTCGGCGCGTTCGTCAAAGCGTAACCAACAGAAGTGGAGCGAAGGAGCGTGCGGCCGAAGACGAAGAAGAAAGCGCGCTTTTAGAAACCGCCGAGCAAGAGGTGGAACTGACGGCCGTCTACGGACGCAGCGATGAGGTATCGTCGCGGCGACACTCGTTGGACATGCAAATCCGCATGAAGGTCAATGTCGAGCAGGCCGACCTGCCCTCAGGCTTGGCACGGTTGTTGAACATGATGGATGCAACCGGCGGGCTGATGCGGCCGGAGGCACCGGAAATCGTCGATGATACTCCTGTCGAGGACCGGATCGAAAATCAAGAAGAAGACCTAAACGAAGTATTAAACGAAGACCAAGAGAATGGCTGAACGCTTCGCCGCGTCTTCGAGCACGCAGACGACGGGCCTGGTCTGCCAGTGTGGCGAACCCCTGCCTCTGGAGGTACATGACCTGTTCCGCCTCGTTGCCGGAGAGCTGTTGGTTTGCGGAAACTGCGGCTCAGACGTTCGCATCGACATCGCCAATGGCGGTGAAGGTCTGACAGCTCTTCAACGGTTTTGCGACGGTGTGCGCGAGGCGGCTGACGCTGGGGCTACGTTCGGGGGCGGCCCGCACCCCGCGAACCGAGCAGGATCCGCTGCGACCGGGAATCGCGACCCGGCACCCACCGCCGTCGGCTCCCGTAAGGCCGGCCCCCGTTATGCCGTAAAAGAACCCGGTGGCAATCCGTTCGGTCCAGGTTCGTTCCCAGGGTCGACTAGCGGCAATGTCCGACACCCAAGAACGTCAAATCGCTACTGAGTTCGACCCAGGCCGAGACTGGGTCGCCGTCCCGAGAGGCTGGTCATACGACACCGGCACTTCGCTCGCTCGCGCACGCCGTCATGCCGCCACCGAGGTCGAAGCGGCATTGATGCGGGCATTTCCCGCCATCCGCGTGCAAATGCGTGCCGCCATATTTGTGGCCTACGCCATGGCGGCCCTTCCTGCCGGTCGAGCCTCGCTTAGCGCCGCTTTGGCGGTTTGTGCCAAAGACGCCTTTGTTGCCCGGTCATGGCCGCCGCCCGGTCGCTCTAAAGCCATAGACTCTTCAGTAGACGACTATCTCCGTGCTTGCGCAGAACGGGGCTTGCGCGATCAGTCGGGAATCAACCTTGTCTGGTCGACCGTGCTGGCCACCGTTCAGCGCGATTGGCTACCGAGTGCGCCAACCAAAGCACGCATCGAGAAGGCCTGTGATGAGCAGGCAGACACTGCCGCAATTGACCACCTGGCATTGGACTTGAGGGCACCGGTATCAGGCGGCGAGGCTTGGGCTGCGCGGCGCACGCGCGACAGCCTTCGATCCATCCGGTCGGAACTGGAAGCCGGCCGACCCGCGCTCACGGCGGTTTTTAGGGATCCGATCGAAACCATCGAACCCGAGATCGTACTGGTCCATCGCATGGCGCCGCGCGATCAAGGTATCGTGGAAATTGCCATCTATGAGCCGTTGTTGGGGCCGAAACCAAGAACGTTGCTGGTTCGCATCGCTGGTCGCGATGTCCACATCCAAGACGCACCGCGTCGTGACGGATCGTCGCCGGTTCGCGCCCTTCGGCACATCGACCTTGCGCCGGCGCCGGTACCTAATCCTTCAAGTAGGTTTTTCCGCTTAGCTTCTGTATGGAGACTGCGTCGCTGGATCGCCCGCAATCGACGTCCGTCAGCCGAAGATCTTGCGGTGTCGACCGATCAATCCAATTGATAACTGCCGGCTCAGGCTTGGTTAGCGAGAGCGGTGGCGACATCGGGCTCAATGTCCAACATCCGGTCAAAGCCGCTAACGCGGAAAACCTGGCGCACCATCTTGTTCATGCCTGCGAGAACCAGGGTCGTCTTGGCGGTCTGGCTCTTCTTTGCCGCAATCAAGATGCCGCGCAGACCGGCACTACTGATGTAGTCGCATTCGGAAAAGTCCAAGACGATCAAAGGCTGCGGAGATTCGATATGGGCCGATAGCCTCGCCTCGAACTCCTTGGCGGCAATCACGTCGAGTTTGCCAATCACCCGGACGATGATGTGGCCGTCTTCAACGATGTCGCTTGACTGGTGCTCGCTCATGCACGCCATTTCCCGCAGTGACTTCTAGCTAGTTACCATGTTCTTGCCATTTCTTGACGATCGTCAAGCGGTTGGCATTCTCCACGCGCCGATAATGTACCTCGTCCATCATTTCATTCACCAGGTGAACCCCTAGCCCCCCTGCGACGCGCTCGTCGATGTCGTCATCGACGGCGGCGGGGGCAGCGTCAAGCGGATCGAATGCCACACCGTCATCGCTGAAGTTCGCCCTTATCGCATTATCTCCAACTGTGATCTCGACATCGATGACGTGCCGAGCTTCGTCATTCCAAGCATAGCTGCAGATATTCGTGATGATTTCGTCGAATGCCAACTCAAACAAGTCCGGGACGTCTTCGGGTACCTTAACTGGTTCAACAAGCTGGCGAAAAAGGGTGGCCAATCGACGATGTTCGCTGAGTTCGTTGGCCAACGTCACCGTCAATCTCTTTCCGGGTTCGATGGCCACAGCGCCGGTGGCCCGCTCTCTCCACGGTTCTACTTCATAGACGGCCTGCGTGCCGTAGCCCTTCGGCAATTCGGCGATGCCGCGATAGATGCAGTGAAACCGGGGCCTATACGTTCCGCCACCGAGCTCGATCGCAGCTTCCAACTCGCTTTCTTCGGCCGTTAATGCCGCGACGAACTGTTCTGATGCATAAACCAATCCGGGCACGGTAATCGGTTCAATGCGGGCCGCCCGATTGACATTGCCGCCGTAAATGACTGGCACGCCGGTTATCGGGTGTTCGCCTTCATAGATCGGGCCGGCATGTAAACCAATACGCAACCGCAGCCGATTGGGAAGGCCGAAGTCGCGGCTGTCGATGGCGTTGAACGCGGTACCCAATTGAACGGCATAGCCGGCCGAAGCTAGTGCGGTGTCGTGCACTGTCAGGATGGCGTCGCCCCAGCTGTCGATCATCCGCGGAGTTGGGATATCGACCCCCAAATGAAAGGCCACCGCCTTCATGAAACGCCAAAAACGCGGCAGTTGATCGTCTTTCAGAAGGCTGAAGCCGACCACGTCAGCAAACAGCAAGCTGGCGACTCTCTGCTTGCCTTCACCATCGCTTTGCCGCTCGGGGGACGGTTGGGCGTGAGGCAACGAATCCAGCTCCACCCCAGCCTCGTTGGCGATTTCATCAAGGCCGATCAAACGCAGCCGCGCGGGGTCGCCCCAATGGTCGATGAAGTCACTGGGACTGCCCGGCGATGGTTCAGCGAGATAGTTCCAGACGGCCATCAGATAGGGTGAGCTTGATAGTGCTGCCCCTCGCAAGCGGGCCGTACCATCGATCACCAGGTTGCCGAATCCCAAGATTGCGTCGCCGCCGACATATGGCTCCTGACAAACTTCGGTCACCGACGACGCAGCCTCGATCACCCTGTCAAAACGCGCGCACCAATCGTCGCCATAAGGTTCGACAAGGCGCTCGCGAAAGCTGCCCTGTTGGAACGGTAGAATCACGTTAAGCTCTGCCCCGTGCTTCAAGAGCGACTCGCAAAACAGCAAATCGCTTCCGGCGGAGGCTGAGCCATAGGCGATGGTCGGTTTCAGTTTCTCGATTGCCCCATCAATCGATTTGCTAAGCGACAATCTGAGAGCAGGGGGGAATCCGCCACTGTCTTCCTGCCGTAGTCGAACGCCGGCATAGACCACGAGCGTCGGGGGCGGAAACAGCTCGATGAGATTTTGGTCGACCGCGACACCCTGAGACTTGAGCGATTCCAGCTGGCGTCGAGGTGCCCTTGTCAGTGTCTTATCACTCAGTCCCGCCGCAAGCCGGGTGAGGTAACCCTTGGCTGTTTCTTCCTCCCCAACGATTAGGGAAAGGGCGGCCAAATCGAGCAGTCTGTTGGGGGTCTTGTCAGGCTCCTCAGCCGCACGGTCTAGCGCCTTCTTGGCCAGATCCCAGGCGTCTGCGGTTTCTCCTTGCGCCAGAGTCAGTAGTGCGGCGTGCGCCATGTCTACAAAATGGCCACCAACTTCCGCCTTTCGCAGGCGCACGGCCAGCGCTTGGTCCAAGTCTGCCGGTTGTCCCGACGCTTGCCAGATCTCTTCCATCAGTTCCGCCAGCAGAATTCCCTCTCTGCTGCGGGCGCTGGCGGGGTCGATCGCTTTCGAGGCTATCGATGCCCGTTCGATTTGCTCGCGGGCGGCGTCCACGGCGCCACTTCGGACCAATGCCATGGCGGCAAGCAGGCGTAGTTCGTCAGGATTGGCGGCAGAATCGAGTCCCGTGCTGGCGATGTCGTAGGCCGCGAAGGTTCGACCGTCCGACAGGGCTTTTTGCGCTGCCTCAGCCGGGCCGATCTCGCCATTGGGGCGATCGCTTGGAGCAGGCACCGTTTCACTCGGCAGCGGCGGCACGCCTTTCCTCCATGTCGCTGGTATGTCGCATGTCGGAGTCAACGGCGCTCAACACGATAACCGTGATATCGTCCGATTGAGGGGCTTCGCCGCTAAATCGGTCGACCGCTGATAGGATATCTGCCAAAAGAGTTGACGCGTCGTGCTCGCCATTCTTGCTCAGCAAGTTCAGCAGGCGATCATCGCTAAACATCTCGCCGCCCTCGTCGAAGGCCTCTGTCACCCCGTCGGTGAATAGGACAAGCCGTTCCCCAGGGGTCATCGTTATCTGTCGCTCATCGAACGAAAGATTTTCGAACACGGCCAGCGCCACACCGTCGGTGGTCGCCAAGGGTTTGGCATCTTCGTTGGTGGAGACCAGGATGGGCTCATTGTGACCGCAATTCGTATAGGTGAGCTGACGCTTTGCAGGCTCTAATTCGGCATAAAAAAGCGTGACGAACATCATGTCTTCGTTTTCGGCGCTGAGCAGCTCGTTCAAGCGAGCGACCGTTCGGGCTGGGCCCAGTTCCTCGAGCGCCAGAGCCTTTAACAGCGTCCGCGTAATCAGCATGAAGAAGGCCGCCGGGACGCCCTTGCCTGAAACGTCGGCGATCGCGATACCGATCCGTTCATCGTCGAGTTGGAAAACGTCATAAAAGTCGCCGCCAACTTCTCGTGCTGGACGCATCTGGGCGGCTATTGTGAATTCGGAAAGCTCCGGGAAGGACCGCGGCAAAATGTTCTGCTGCATGCGCCGCGCGACTTCCAACTCCTGTTCCAGACTGATCAGACGCGTCTTCATCTGCAGAGCTTCACGTAACTCGGCGATTAGCTCGTTCATCGCCTGTTGCTGCGTCCGAACGCGGGTGGTCATGCGCTCGAGCGCGACGCCGATCAGACCCAACTCGTCGCTGAACTCAGGAGCATCACGACCGTTCTGACCAGCGATCGTGCCCATCTCCTCAATCTGCTGCAGGTCTTCTAGGGCAGAAGCCTGGCCCTCTTCGTCGAGGGTTTCGCTCAAGGTTGCCATTTGGCGTCGGATGAAGCGCGCCTGACGCCGCCTCCGCCGTTCCTCTAGATCGGCGTTGCGCTCAATCTGAAGCGCGTGCTGTCGGAAAATCTCGATAGAACGGCCGATTTGGCCGATCTCGTCTGCGCCGGAGGTCAGTTCCACATAGTGATCGGTTCGGCCCTTGGACAGTTGGGTCAGGGCGTCGATCGCATCGGCCAGTGGACGAAACGATCGACTGAGATAGAGCCACAGCAACCCCAATGGCACTAGAGCTAAAACCAGGGTCCAGAAAATCGTCGCCAGTAAGGCCAGGTCGCGCTGGGCTGCCAGTTCCGATATGTCTCTGATCGCGACGATAGTGCCGCCACGACCACCGCCGGCATCGATCGCGATGGTGGTGGTCAGTTCATGGGTCGCATCGTCTAACCGACCCTCGATCAGTTGGGCTTGTGTTGGGTCGATGTTCTCCAGTAGCGGGGCGAACACCTCGGCCGCCGTACTGTCCAACGGGGCGCCTGAACGGTCTAGGGCCACGAAGTGTGCGTCCAGCAGATCGGCCAGCGATCCCAGACTGGGTTCCAAATCGACGGATATCACGGCGGAGCCGATCCGTTCATCGTTTGCCGCAAGCTGTGCGATCAGTATGCCAAGTATTTGGCCGTCGTTGACCCGAACGCCGGATACCGTCTCATCGCCTTCCAGGGGGACGGTTTGGATCTCGCCCAGCAAATCCGCTGCAAAAAAAGCTGGGTCGCTAGAATACAGCAGATCCGCGTCCGGCGAATAGATATCCAGCCGAACGACCGCACCTTCGGCGATCAACTCTTCTATCTGACGACCCAGAGCCGCCTGCAGCAACGCTTGATCATCCTCGGTGACCGCGTCGATCACAATCCTGTTGTTGAGGATCTCCAGCGTCTGGATCGCCGCCTGTTCGGTCGCGGCGTTGGTTTCCAATTCCCACGCTTGGTCGATCAACGCCATGCGCAGCGCATCATGCTCCTCGCGGGACGCCTGATCCCTTAGCCAAACGCTGTAGGCGAACAGGCCGACGATCAGCGTAACGATGCCAACGGCAATCAACATGATGCGGGTTCGCAGCATCAGCGATAACCCGTGCTGGTTTCCCGATCGAACAAAAGCCTGCGCACGATGGGCTCGCGGTTAGCGGCCAAAACGGCCAACGCTACGCTAATCAGGATCAAAATCGGCGCGGTATCTCCGCGGTACTCGACAATCACTGTCCAAGCAATCAGTCCGCCGGCGGCGCATCCAAGTCCGAGTCTGATCAGTAGCCAGACAGAGCCGAGGGCTTGGGTACGGCGTTTGAAGAGTAGGCCGGCTGCGAGTGCCGCACCAATCCCGGCTGTCGAGCCCGCCGCCGCCAACCCCGGCGTGGTCTGCATTGATGGCAAATAATGCAACAACACTGCCGCCGCAATTTGCAGCACGCCGGCGAGAATCAGGCCCCACCCCGGCGATCGCCATACCCATACGAGCGCACCTCCTAAGGCGAGTCCGGCCAAAGACCAGAGCTGGAACAGCGCCGTGGTGCCAGTACTGGCGATCACCGCGCCGAAGAGGCCGGCGGCGAAAATCAGCGTGAGGCTGAGATGGACGTCACTGCTGCGGGCGTCGGCCTTTAGCACCGGCTGGTCCAAGAGTGCCTTTGCTTCTGTCGTGCGAAGCGACTCTGCTCGTCGCCCGACTTCCTCGGCAATGTTGGCATCGAACACCGCCCGCTCGACTTCATCGGCCAGCGTCAGCACCCGTTGGGCTCGCGTCGCAAGTCGATGGACGACGCCATTGAAACGCAGCAGGGCTGTTCCGATTTCCGTACGGTCGTGGCGCGCCGATCGCTCGATGGGCTGATCCCGATTGACCCGATCCATTAAGTAGGCCAGCCGTCTAAGAGGTGTCTCGAACACGGCGCCAACCGTGGCCAATGCCAGCTCCATAAGCAGGAGCAGCACACCGATCGCGGCCGGCAGCAGCCCCGTCAGATCGAGCACCAATTCGTCGAAAACTTGCTTGTCCTGAACACCGACCACGATGAAGCCAACTGGATCCTCATCTGACTCAATCGGTAAAACCGTTAGAGAAAACCCCTCGACGATGACGCCCTCGGTGCCGCTGACCAAAAGGTCTGGTTCAGCCGCCATTGCATTGAGCAGCGCGCTCGATTCCAGCAGCGGATCGAGCCGTCGCCTGCCCATGCCGCCGTAATGAAGGCGCTGCATGTCGAGGTCGGTCACCACGGCGAACCGGATGTCGGCATCTTCCTGCGCGCCGGTTTCCAAATACTCCGAGGCTCCTCTAATCTCATTAAGCGGAATACCGAGATCGAGCGCAATTTCGACGTCCTGCTGAATTACCCGCGCATGGCTGGTCGCCTTACCTTCGAGCGCGGCGACTAGGCCGTCATCGGCGTCGCGCAAGGCCAAGACGAAGACCAGCAGCCCAGCAATCGCGGCCGATCCGATGCAGGCCAGCAGAAGAGAGAGTCGGAGGCCCATGACCACGGTCAGGCCGCCTCGTCCAAACGGTTCAATTCATCGGTCTCTTGCTTCAGCCGATTGGATAACCCGAGAGTGGTTTCCTGGAAGTCGATCGCTGTCGCCGCGATCGGTTTGGGCAGTTCCCGCTGCTTTTCGCCGATGTCCGATCCTCCAATACGGTCATAGAGATCGTTCATCATGTCTCGCAGCGCCTCGGTGCGTCTTGGCGTAGCCCATGGCACCAGCCAGAGCGCAAAGGCAGCCACAAGGGCCACGGCTAGGGTTCCAAACGTGATTGCGATCAGAACGCGGAATAAGAACGCCTCGCTTGGCGTATTCATGATCGCGGTCGGTACGCGCGCCACGACCAACCCTTCTACAGTTCCGAAAAGCGATATGACGGGCTTGCCAACAAGGATGGTTTCCGGATCTGTGCCTTCAGTTTCATCGGTCACCGTCCAAAACGAGGGAGGCGCCTCGCCGATTTCAGCCGCATTCGTGCTGGCGATAATGAGACCCTGTTCGCCGACGATGCTGATGATCTCTCGCGGACCGATCGTGTCGGCGGTCGCGCCCGTATCGAGCGCGCGCAGCAAAAGGTGGGGTTGATCCCACGTCAATCCGGCACGAACGCCGGCATCGATGACGCGTTTGACCTCGTCGACGGTCAGTTCCAACTGGGCATTGAAAGCATCCCGCAGGCCACGCTCGAAGACGTGGTAGCTTGCAACACCGGCGGCGGCGGCCCCGATGATGGTGCTGACCAATATAGCAACAAAAATTTGGCCCCTTAGCCCGACCGCAATCATTGGACTGCTTTCTCAAACTGAGAGCGTCCCGCCCGGGGCCGGATCGACGACGGACCCGTTGGCCGAAGTCGAACATCGTCGGTGCATGACTCGGTCATTTGGCCAACGGCCCTTTATACGAATTCCGCAAGGGACAGCATCGATAGGGGCGGATAGAAGCTCAGCGATTGCGCTGTCTGACGGTTAACCAAAAGTGAAAACCGTTCGAGATTCCGCACAGGAATCTCGCCGGGCGTTGCCGAACCGGTCAAAATCCGTTCCGCGAGGTAGGCTGCATATTGGCCGACATTATAGTACCGGCTAACCAACCCGACGAGACCTCGGGCATCCCGAATGAAGTTCTCGGCCCCCGCGAAACTCGGCAGGCCGAGTTCCGTTGCAATGCCGGTTAGACTGTCGCGATTGACGTTAAGGAAACTGTCGGGCGGGATATAGAGCCAATCGGCCTGCTGGTCTGCCAGATCGGCCACCAGATCTGGGATTGCCGAGGCGTCTGGGGTGCCGTTGGCCAACAGTGGCACCGGTGTAGCAATGGTTTCGATACCCTGCTCGGTGGCGACGAGTTGTACGCGTTCAACCGTGAGCCGCGAGTTGCTTTCCAGCTCGTTGAAAACCATGCCGATCCGGCCGAGATTGCCGTAACTTTCGATGGTTCGCAGTTGGGTTTCCACCGGAACGAGGTAGAGCGTGCCCGTTAGGTTCGGTCTCGGCTCGTCATAACCTCGGATAAGACCGCTTTCGACAGGTGTGCTGACGATATTGAAGACGCCGGGAATCTCGGTGATGTGCAGTTCCGGGTCGACCTGATCCCATCGTCCGAAGGTCGTCAACGCCGTGGTTGTGCCCCAGGTATAGACCAAGTCTGGTTGAAGCTCCTTGGCCTCCTGGACAAAGGCCTCAATGTTCGCGCGGTCCCTTGCCGCGTCGCGGATGATCAATTCGACGGGGATGTCGCGGCGGGTGAGATAGTCCTCAAACCCCTGGCTGCCGTCCTCCCATCCGCGCCAAGTGATCATGAAGATGCGATAGGAGTCGTCCTCGCCGCGTTGGGCGCGGCCAACGGCGGGTGATAGGCCGGCCGCCAAGGCCGAAGCGCCTAAAAGACCCTGAAGGATCTGTCGTCGATCCGCCCGCATCAATCCACCTCCTTAGTGTCAGGCAGTTTACGCGTCGAGAGAGCCACGGTCACGACCACAAATATCACCGCGGTTGCCGCCGATATGATCCCGATGGTCGCGATGGCCGCGACATAACCAAGCCCTACGACCAGGAAGGCCGCTAAAAACGGTCCGACGACGCTGCCGATCCGTTCGGTCAATCGTAACAGGGCTACCAGACTGGTGAGGCCGAAATTCTTTGTTTCCGCCGGGCAAATATGGGGAATGATGGCGAGCATCGGCGCAGACGCCACGCCCTGGGCCAAGCCAAACAGCCCGATGGTGATGGGGATCATCAGATCGAGATCGATCATGCCGGAATCAATCAGCCCGGGCCCCGCAAGAGCAATACCGGTTAGCAGTCCGCCAACGGCTATCAGCGCCAAACCATAGCCGGAACGATCGTGAATTCGGGCGCCGAGCTGAGTGCCGACAAGCATCAGGATCCCGTAGATCATAATCATTCTGCCGATCGCAGGCTGGGTAAAGTCGATCGAATTCAAGAACAGCGGGATCATGAAAAACAGGAAGCCGGTCAGGGCGATCTTTGCAGGGATTGCGGCAAAGATGATCAGCGCTAGAAAGCGCGGGTTGGCAAGGGCCCGAAATTGAGTATGGATGCGCGGTTGCGCTGAGACTCTTGTGGCCTGGTATTGGCGCATGTAGCGGGACGCCAGCGTGGACGCCAGCACAACGAACCCGGCGGAGATAACGAATGTTGCGCGGAATCCGAAGCGATCCGCCAGCACAGCGCCAATCGCCGAACCGCAAATCACCGCCGTCGTAACAGCCGCGACATAGACAGCCATGTTGCGGGCGCGCCCGGAACCGGAGCCGATATTGGCCAGATAGCCCTGACAGGCAATGGTGATCAGGGCGTAGCCAATGGCCGACAGAAGTCGCCAAAACAGCATGTCGTAAGTCGACACCGCGAATGCCGTTCCCAGATAGCCTACCGCCGCTGGAATGGCGCCGACTAGAAACATCGTCCGGCTGCCGAAGCGCGATACCCATGCCCCGCCAAACGGGGTCGCTATTGCTACCGCAGCCATGAAAACGATGATCGGCAGACCGATCACGATTTCTGCGCTTAGCGTGTTGCCCAGGCCCAATGCCGACGCTATGGCCCCCAGATATGGGACATCGACAATGGGGCGGTAGATCTGCTCGGCATAAAGCGGAAGGAATGATCGAGAGAGCTCTTCCGCGAATACAAAAAGAAACAAAGGCAGGCGCGCATTGGCCCGGCTCTGTAAGGCGTTGTCCTGACCCTCGTCGACATAGAGGCGCACGCGGCGGTGCAAGCCGTCGACCCTTTCGGCGATAGCTGGCGGCACTCGCGTCAACCGGGCGAGCTTTCGGTCGATTCGCAACAGCGTGTCGCTGACTTCGTGGCCTAGCCGATCGATCGTCGAGAGCGTGGCCCCAATTTCGTCGGACGCCTCGCGACGCCTTGGACGCACCGTCCATTCGCCGTGAAGGGCGCGCTGCTTGATGCGGTCGATGAGACGCAGCGGTGTCACAATCGTTCGGTCGATGAGGAAGACGAGAACCTCGAGCGCCACCAATAGCGAAACCACCAGAACTACGACGATGTCCCAGCGCATGTCGCTGATTTGGCTTTGAGCAAACTGCTTGTTCAGTCCGACGAGAATGAAGGCGGCGGGGTCTTGGGCGCTGCCTATCCTCAGCGCGGTTTCGCGAACCTGGTCGACCGAGAGGCTAACCAATCTGTTGTCGCCGATCGCTCCCAATCCGGCTTGGCTGGTTTCGGCTACGAGGCCCGCATTGGGCCCGACTGCGGCCAAAATGTCGCCGTTTGAGTCGGCTAACGCCAGATAGATCAGGGCCGAATGCTGGTCGAGATAGGATTCGAGAAAGTCTTCTGTGCCCCGAAGCTCGTCGAGGGGAATACCAAGGCTGAGCGCCCGGTCAATTTCAACCGCCAGGCGTTCGGCGATGATCTCACCATCCTGGTCGAATTGGGGCAGCAGCATGTCGTTGAAAATCGTCAGCGCCTGTTGCGAAACCCACAAGGCCGAACCAACCAACACGACCAGTACCAAGGCGAGCAACCCGCCCGTCACCCGTCGTTCGCTGCGGCTGTCGAACGTGGTTGAGCGGAGTTCTGGCTCGCGGTTGTCAGGGGCGTTCATTTAGCATCTCGCGCTTCGGCCCGTTCGCCGGCACCGGCGGCATCCGCGCAAGCCGCGTCAACCTCCCGCTCAGCCTGTCTTAGATCGCTGAGCACACTGTTCGCCAAGGTTTCAAAGCGCGACCCTTCACCGGCCGCCAGCGCGTTGGCCCGTCCAATCTTGTCCAAAATGCGGGTCGTTTTCGCCAGGCGCCGCCTTAGCGGTTTCAGCAGCTGACTTGAGCCGAACCAAACGATGAGAATGCCGACGGCAGCCGCTCCAAGTGCTGCAACAGATAGCACCCGGATAATCGTCTCGTTGCGTTGGGCACGAACGATCGCTGAATGTCGCACCAGGATACCGCCGACCACCTGGCCAAAGTTGTTTTCGATCTGTGTGGAGGTAAAGAATTCACCGTCGAGATCGCCTGTCCATTGATCGCCCACGAGGATGGAGCGCGTCCGTTCCTCAGGTAGGCGGCTGGCCTGAAAAAGCACGTCGCCCTCGACATCGAATAGCACGATGCTGGCGATGCCCGGGTCGAGCACCAGTTGACGCTCGATCGCCTGCTGCGCGTTGTCGATCTGGTCTAGTGGCAGGCCCAGATTCAGGCTTTGCTCCAGTACGTTCGCAATGTCGCGCGCGACAAAGCTGTACCTGGACTCCTCGAACTCCTCCATGACCTGCTGAAACTTCAAAACGTTGAGCGTCGACGTCGCCAAAACGGCCAGCAACAAAACCAGGGCGATGACGAGGCTGAGACGCAGGGACAACGGTATCATGGCGACACCGTACTTCAGGCGCGCATTCGGCTTGAACCGTCCGCTTTGGGCCGGCCGTGTAGGTCTATTCCGGTGACCATGTCGGTGGTATCGGCGCGATAAATCTGCAGCAGCCCGTCATAGTCATCGAAGTCGATCAGGCGAAACCCTCTGTCGCGGAAATCCTGAAACTCGGTAGGTCTTGGCAGTCGATGATAAGTCCGACGGCTCGTGTTTTGGCTCTCCGACGATGGTTGGCGTCCCTCCTTCAGTCCATGCACAATATGGAGGACTTCGTCCACACCGGGCGTGTAGGCGTGACAGACATGCCAAATCAGGCTTCGGGCTCGATCGATTGGAACCGTTCCGCGGCTGACGACGGGCCCGGTATCTATCCCGCGGTCGATCCAATGAACAGTGCAGCCTATTTCGCCGCGACCATCCAACATTTGCCTAAAAGGCGCATAAAGGCCTGCATATTCCGGCAACCGACCGGGGTGGATGTTCAAGATGCCGTGTCTCGGGATCCGAATCAGTGATTCGGGAAAAATGTGGCTGAAGCGAATCGAGATCACGAGATCGGGGGCAAGCTCGCGCATGGTCGTTTCGGCATCGTCGTCGCGCAACGACGGTACGATGGACAGCGCAGCGTTGTGGCGTCTGGCGAGTTCAGGGAATGTCAGGTAAGCGTCGTTTGGCCGGGCCGGCCCCTTTTCGATCAACGGGAAGAGCCACCGGTTGGGCAAGTCCCGCTCAAAAAGCCGCATGGTGGTGAGGTCGCCATCGCTTTGCTCAGCGGGCCTTGTGATATCACTGAGCCAGAAGGTGAGGTCGGCATCGTCCAAACCCTGACACAGGCGATTGCAGGCCAAATTGGCGGGCAGATCGTTCTTGGCACAAACAAGGATTCTCATTCCCACGTGTTTGAATCCTCGCAGGCGGATTGGGGTTGGCCCTACAGGCGGCTTTTACGATGGGCCATCATGCACACCCGCTTTGAGAATGCCATGTTTTGGTCAAGTTTCGCGATTCGCAAGCTTGGCTGAGCCATTCCCGACTGGGGATTTTCCAAGAAACGCGGAAGGGCCGCTTTTGCGATCTTTGGGATGATTTGTCTGTCGCATACGGTCTATATCCTAGGTGAGTTCTATTCTGTCTTTGAATTCCCGTTCCTTCCCAGCGAAGCGAATGCATCTCGAAACTGTGTTGAGTAGGAGCACATCATCAATGACCGCCGCCGATTCGTCACAGCAGGAGGCCGTATCGTTTGCCGTCGCTCCGCCGCCAATCGTCTCTGTTCCGATAGAGGGTTCAGAGCAAAGATTTCCCGTTCGCCGTGTCTATTGTGTCGGGCGGAACTACGCAGCGCACGCGGTGGAGATGGGGCATGACCCCGACAAAGAGCCGCCCTTCTTCTTTCTCAAGAGCCCAGACAATTTGGTGGTCGAGAGCGACGTCTTTCCCTACCCAAGCGCCTCCAACGATGTGCATCACGAAATCGAGCTCGTTGTCGCGCTCGGCAATGGCGGAAAAGATGTGCCGGTCGACAATGCGCTTGATCTGGTATTCGGCTATGCGGTTGGATTGGATATGACCCGGCGGGACCTTCAAGGTCAGGCAAAAAAGCAGGGCCGCCCCTGGGAAGTAGGCAAAGCCTTCGAACACTCAGCGCCCTGTGGACCGATTGTGCCGGCCGCTCATATCGGTCATCCGGATAGCGGGGCCATCTGGCTAACCGTCAATGGTGAACGCCGGCAGGACGGCGATCTCAACCAACTAATCTGGAAGGTTCCGGAAACGATCGCCCACCTGTCGCGTTTGTTCGAACTGGCACCTGGCGATCTCATCTATTCCGGCACGCCTGCAGGTGTCGGGCCAGTCGTTCGCGGTGACATGATGGTTGGCCACATAGACGGAATCGGAGAAATCGAAGTCAGGGTCGCGTAGCGCGCAATCCCCGGCTAATTGCTAGACCGTCCGGGGCGGTCGGCTGTTGTTCTTGGCCACATACCCGCCCCATTCCAACAGGTTCTTGCTGCAGTCGTCGCGATGGATTGCAACCTCGATCAGCACGGGCCCGTCATGGTCGGTGGCCGTAAGGATCGCTTCGCCCAACTCTCCGACGGTGGCCGCTTTTAGGCCGAGCCCTTTTCCGTCACCTGCGTTGAAGACGGACATGAGACCAGCATAGTCCCAATTCTTGATCACATTGTACGGTCCATCATGGATCTCGACTTCGATGGTGTATCCGCCATTGTTGATCAAGAAGATGATCGGCCTCACGCCGTAGCGAATCATCGTAGAGACTTCTTGGGCCGTCATCTGGAACGACCCGTCTCCGATCAAAGCGATCACCCGCCGTTCGGGGCTGCCCAGCGCGTAGCCCAGCGTGGCCCCCACCGACCATCCGATGGAGCCATACTGCATCTGGATCTCAAACCGGGCATCCGACGGCAGGTCGAGCTGCATGCCGTTGAACCAGGAATCGCCGGTCTCGGCGATGACGGAGCTCTTGGAATCGAGCATGCCCTGGACCCTATCGAATAGGGTTCTGGTCGTCAGTTTGTCACTAGGCTCTGCTCTTCGGGGCGGCGGCTTTTCTTCCGCAATGCGTCGGTAGGCGGCAATCGAGGTGTCGTTTGCGCGCAGCTTGGGTGCAAGGGCGGTAAGAAACTCACGGAGATCGACGTCGTTGTAGGTCCGGCCCGGCATCACGACACTCTCCGGCCGGGCCAGAATCATTTTGTCGGGGTTAATCAGCGCTGAATGGCCGACGGTCGAATAGTCGGTGAAGGTGGTTCCGGCATAAAGACCGATGTCCGCCGATGCCACAATCTGGCCGCAGCCAGGAGACCCCACCGACCCCCAATAGATCCCCATATAGCTCGGATGATCTTCGCCAAAGAAGCCCTTGGCGTTTGGCATTGCGGCAACTGCATAGCCTGCTCTATGTGCCAGCTTATGAAAGGCCTCTTCTGCTAAGCTCGGACGTAGTTGAACGCCTGCAACTAGCACCGGCTTGGCCGCTTCGTTGAGTAGCTCCGCGGCGCGGTCAACGGCGGCGTCCAACGATTCCACATCGCAGTTGCAGCCCCTCACAAAGGTTCTTTTCTGCGGGCCGGAAATGGGTGATCCGGCGATGTTCGACGCCACCTCCAAATACACGGGCTTACTTTTCTCCAGCGCCCGTTTGATCGCGTGGTCGATTTGGGTAGGTGCGTCCAACGGATTGGTGATTTGGACGGATTCCACGGTAACGCGGCCAAAGATCTCGCGCATATAATCGTAGTCGATCTTGCCCAACGTATGGTGCAGCAGCTCGTACTCGGCAGCTGAGTTGGTATTGGGGCCGCCTGAGATAGCGATGACGGGCAGGTCCTCCGCATAGGCGCCGGCAATCGCGTTGCATAGGCTGAGGCCACCGACCGAGTAGGTGACGCACACCGCCGCCGGGCCGCCGGTTGCCCTGGCATATCCGTCGGCGGCGTAGCCGGCATTCAGCTCGTTGCAACACGAGATCATCTCGAGATTCTTGTTCGAGAGCAATTCGTCCAGCAGCACAAGATTGTAGTCGCCAGGAACCGCAAAATAGTGTTTGAGACCAATCTGCTCCAGGCGGGTGGCAAGATACTGCCCGATGGTCGAATTCTTGTGATCTGGCATGGAATCCCTTCCGGCAAGACGCCCGTGACAGTTGGCTCCCGACTCAAAAACACTAACGGACCGGTCGAGCCAATACCAGGATGGTGGGTAGTGGTAGCCGCTTGCGGTCGTCCCTAAGTTGCACCGGATGACAAGGCCCTGCTGTCGCGAATACTATGCCGTCTAGAACCTGACGAT
The DNA here is from genome assembly GCA_039030175.1 of Pseudomonadota bacterium. GTDB lineage: Bacteria > Pseudomonadota > Alphaproteobacteria > DSM-16000 > Inquilinaceae > JANQGH01. Next base: position 28,300 of record JBCCER010000012.1, read on the forward strand.
GCGAATGACTCGACGATGACGAAAGACACCGTTGCCCACCGTGGCTTGGATTGGGCCCATGGTAGCCTCACCGTCCAGCGGCTCGGCGCGATGATGGCGCCGATAAAGTTCAATCTTGACGACGGGCGTCAGGTCAGCCCAATGCAGATCGCGCCTTGGGCGGGTGAACCGGGGACCGAACAACTTCCAGGCATTTTGCGACGACTTCGCGGCGAGTGGCCGTGCGTGCCGTTCGGTTATACCGTTCCTCCGGACGGATTTTCTGACGCTTGGTCATCGGTTTCGCATGCCGCCGAGCCTGATGAAGAGCCCCACGGCCACTGTTCAAACAATGATTGGGAATGGGTCGAGTGGCGGCGCGGCGCGTTGCATCTGGCGTTGGAGTATCCTGGAACGGGCCCTGTATCTCGTGTTGAGCGAATCATCACGCCCGATCTAAGTGCGCCGGCTGTAGATCTGGAGTTCCGAATCCAGGTCAGGAACACGTGTCGCCTACCACTGGGCCTTCATCCCGTGTTTCGTCTGCCGTCCGAGCCCGGTGCCGTCGAGCTTCAACCCGGTAGGTATCGGCAGGGACTGACCTATCCCGGCACCGTAGAACCGGCTGCGTCGCTGTTCGCCAGCGGCGCCACTTTCGACACGCTCCAGCAGGTTCCGATTAGAGCAGGTGGTCAGATCGATGCCTCTCAGTTACCCCTAGAGCATGATGTTGAAGAGTTGCTTCAGTTAAATGGGATTGAAGGACGCTTCAGCCTGACCAACCGGGCTGAGAATTATCGGGTGACACTGTCCTGGAACCCCGATCACTTCCCAAGCGTCCTGCTTTGGTATTCCAACCGCGGCCGTCGGGCAGAACCGTGGAATGGGCGCCATCTTGCAATTGGCATTGAGCCGGTATGCTCGCCCTTCGGTCTTGGGCCCGCGACCGCACTGGCCGACAATCCGATCGCAGCCTCGGGGACGCCAACCGCTCTCTCGTTTGACCCAGACCAACCCTTTACGACGCGCTATCGCATCGAGGCCGAGGCTTTGTAGCGCATTCGGTGACGCTGTTGCCGAGTTTGCTCGACATGGGCATGATCGGTGGCCTTGCGCGGCCGCGCTGTTCCAAAATTGGTGAGATTGATGAGCGAGAAGAAACCGTTGCACAGCGACGACCTGACCGGCTGCTTTGTTGGACGCGTTTGGCGACCGGATTTAGATGGGCCCAGCATTGTCGTCGCACGCGAAGGTCAGTTGATCGACATTACCTCGCCGCTTGCACCGACGATGAGCGAGCTTTTGGCGCTGGACGATCCGGCCGGTTACGTGGCGGAGGCAGATGGTACGGCCCTGGGCTCGCTCGATGAGATCGCTGGGAATTCGATTGCATGGCAGCGCACCCCGGACCGGCCCTACCTGATTGCTCCCAACGATCTACAGGCCATCAAGGCCGCAGGCGTAACATTCGTCACCAGTATGCTGGAACGCGTCATCGAAGAGCAGGCCGGTGGCAAACCGGAAAGGGCCGCGTCGGTCAGGGCTGAAATCACCCAAACGATTGGCACTGAGATCGGCCAGCTAAAACCCGGCTCGCCCGAGGCGGCGGAACTGAAGGCGCTGCTTATCTCCAAAGGCTTATGGTCTCAGTATTTGGAGGTCGGGATCGGCCCCGATGCCGAGGTGTTCACCAAATCGCAGGTGATGAGCGCTGTTGGCTACGGGGCCGATATTGGTGTGCATCCGATTTCGTCATGGAATAATCCCGAGCCGGAGGTGGTACTCGCCGTCTCATCTTCCGGAGAGGTGGTAGGCGCGACGCTGGGCAACGACGTCAATCTTCGGGATGTGGAGGGCCGCTCGGCCCTGCTGCTCGGCAAGGCCAAGGACAACAACGCCTCCTGCGCCATCGGGCCGTTCATTAGGCTGTTCGACGATGCGTTTACTATCGACCATGTCCGTACGGCGGAACTGACGCTGTCGGTCGATGGCCCGGACGGATATCGGCTGGAGGGAGCGAGCTCTATGTCCGAAATCAGCCGCGATCCGCTTGACCTGGTTTCTCAGACGATCGGCCCCCATCATGACTACCCAGACGGGTTCGTTCTATTCCTGGGAACGCTTTTCGCACCGGTCGAGGATCGCGACGAAGAGGGGCAGGGCTTCACGCACAAGATGGGTGACATCGTGACGGTCGAAGCGCCGGGGCTTGGGAGGCTGGTCAACCGAGTGCGCCGAACCGACGAGTGCGACCGATGGACCTTTGGTACGCGCCGCCTTATGCAAAACCTGTCCCAACGTGGACTGCTCTCCTAGGCGAATGGCAATGACTGAAAAATCAAAGCTGCCACAAACACCTTCTTTTCGGCTCGACGGGCGCAAGGCTCTTGTCACAGGCGCTGGTCGTGGCATTGGGTTGGCTGCCTCTGCTGCATTGGCCGAGGCTGGCGCCGACGTTGTGTTAGTCGCACGGTCGGCGGACGAGATCGAGGCGGCCGCCGATGCCATCCGTCAGGCGGGCGGAAGTGCGTCGGCAGTGACCTTGGATGTAACCGATACGGATGCGGTTCGACGGTTGTTTGACGAAAACGGCCCGTTCCACGTCGTCGTGTCCAACGCCGGGACCAATCGACCGAAGTTCGCGATCGACGTCACGGAAGACGATTTCGATACGATCATGGATCTTAATTTGCGGGCGGCCTATTTCCTTGCCCAGACGGCGTCCAAATCGATGATCGACGCGGGCGTGAAGGGGTCGATCATCACCGTCTCATCACAGATGGGAACGGTCGGCGGGGAACGTCGTTCGGTCTATTGTGCCAGCAAACATGCGCTCGAAGGCATGACCAAATCGATGGCGTGGGAACTTGGCCCGCATGATATCCGGATCAACACGCTGTGCCCGACCTTTATTGAAACACCGCTCACGCGACCGTTCTTTGAAGACGAAGCGTTCCGGCAGTCGGTCTTATCGAAAATCGCCTTGGGCAGGGTTGGCCAAGTTGAAGACTTGATGGGGGCGATTGTTTTCTTGGCCTCCGACGCGTCGGCCATGGTGACCGGGTCGGCATTGCTGGTTGACGGCGGCTGGACGGCGATCTGATCTCGCCGCCCAGCTAAGTATCGCCTCTCGATCAGCCCGTAATCAGGGCCTGGATTTCTTCGGCCGTATCCAGCTCCAAGATCCGGTTGGCCAATTCCCGCGTTTCGGCTTCGGGCCTGGCACCCAACTCTTCGCTGAGCATATGAGCGAAGTTATCGAAATGGTCCAAGGCGCGCTGGCGTCCGTGCAGGGCCAAGTGGGAGCGAATGACAACCCGCTGTGCTGGCTCAAAGAATGGGTCCTGGGCGATCATCCAATGGGCCCGGTCGATGGCCGCAAACGGCCGCTCGTTACGCAAATCGACTTCGGCGGCGGTCAGGTTCAAGCCCAACTGCAAGTCCATGATCCGACCACGCTCAGTCGCGAGCCATTCGTCGAACACCGGGTCAAGTCCGTCCAGACCGTCCAGGAATGGCGCCCGGTTGGCAGCGTTCAGCGCCGTGCCTGCCTCGGTATCGTCGCCACTGGCAGCGGCGTCAAACAGCCTCAATACATCGCTGTCTACTGCGTCGGGATGGCGCTCAATTAAGCGCGTGCCAATGGTGAAGGCATTGTCGAACGCCGGCCCGATGGCCTGACGCACCGCGTAAAGCGCCTGTCGAAGATTGGCCAATGCGTCCTTGTCTTCCTTGGTCGACCACAGCAGCGTCGCAAGCCGATCTCTTGGCCATGACCCCGCCGAATCCGTCGCCAAGAAGCCCACCAAGGCTTTGGCTTTTCGCGTCAGGCTGTCGATTTTTCGCCCGGTGCGGTCAGGGACTGCAAAGCCGCCCAGCAAGCGCAGGGACAACGGCCTTGAAGCGGTTCCGCATGGCTCTGACCAGCTAGCGCGGGTCTGAGCAACCAGCCGGACATCGTTGCCGTTGGCGGCGTAGAGCGCATTTTCCGCCATGAAAGCGTCGACCGGTTGGACTGCGGTGATCTGAATCGTCATACCCATGATCTTTAACGTCCCATCGTCAAACGGATTGGATGAGACGAGTTCTAGACCGATGGTTACCGGCAGGCTGTGAACCGGTTCACATTCCGCAAAATTGGCGGAAATTAGCGGTCTATTGGGCCTTCAGGGCTTGGGTCTACTCGATCCGAAATCAGCGCAACGGCGGTGACGGGCGCGGAGAACCCCGCCAGGGAGAGTGGTTGGTCTAACGGCTTAAGCTTGGATGCTAAGCTATCGGGCAGTCTTTCGCGGACTTCTTGGTCAGCTATCAGCTCCAATCCGGCCGCGCCCGCTGCCGCCATCAAGCGCGCGGCGCGGTTTACTGTCATTCCTACAGCCGAGATGTGTTCGTGGCCGCCCCCGCCAAGACGACTCACCATCACGGCTCCTACCGTGATGCCAATTTTCAGACGTATCGGATCGTTTTCCGACCCTGGTGTGCCCGGCAGATGGTCCAAGATGTCCAATGCAGTAGCGAGGGCATTCGCGGTGTCGCTTGGGTTCGGTTCCGGCAATCCGAAAACCACCATCATGCCGTCGCCAAGCCAGCTTGCCACATAGCCGCCGGTCGCATTCACGGCATCGGCAACCAGGTTATGAAAACTAGCCAAAAATGTCCGGGACTCGGCCGGACCGAGCCTGTCGGCCAGTGGCGTGAATCCGACAATGTCCAAAAACATGATGGTCGCTTCTTGCTGGCGTGGCTTCTGCAAGAATGACGGATCCGCTGTCAGCGCCCTTGAAATCACTGGAGATTGTAAGGCGCTGTATGCCTGCGCGGTTTGGCCCAATTGCCGCCGGTCGCGCCGCTCGAGTGTTTGACGAACCGCCAAAGCCAATAATATCGGTGGCACGGTTGCAGCAATGGGCAGCGCAGCGGACATCCACCATCCTGCCCAGGCAAATGCCAGTGCCGTAATGCCAAGCCAAGCAGCCACGACGGCGGCGCTCGCGACGGGACCGATCCAGCCAGCTGTCGTGAGCACGAGCATGACAGCGATCAACGTCAGCACGACCGCCGCGCTGGCGTCGATCCAGCGCACGGTCTGATCGCGTCTCAAGGCGGTACCATCAAGCAGGTTCGTTATTGCAGTTGCGAGAACCTCGACGCCGGGCAAACGGGCGTCGAAGGGTGTCGAAAACGCGTCGCCTGCGCCGGTAGCGGTAGCACCGATCAGGACGACGCGTCCGGAAACCTCATCGAGGGGTGTGTCGTCCCAAAGACGGGCAAGCGAGCGGGTTTCGACCGTGCCGGCGGGACCTAGGAAGCGCAGCGCAAGGCGCGCACTGGAATCAAGTGGGATGACTTCGCGGCCCAGCCCGACGGCCTCTGGGCCAAAGCGGGGCGGCGATGGGCTGACCAAGCCCGCCATCGATAACGCAAAGCTCGGCGCGACAGTTGCCGGCGCATCTTCGGGTGTAAACAATAGAGGCGCGAATCGCGGCGTCCCGCTGCTGTCGACAATGACAAGGGCGGGCGCGTCGGTTGCAACAGCGCGAAAGCGAGGTAGTGGCCGTGCCAGCCGTTCCAACACCGGAAACCGTTGCTCGCGGGAAGTGGAGGTCTGCTCCGAAGCATCCGTCCAATCCGGTGTGACGATAATTGGGCCGCCAGCGCGCCCGCCGGCGGCCAAGACAACTGGATACGCGGCAAGAGTTTGCTCCAGCGTCGCGTCGTCCAACTCTGCGGCCGGATCGAGCAGCAACACATCAATTCCGATCGCGGCCGCGCCGGCTTCTGCCAGCCTTTCGATGGAAGTCGCCAGAAGCCGGCGCCGGATTGGATATCCGCCGGCCATTGCCACCGCTTCATCGTCGATGGCGAAAATCAGCAGATCATCCGGTCGGCCGGGCGGAGCAGCCAAAAGGTGCCGCCAATCCAAGGTAACGGCCTCGGCGCGATCAAGTGGACCAAGCCTTCCGGATAGGTGCAACGCGCCGAGCCCGGCTGCCCAGATCAGGGCAATCAGCAATACCGCCCATCGGGCTGACCGCCATTTCATCGGATCGGCGACGAGCGGTTAGCTGCCGGGAAAGCGAGCGAGCAAGTCGGCTGCGCGCGCCTCGCCCCAACGCATGGCTTCGAGCGGCGCAAGCGCAGGGGCCTGAAATGCCCGCGCGGCGGGCGCCGAGACGCCATCGCCGCCTTCAAGGTCGGCGTCATCGGTTGGAGCTTCGTCGAGGACCACTGGTTCCGGTGGCGCATCCGGGACATCGACGCCGAGGCCGCGCGTCAAGATAACTTCATCCGTTTGCGCAACGTCAACGACTTGCACTTCGCCCTTCACCACAAAGACTTCTGTGCCCGCGTCTGAGATCGCCGTTGCCCAATCCGTTCCCCTGACCGATACAATGGCCTGACGCGTGCGAATCTGAAAATTGCTGGGGCCGTTTACCGGCTCGACGCGGGTTCTAACAGCGCCTGCGTCCAGTTCGATCGTGTCAATCAGGCCGTCGCCACTGTGATCTGTGAGTGCGAAAGATGCGTCGTTGCTAGCGCTGATTCCGACGTCGGGCCGGCAGGACAGAACTTCCCACCCGGGGTCGTTCGGGTCAGGTACTAGCTCACACGTTTGCTGGCTGTTGGCAGCCCCGATGCCTATGGCGGTCACGATTCCGACCAGCGAAGCATATCCGAGCGCCGCGCTTATGGTGAAGCGAGCCTTGTAGCCCATGTCCGGTTCCCTCTCGCTGGATATCGGTTGCGGCCATCTATCAACTGAATTTGCGACGATAGTTCGGCACCGGCGCGCCGATGCGCATTGGCTAACCGGGGCTTCGTGGTATTACCTTGCTAAGATCGAGCCGGCGGCACTTTAGCGCAGGGTCGCTCATAGGCAAGGATGGCTCATGACAGACGCTGAAAACGATCGTCAATGGCTGACCCGCTCGGGGCTGTTCGGTGCGCTGGACCCTGCGCTTTTGGACCAGCTCGGCGCCCTTTGCCGACGTCGCGACCTGGCGCGAGGCCAGATACTTTTCAGCCAAGGTGACGAGGCCGATGGGCTGTATATCGTGACGGCCGGTATTTTGCGCATTCTGTTGGTTGCTGGAGACGGGCGCGAACTGACCTTGAACCTGATGGAACCCGGCGACGTGGTCGGAGAGATCTCGCTGCTGGACGGGCTGCCTCGCAGCGCCGGCGCGGTCGCGATGACGGATGTCACCTGTCTGGTGCTCAGTCGGACTGATTTCGAGGCAGCACTGGACGAGAATCCCAGCCTGTCACGCCAAATTATCTATGCCCTTTGCGAGTTGCTCAGACGTAACACGGACCTGATTGGCGATCGCGCATTCCTGGGCCTGCGCGGCCGTTTGTGCCGATTGTTGAATGCCTTGGCGGTTGGGCACGGCCGTGCCGGAGACGATGGTGCAACCGAGATCGCGCTGCGAATTACCCAAAGTGACTTGGCAACCATGCTTGGCGCCACGCGCGAGGCGGTAAACAAGCAGATGAACGCGCTCGCCAAAATGGGGCTTGTAAGGATCGCCCATGGAAGAGTGCTGGTCCTCGACGAGGCAGGACTGGCAGAGCTTGCCGACGATCAGGGGGGTGGCTAAAGCTCGTCCGGTCGTTGCTAAGCCTTCTGAGCACCAGACGGCAGCCCGGCCCGCGCAAGCGGGTTGCTGATCACCAGCCCTGGGTCGGGATAATAGTCGACGAACAGATTGACTCGCGGGTTTCGCCCCATGTGCCGCACAGAGTGACGGACGCGATTGTTGAAATCGTAAGCGCGGCCTGGTGCCATCGTCACATTACGTCCGTCAATTTTGTAACGAACGCCGATATTGCCATCGATTGCGACATGGATTCGATGGGCCTTTTCTGCCATTGGCTGACCGTCCGTGTGGGGATCGATGCGCAAACCGGGCTGGAGGCGAACGAGTGCCAATCGAGTGACGACGCCGCGCGCCGTTCGTAGAGAGGCAATCGCCTTGTCGACGATCGGCGAGATCACATCGCGCCAATCGTTCCAATCGGGGAACGTGTAGACGGGCCCCAGATCCGTTTCCTCGCGGTTGATAGGCATGAAACGGTCAGCGTCTTGGCCCCGCACGGTTGCCCAATGCCTTACCAAATCTTCCAAATGCGGAAAGCCCAGCGTGTTGTAGCGAGGGTGCCACTCATGTTTGAACAGAATCGACTGCGCGGTTGCATGCGCTCCCGCTGCTAGCGCTTCCTGCCGAAACGTATTTGCCGTCCATGCCTCTTCGGGCAATGCCGCCAATCGTGATTTGAGTGCGTCGACCTTAACCGGTCCTAGATCTTTGATCGGTCTACCGATATCCATCAAAATTATCCTTGCCGCCCCCCAAAGGCGGACACATCGGACTTTGGCGCGCATTCCGACATCGCAATTGGCGGAATCACGCCGCGGCTCAATGACCGAGTTCTCGTCTCGGTTCATATTTTGTTGGATTGTTAGCGAAGGGATTTAGTGCGCACGACGCTGAATTCAATGGAATTTTGGGGACAAGTTGCCGCGGCCTTTTCGTCAAACTCGCCGAACACGAATGTCGGGTTTGACCGGCGCCCAATAACCGCGTTAACGCTTGCGAATACTTAGCTTGGGGGAGTCGGTATGGGCACATTCGGGTCAACTAGCAAAAGCAACGGTCTTCTTCGCCGCCGGTCACTCTTGGCATTTCTATTGGCGTCGGCGGCAACCATGGGGCCAATCGCCAACGCGAGCGGTCAAAACTATCTTGACCGCGAAACGCTGAGATTCTTGATCGGATCCGGCGCCGGGTCGGGAACAGACCGGGTCTCTCGCTTGTTCGCCGCTTATTTGTCCGACCTCCTACCCGACACCGATCTGGCGCCGACGAACAACTCAAGGGCTGGCGGCCGCGTTGTCGCCTCTCAACTTTGGGAGGCAGAGCCTGACGGGCTGACAATCGGCATACTGCAGTCCCACCTTTACTATTGGACCCTGCTAAGTCTCGAAGCGCCGGGGTTCGAACTGCAAAACTACTCATTTCTTGGCAGTATGACGCGGTCAAACCGTGTGCTGGTTGCTTCCCACGCCTCTGGTATTCGATCCATGGGCGATATCTACGCTGCCGACAGACCGGTCGTGGTGGCTGCCAATACCACTCTGTCGAGCCATTATCTTGAGGCGTTGTTCATAAACACTGTTCTGGGGACTCGCTTGCTTCCCGTTCCAGGGTTCTCCGGTGGTGCCCGCAACATGGCCGTGATCACGGGCGAGGCGGACTGCCAAATCGGTTCGCTTGAGGCGGTTCAGCCAATCTTGGATGCAGGTGCCGGCAGCGTTGTCTTGGTCATCGCTGGCGATAGCTTGCCCGAGCAAACATCTGGGTCAGCTGATCTGGCGCAAGAAGCCGAGGGCCGGCCCAATGAGTGGATCGTCCCGGTGATCCATGGCGCCGCCGCGTTTGGGAGACTGATCGCGGGCCCACCAGGTATTGAGGCTGACAGGCTGGCGACCCTTCGCGAATTTTTCGACGCGGTCATGGCAAATCCGGACTTTGTTGCGGAGGCCGCGTCGGCGGGAATGGTCGTTAGCCCAACGTCTGGCGAGCAGGTCTCCCAACGCTTTGCATCGATCTTTGAACAGGGCGATAGCCTGACCGAGCGATTGCAGTCGGCCCTTGATTGCGGCCTGCAACAGGCGGAAACCGGCACCGGCTGCTGACAGTCCCGGAGAGGCGATCGAATGCTCGATCTGTTCGAACCTCTCGGCCGTCTTGTCGGTTCGTTCGGCACGGTGGCCGCTATTGGCGTCGGGGTGATTGCCGGTCTAATTGCCGGACTTCTGCCTGGGGTTAGCGGCCGTTTAGGACTTCTCATCGCCTTCCCCCTGGTCATTGGTCTCGATCCATTTGTCGGTGCGGTGTTCCTGATCGCGATGCATTCGGTCGTCCACACATCGGGCTCGATACCGGCCATCTTGTTCGGGGTGCCGACATCCGGAAGTGAGGCTGCTACGGTCGTTGATGGATACCCCATGATGCGCAAGGGGCTTGGTGGCCAAGCAGTCGGCGCAACGATTGCTTCCTCTGCCTTTGGCGGTCTGATCGGGGCCGTCGCCTTGATCGCGTTCGTCCCGGTCGGCGTTCTTATCCTGCCCTACGTGAGCTCCGCCGAAGTGGCGGCACTGGGGTTGGTCGGCCTGCTCTCGATATCGGCGTTGGCCGGGCGCGGCCTGGCCCGTGGTCTCGTCGTGGCGGCGTTGGGGGTTTTGGCGTCGACTGTCGGCCTAGATGGTCTGACTGGGACCGATCGTTTCACCTTTGGCCGGCTGGAGTTATGGGACGGCATCAATATCGCCGCGGTAATCGCCGGACTTTTTGTCATCCCAGAAATGCTGCTGTCTCTCGACGGGTCGGGAAAAGCCAACCCGAGCAGCAACAGTTCGGTCAACCTTACCCGAGTGTTGAAGGGCTGTGTCGAGGCGCTGCGTTACCGTTGGCTGACCGTGCGGGCCGCTCTCATCGGCATCATCGTCGGATTCATCCCGGGAATCGGGGCAGGGGTCGCGGTTTGGCTTGCCTATGGCCATGCCAGTCAGTCTGCAAAGTCGGGGACGCCGTTTGGCGAGGGCGCTGTGGCCGGCGTGATCGCTGCCGAGTCGGCCAATAACTCGAAGGAAGGGGGCGCTCTTGCCCCGACACTGCTGTTCGCCGTCCCTGGTACTTCCAGCATGGGCATCTTGCTGGGTGCGTTCGCAGTTCTGGGCATCCAAGCCGGCCCTCGACTAATGGCGACAGATCCGGGCTTTGTGTCGGCCATCGGCTGGGTCGTCCTGCTCGCTAACTTGCTGGCGGTTCCGATCTGCCTGTTTCTGTCCCCCTCCATGACGCGATTTGCTGCCGTCAATCGCGACAGCGTTGTTCCCGTAGCGTTGGTGGCCAGCGTGACCGCGTCCCTTGTCATTTCCTCCAGCATCGAGACGATCGTGCAGATTGCCCTGTTCGGTGTTTTGGGGTTGGCGTTACAGCGGGCGGACTGGCCCCGTGCGCCTTTCGTGCTCGGCTTTGTCATCGGGCCAGTTCTGGAATCAGCCCTGTCGCGGACGGTCCAGATATTTGGGTTTTCGGCTTTCGAGCGGCCCGGCGTGCTAGTCGTCCTTGTCGCCACCGTCGGGTTCGGCCTCGTCGCAAGGCGATGGCGAGGTGCGGCGCGGGCAGGCCGGGTCAAAACGGCACCTCCCGCGCGTGCACTTTTCACTGCATGCGCGGTCTTCTTTGCCGTCGTCGCGATTCCGTCCGCCGGGTTTCCATTTCAGGCGTCGCTGCTGCCCCTGTTGGCTTGCGGTGTCGGTTTGGCGTCTATCGTCGTGCCCATGGTGAAGGAGCGACAAGCTGTGCAGCGAGGCTGGAAACCGCCTGTCCTGAACCCCGCGTTGGGGGCCTGGTTCTTGCTCTATCTCGCGGCGATTCCCGTTGTTGGTGGCCCAATGGCTAGCGGATTATTCGCTGCACTGGTCATGCGTTGGGCGGTTGGTCTCTCCTGGAGAACGTCGATCGTTGTCGCCCTCTTGTTGGCTGGATTCACATTCGGCATTGCAGGAGATCGGATGGGGCTTATTAGCCCGTTTCAGTGGGACTGGTCCGCGCTGGCTTAGGGCCAAGCTGCCTTCTGCCATGGGGAATCGCCCGGCGGAAATACACCCAACGAGCTAGAGGATTGCGCGGCGCCGGCAGCCGGTGAACGCGCGGGCGAGGCAATTTGAAACGGACATGCCCACGATCTGTAAGCGGTTGGTCCAGTTTGATGAAGGCGTCGACCAGTCGTTGGCGGACAAGCTTGCGGCGCTCCTGCCTCAAGTCCGGTTTGTCGCTGTTTGGAAATGTCGGGTTGGTGTTGATTTCGTAAACCTCGACCCGCTCATCGACGATACCGTAGTCGATCCGGCCAAATCCGATATTGGCAAGATCGAACGCCTTTTGCAGTACCTCTCGGTGAGGGTTTTCTTTGACATAGTTCAACTCCTCAGCCGCCTGGTCAGCGCTAGCAGTCTTGGAATCGCGCTTCACGGCCCAACCGTCAGAAGATTGGATGTGCTGAGGTAGGATTTCGCCATTGACCAGGAATGCCGCATATTTGCGGAACAAACCGTCCGCAGACGGCTGAGCGCGATACTCGACGGCGAGCCGTCCACGCTGTGGCCGGCCCTTCGCACGCAATGTACTCACGGCGGCGGTCAGATCTTGATCGCAGTTGATGAGTTCGGTTTCGGGCCCAAGCGCCTCATCCTCGCGACGCAGAAACAATGGGTAGTCGAGGCCGATGGGGCCGCCATCCAATCGCTCGGCCCTAAACGAGTTGATACCGGCGCGAAAAAGCGCCGACAAAAGGCCGTATCGGCACAGCACGTGCGCGGGTTCGTTGACGATGGTGGCTCCAACCTCGGCCTGGACAAGGGCGTCCACCATGGCTTGTGCGGTCTCGACTTCGTAGACGCTCAAACGGTCAATATCTGTAAAGATCAAATGGGCTAGCGGCACTGTTCGCGACAGGAACAGTTCCTCATAGGAAGCCACCTTCATGCGGCCTTTAAGAGTGCCTCTTGTCGCTCGCAAGAACGGTAGCACCGTGCGGCGGTGTTCTTGCCGACAAATGTATAGGATCATGGCCGGTCCGCTCTGCGAGCAGTGACGATGATCCCTGGCACGATGCGCTCTGACACGGTGCCGTTTGCCAGGTAGCTGGTGCCGCGCTTGTTGTCGATCAACTGCTCGACGACCATGCCCGCTCGTAACAAGAGCGCTGTCACCTCGCGAACGCTCGAGAACGGGGCGCCCCTGGTCTGCCGTCCTCGCGCGTAGTCTGCCAGCAGATTGCAAAACGCATTCTTCTCTGTGGGCGTTTCAAGCCCGTGTTTATCCATCGCTGCTAGGATTCGGTCTGCAAAGACCGAAGGGTCGATCGGCGGTTTCGTTCGAGATAGGGCCGTCGTCATCACTAGGTGTCCGTTTGGGCTCAGCGCGTTTGCGAAGCTTTGTACGACCGGAAACACTTGATCGTCGGGAAGAAAGCTGAGGACCGAGTGAGCGAGGATCAGGTCGATGGTGCCGACGTTTGACAGATCTCCGATGTCGCCTACTCGAGTTGAGACGGGTACGCCATGCTGCGCGGCAAAGCCGCGACACAGGGCCAAAGGCGTTTCGCACCGGTCAATGATCGTGACTTCCAGGTCGCGTCCGCTCGCCGCGCGTAAGACCATCGCCAGTTGACCGGTGTCGGCGCAGCCGGCGATTAGCACGCGCGTTTGACCACTCGCGATTAAGGGCGCGATCAGCGGTTCCAGCTGGGCGCGATCGCCGTCAAGACCACTGTTCTGTCGCGCGAGACGCTGGTAACCCCAGACGCCGTGATAGGATAGGCAACCGGCGCAAGTTTCGCTTGCCTGGTCGAATGCCCGTTGCGCCTGGGCAGCGATGTCTTCTTCGAAAGGACCGGTTTGGATTGGCTTGGGTCCCTGTTTCAATTCGCGGGGCACAGGCAGGATACAGCAGCGGAGGGTACGACCTAAGACTGAGTTGAGTAGCCTACCAGACCTTTGCGCACAAAGCCCTGTGGCGAGTGTTCAGCGGGCTGCGCCCCAAAGGTGAACCCTGGTGCAGACCAGGGGCCAATGCCTAAGGTTTCACGACCAATTTACACCCCTTGCGGCATGGAATCAGCTTGCGTGCTATCGGGTCAACGCATAGGGTTCCGGCGCCCGGCACGGGCTCGACTGCGGACCTGGTTTAGTTGCCATAACAACGAGGCCGGGTGGCGGCCCATGAGGGACCGCCCAAGCGGGGGTCATCGGGACAGTGCCGAATAATTTGAATAAGCGGAATAGTAAGACCTGTGTCCGATCTTCTTGATTTTGCCGCCACCTTGGTTACAGCGGCCACACCGCTGATCTCCGGTCCGGTCGGGCCGTTGGAGATCCCAGACATCGATCGTCTGATGTCGACCCGCCGTACTCAGGCGGAAAGCATCGTCACCTATGCAGATGGCTCGTTTGCCGGCACAACGGCAGGGCGCTTGTCGCGTTGGTCGCCGCTTGACGAGCTGCCGCCTCTTTTCTTGCAAGCCCTGCAGGCGTCAGAGGACGCCCGCTTCTACGATCACCATGGGGTCGATTTGTTGGCAGTCGCCCGGGCGACCGCTGATTGGGCATCAAGCGGCAGGTTAACGTCGGGCGGTTCGACCATCACCCAACAGGTCATCAAAAACGTTCTGCTCGATGCCAGCCAGTCGTTCGATCGCAAGATTCTTGAGATCATGCTGGCCGTGCAATTGGAAGAGATCTTTGACAAGGACGAGATCTTCGAAGTCTACGTTAATGCTATCTATTTCGGCCGGGGTCAGTGGGGTGCAGGCGACGCCGCCCAGGCCTGGTTCGGCCGCCCGTGGAACGAATTGAGCGTTGGCGAGATCGCATTCTTGGCCGGCGTTATTCAGGCGCCCTCAGCCCTTGATCCAAACGTCAATCCCGATCAGGCGATTGCCCGCCGCGATTATGTTCTCAACCAGATGTTCGAGAACGATGTGATTGATCAGGCGACGCTGGATCAGGCCTTGGCCGAGCCGTTGGTTGCCAGCGAGCGCGTCTTTGAAGAGCGTACGGACACGTGGGTCGCCCATTCGTTGAGCCGAACGCTCGACTATTATGTGGGGACGGATGCCGCGCTGCGTGGCGGCTTTGTCATCGAAACCACAGTCGATCCATCAGTCCAGCAACACACCACCGAAATCGTTCAAGAATACATGGCAGGTCTTGACGGTTTCGGCGTCGCTGGATCGACCGATCTTCAGGACGGGCTGGACGAGACCGACTGGTCGGTGGCGCAGGACGTGCTGCCCCGAGTTCCTGTCGGTTGGGCTCGAGGCATCGTTACGGCGCCAGCTGCGGAGGGCATGCTGACGGTTGCATTGCCCGATGGGACGGAAGCCGAAATCGTCTTAGCGGAGCAGCAATTGTCCGCCGATGCGATTGCCGCCGCTGTTGAGCCCGGCTCGATTGTTGCTCTTTCTCCCATCGAGACGGATTCCGTTGAGGTCGAATCTGACCAACAGACAAACGCGCAGACTGAACAGGCATCGGATAAAGAGACGGTCGCATCGGAGGACGAGGAGAGCGCGGTTGCCGAGGCGCCTATCGAGGCTCCAACACAGTGGCGACTAGAATCTTTACCATCGCGCCAGGTCGCGGTTGTGATCATGGAGGCGGAAACCGGCAATATTCGCGGGCTGATCGGTGGCTACGACCCGGGATTGTCTGAGTTCGATCGAAGCAACGCGATTCGTCAGCCCGGCTCGTCGATCAAGCCGCTGCTGTGGCTGGCCGCTCTCGAAGCAGGCCTTGAGTACGATCAGATGGTCCTTGATCTTCCGATCGAGGTTCAGACAGCGGATGGTCGCTGGCAGCCTGCCAACTATGGCGGCGACTTTGTCGGTACCGTGCCCTTGTTCACGGCACTTGAGCGCAGCATCAATTTGGTTGCCGCCCGACTTGCCTATGAGATCGGCGTGGAACCCTTCGCTAGCATGGCCGAGCGGGCGGGAGCCTATCCGCCCGGCGAGATGGAGTTGGTCTTGTCTGCGGCGCTCGGCAGTGTCGGGACGACCCCGGTTGCCATGGCCGGTGCTTACGCCACACTCGCAAATGAAGGCGTTCCAGTACGTCCGACGCTGGTTCATTCTATCCACGACCCACTGGCGGATCGGGATGTCTGGCAGGCAACGCCTGGCTGGGGACAGCCGTCAACCGAGGCCTTGCCCATCACCGAGCCAGAGTCGATTGACCATCTGCAATCAATGATGCGCGGCGTCACGACACGAGGCACGGCTGCTCGCTCATTTGCCGCATTTGGCCATCCTGTCGCCGGCAAAACCGGAACCAGTCAGGATTTTCGCGATGCCTGGTTTATTGGCTTCACGCCAGAGATGGTCGTCGCCGTTTGGATTGGCCGGGACGACAACCAGCCCATGGGGCGCGGCGATGCTGGCGGCGTTCTCGCGGCCCCCTTGGCAGCGGAGTTGTTCGCCATGCTCTACGATGATGGCGTGATCTCCGAAGATGCCAACTGGACTTTGCTGGCGGCACGCGAAGGGGCGACCGAACCGCTAGGGATTGTCGATACCGGGCCTGGTAACGCTGACGCCGGCCAGTTTACTGGCACCGGCGGCCTCTACTAGCCGAAGTCACCCTGGGAGTAGTTATGGCATTGCGTATGCGCGACATTCGGTATGGCCTCATTTCGGCTGCCCTTTTGCTAACTGCGAGTGTTCAGGCTTGGGCGCAGGACACCGACGGCCTCGATCGGCTGCGCAATCTGCTTCCCGTCGATTCAGCGCTGGCGTTTGGAGATCGGGCTGACGAAGGCGACGTCTTGATCCTTAGCGATGTTGTCGTCGATCTGATCTGGAGGACATCTCGAATACAGGCTGGGCGATTGTCGCTGGACGCTGGATCCGGCTCCGGCGATCTCACGGTTACGCTCGATGATGTCGTTTTGCGCAACGCCCACGGTTCTCTTGCCGCGGATCGACTGGCTCTCGACGCCAACGCGATCGCGGTGCTGCAGCATTGGAGCTTGGTTGAAGCACCCGACGAGTCTGTAGACGATGACGAACGGCAGCCTGATGAGGAGCCTGTCGTCGACATTCCGCCTGGTGGATTGTCGGCAGAGAATCTAACTATTCACGCAGCATCGCAGCCTCACGCCCAAGGCTGGTTTATTGGCGATCTGGAACTCACCGGGCTGACGCCGACGGGCGTCGACAAGCTCGAGATGGACAATCTCGTCATCTACGCGATGGGACGTATCCAAGCCGGTACTCTGACATTGCGGGGATTGGATGCCGGATGGATGTCGGGTCTGTCGGGGTTGCAAGACATCGTCGCGGGCCTATTGCCTCCCGGAGGGTTGGCGTTGGCGATCACAGACTTCCTGATCCTGGACCCGTCCGGCCGGTCCTATGTCGCCGCGGACCAGCTGTCGGCTTCGTTTGAAGGTCGGCCAGCACCGATGGCGACCGACGCTACCGATGAAGATGCTGAGGCGCTGTCTGTAGGGGTGCTGGAGCTTGATCTTACGGTCGACGGGTTCGTCCTGCCCCTTGACACCCTGCAGCCCTTGCTGATGACAGGGGAATGGGAGGCGGTGCTGCCCGATACGCTAAGCGGCAACCTGCGTTTTGCTGGCACGGTCGATGGTCCTGCGCAAGAACTGACCATTGAAACGGGGCTGATCGATCTGGCCGATATTGCTTATGTCGAGGGTGGGCTGGCCCTCACGAATGTCAGTTTCGCGCCCGACGCTCCTCAAATGCCGCTAGCCATGATGAACCTGCCGGGATCAATTCCAATGTTTTCTGTCGCCGGTGCGCATTTGGAGGCAGAGGATCTCGGGGTGATCGGGGTGTTGGAAGCGGGGGGCGTTGCGCTACCGTCGGCATCGATCGATCGTTTAGCCAGCCGTCTTGCCGACCGTTTGCCCATGCTGGCCGGACGTCTTGACGGGGTTTTGGCCTGGCTGCGGCGATTTGAATCAGGTGAAAGGGCAACCGTTCGACTGGCACCTGAAACGCCGGCGCCGGCTGTCGAACTGCTCAGCATGATGCTGATCAATCCGGATGGTGTGGTCGAGCGCCTCGGCTTGACGGACTGAGAAGGCGGTTATTCGCGTGCCGTACTGGTTCCTCGGCCCGTGGTTACCTCATAGTTTTTGTCAACAACCTAGAGAAACCCGTGCCATTACGTCGTCGTACTCTGCTTGCTAGCGCGTCAGCGGCTGGATCCTTGGTCGCGATGGGTCTGAAGTCGGGCGTCGCGCAAAGCGCTGACGGGTTTTCCTTTGCGTCGGTCGTCGCCGAGGCCGAGGCCCGTGCATCGGCACCCTATGTCGAGCGGCGTGCGCCCGTCGGTCCGTTCTGGCAAAATCTCACCTATGACCAACATCGGATGATCCGGTTCCAGCCCGATCAAGCGTTATGGCGCGACGACCGTCAATTCAGTCTTCAGTTCTTCCATGTGGGCCTGTTCTTTGACTATCCGGTTGCCGTGAATTTGGTCGAGGATGGCCAGTCGGTGCCCTTGCCGTTTGAGGCCAACCGCTTTGATTATGGTAGTCTTGACGTTCCGGAAGATGCCGGTGACCCGGGTGGCTATGCAGGGTTCCGGGTTCACTTTCCCATCAACCGGGCGGATTGGGCGGACGAGTTTGCGGTCTTTCTCGGCGCGAGCTATTTTCGCCTGATCGGCCGGGACCAGGCCTACGGCCTGTCGGCGCGGGGCCTTGCGATTGATACTGCCGAGCCGACCGCGGAGGAGTTTCCCTCCTTCACCGACTTTTGGATCGAAGTCCCTGCGCCGGATGCAAATGAACTGACAATGATGGCGTTGCTCGACAGCCCGAGCATCGCGGGTGCCTACCGCTTTCGTTTGCGGCCGGGCAGGCCCACGGTCACCGATGTCGAC
>JBCCER010000013.1:0-46762 GCA_039030175.1 Pseudomonadota bacterium
CGAAGCAAACTGCCGCTCGACGACGAAGAGCGCACGATCATGCGCGAGGCCGTCGCGCGGCTAAACGATCTGGCCGGGCATCTGGCGGACCCGCTTGCCCCGGCAACCAGCGACCCACTCGATGGCTGGACGCAACCGAAGCCATCCGCTAGCAAATCGGAGAAGCACGATGGGTCTTGGCCTATGCCGACGGTCGCTGCCATGGCCAACGCCATTGAGGCAGGTAAGACGACCGCACGCGAGCTTACCGAACTGTGTCTTGGTCGCATCGAACAATATGATGACCGGCTCAACACCTTTCTAACCCTCACCGCTGATCGGGCTCGTCGTGATGCCGACGCGGCCGATGAGAAGTTGCGCGGGGGACATCGGCGCGGTGTTCTTCATGGCATCCCCTACGCCCTGAAGGACGTCTTCGATACTGCGGGGATACGCACAACGGCTGGTTCCCGCGTTTTCAGCGACCGGGTGCCAGAAAAAGACGCGGCCTTGGTCACTCGCCTACACCAGGCAGGGGCGGTTCTGGTCGGCAAGCTGGACACGTCCGAGTTTTGCTTTGGCGGGCCATCGCGAGACGGCGGTTTTGGGCCGGCGAACAACCCGTGGGACCTGGCTCGTTACGCAGGCGGATCGTCTTCAGGTGCCGGTGCCGCGGTCGCCGCCGGCCTGATCCCGCTGGCGTTCGGCACCGATACGGGCGGCTCTATCCGATTGCCCGCAACGTTGACCGGGGTGGCTGGCATTAAGCCGAGCCAGGGTGTGATCTCCACGGAAGGAGTGTTTCCCTTGTCCAAATCCCTGGACCATGTCGGCCCGCTGGCGGCCACGGCCCAAGACTGCGCGCTTGCGCTGGAGGGGATTGGCAGCTTGCAGCGTCGGACGGCCGTTCAGGCACCGTTGGCCGCCGACCTCAAAATCGGGGTGCCGCGCGGGCATGGCGCAGACTGTCCCGGTGCCCACCCCGACGCAGTCAAAGCCCTTTTTGCCGCGACCAGCGCTCTATCACGCGCGGGTGCCGAGATCCGCGCGATCGATTTGCCTGCCCTATGGCCCTCATCTGCCACCTGCAGCATCATCGTTGGCCACGAAGGCTGGCAAGTTCATGCTGACCGGTTGGCAAAGGAAGGCAAGCACTATGCCCGCATCACACGGCTGCGGCTCGGGCTCGGGGCCTTTGTCAGCGACGAATCCTATGAGGAAGCGCTGAGAGTTCAAAAAGCGCTTTCGGCCGCGTGGCATGCAGCCTTCGCCGATATCGACGCTATCTTGAAGATCGGCTCACCCGGCCCGGCACCACGGCAAGCGGCAGTGGGTCCATTCTACTATCTTCAATCGCCCATTCTTTTCAGCGCCGAGAACATCGCCGGCGCACCCGGCCTGATCGTCCGCGCCACCACGACCGAAGACGGCATGCCGGCCGGTGTCCAGATTGCCGGGCGGCGTGGCGATGATGAGAAGGTGCTGGCAGTTGGAAGTCTACTCGACAGCCTGCTGGCCGCGACCCCACCGCATCCCTCCGGCTATCAATAGGCGGCTTGCCAAGGGGTAGATTGATCCGATATCGACGACCGACCAACGCAGTTTAGTCGACCGCCCATCGTCCGTAGCTCTAGAGTGCTCCATGCTCTTATCTCAGCTGCCCAAATCGGCATCGATTCAGGCCGGCCCCGACGGGACCAATCTCGGGGCCGAACAGCTCATACGGTCCGCCAACGCACGTGCAAGCGCGCTGATGGAAATGGGCCTGGCGCCAGGCAAGCGGCTGGCGATCGTGCCTTCCCAGCCCACTCAACTGCTGATCGACATTTTTGCCGCCTGGCAATGCAATGCTGTGCCGGTCTGCCTGGCCCCGGCACTGCCGCCGACGGAAATCGCCTCGGTGCAGCAATCGATCCGGCCAGATGTTTGGTCACTGCCTACGGAGGTCTCTCCGCCGCCTAACTCGCCTACGCTACTGCCGGCAGACCCGTCGCATCAAAGTGCCGATGCTCCCGAGGTGACAGACGCGTCAGCGGACGACCCGGCTCTGGTGCTGATGACCTCCGGCACGACGAGTACGCCGAAGGGCGTGGTCCTGTCCCATCGCGCCCTCCTGGCTCGCTTGGCATTGAACATTGCCCATATTCCGTCAAACGCCCTGAAGACGAGCCTTTGCCTGTTACCTCTTCATTTCGGCCATGGGCTGATCGGCAATACGT
The DNA here is from genome assembly GCA_039030175.1 of Pseudomonadota bacterium. Taxonomy (GTDB): domain Bacteria; phylum Pseudomonadota; class Alphaproteobacteria; order DSM-16000; family Inquilinaceae; genus JANQGH01. The sequence continues at coordinate 2,199 of JBCCER010000013.1, forward strand.
TGACGCCGCTTATAGCGGGGGGCCGGGTCATTCTTTGGCCAGATGCCGGCTTGGCGGGGCTTTCGCGACTGGGCCCGGTCATTGATGACCACGGCATCGGCTTCCTGTCATCGGTGCCGGCGATATGGCAGATCGCGTTGCGGACATCGCCGCCCCCGAAAGCCGGGAACCTAAGGCGCGTGCATATCGGGTCGGCGCCCTTGTCGGTGGCCCAGTGGCAGGCGGTCGCCGACTGGTCGGGTACGCCCCATATCGTCAACATGTATGGCATGACCGAAGCCGCGAACTGGATCGCAGGCCATGATCTGGCGGAGGGGCCGGCCACCGACGGATTGGTCGGTAGATGCTGGGGTGGCGCACTCGCAGTACGGTTGCCTGACGGTACGGTCGTCCGTTCGGGACGCGGTGATGTGCTAGTGGCTTCACCCTCGCTAATGCTGGGCTATCTCGATCAGCCAGAACAGTCTGCGGCCAGTCTCAAGGATGGCTGGCTCAACACGGGCGACATCGGTGAAATCGACGAAGACGGCAATCTACGCCTCGTCGGGCGGACCAAATTCGAGATCAATCGGGCGGGCATCAAGATCCCGGCAGAGGAAGTCGATCTTCTGCTACAGGGCCATCCGGACATCGCAGAGGCGTGCGGGTTTGCCATGCCCGATACCATCCTCGGCGAAGCGGTCGCGGCTGCGGTCGTGGTCGAAGAGGAACGCGCGTTTCGGCCGGACGACGTGCTTGAATGGTGTCGCCAACGCATCCGTCCCGACGCGGTGCCGAGCCGCCTATTCCAGGTCGACCAGTTGGCGCGCAGCGATCGAGGTAAAGTGCTGCGGGATCGCGTGGCTAAGCAATGCTTGGCCAACCAGCCCGGCGATTTGGCGCCATGAGACTAAGTTGGCGCTATGGCAAACCGGTGGAGCTGACCACCGAACGGCTTCTTCTCCGTTCGGTGAGCCGCCGATGGATCGCACGTCACAGCCATCCCTGGACGGAGAACGAGGCGGTGATGTCAAGCCTTGCAATGCCAACTGGCAGTTGGACCAAGCGGCGCTGGCGGCGGCAATTTACGATCCCCGACAATCGAAGTCAGATTTGCTTGGCAGTTCTGGAAAAGGCAAATCGGCATCTGATCGGGTTTGAGACCATTCGTATCGACGGCGGTGTGGTTGCCTATCTGACAGTCGCGATCGGCGACACCGATTGGTGGGGCAAGGGTGTCGTCTTGGAGACCCGGACTGCGATCTTGGACTATCTGTTTGAGGTGCGGGGGTGTGTCAGAGTTTGGGGCACGCCCAGCACCCGCAACTTCTCCAGCATCTATAACTATCAGCGCCTGGGCTTCCGCAACGAAGGCGTATTACGCGATCACGGCCGTCGGCTCGGCGGTGGCCGCAGCGATATGATCGCCTTCGGTATCCTTGCCGACGAATGGCGGGCACTAAGACGCAAGGAAGCCGAATGAGCGACGCACGCGCGCTGGTCGCCGACGCGATCGACCGCCCGATCGATCAAGTTCCCGTGACGGGGACGATCGAGACGGTACCGGGCTGGGACAGTCTGGGCCATATGCGTATCATTCTGGCGCTGGAAGCCCGACTCGGGCGACCGCTGGATGCAAACGACATCTTGGGCCTGACGTCGATCTCAGCGATTCAAGATGTACTTGGCGGCTCGTGAGCTTGTGGAGGCAAGAGTGGCGCATATCTGGACGCTTGGCACGACCGCACTAGCCGGATTCTTGTTGTCGACTCAGATCAGCGAAGCCCAGACCCCTGGCCGGGATTGCGTCGATGACGTTGCCTGCCCGGTCGATGTCGATGGCCAACCGCCCCGGCAGTATTATGTGTCCCTCCCAACCGAGATAGAAGCTAACGAGCCGCTTCCAATGATCCTGTGGTATCATGGTTTTCGTGGCTCTGGGGTCGCGGGTATTCGCAACCGGAACCTGGTCGAGCACTGGACGGATGCCGGCTACATCTTTGTCGCGACCGATGGCGTCGAGGGACGGTGGACGCACCAGGGCACCCCCTGGACCGAGCCGAATGACGAAGACTATTCCGTCGCGGTGATCGAGGATCTTGCCGAGGCCTACTCGATTGATCGGGATCGGGTCGTTGCGGCGGGGTTTAGTTCCGGCGGCTTCATGGTTTGGCACCTTGCCTGTTTTCAGGGCGCGCCGTTTACTCATTATGCCCCGGTCTCGGGAGCGTTTTGGGAACCTTTGCCGGAACTCTGTGACGCGGGGCCCGTCACCCTTCGCCATACGCACGGTACAGCCGATACGGTGGTTCCGCTCGAAGGTCGTTGGCTGCGAAACAACACGTTGAAACAGGGCGACGTGTTCGAGAGCTTCGATGTGATGATCGCCAACAACGTCTGCGAAACGAGCCCGGACGCTACGGACATCGCCGTCCCACCATCGTCCTGCTCAATCTGGCAGTCCTGCACGGCAGGCGGCGTGCTGGAGCTATGCCTGCACGACGGCGGCCACGGGGTGCCGACAGGTTGGTCGGCGTCAACGCAAGATTGGATCGAGGCGACCGTCGCAGCCGAACCGGCAACAACGCACTAAGCGGCTTTATTGCTATGGGCCTTGCGGCTAGTCGCGGGCCAAATCATCCAAAATGGGACAGTCGGGTCTGTGATCGCCCGCGCATGCATCAATGAGATTTCCCAACGCGGATCGTAAGGACTGAAGCTCTTCGATCTTGGCGTCGATCTCTTTCAACTTGGCCTGGGCCAGTGCCTTGACGTCCGCGCTGGACCGTTCGCGGTCGCCATAAAGCGACAACAGATCCCGGCAATCGGAAACCGAGAAGCCGAGACTGCGCGCCCGTTGGACGAATCTGAGACTGTGCAGTTCGGCCTCGCCGTAGTTCCGATAACCATTCGGCCTGCGGTTCGACGCCACCAGGCCAATTTCTTCGTAATAGCGTATCGTCTTGGCTGGCAATCCGGTTGCCTCTGCCGCGTCACCAATGTTCATCGCTCTTTAACCTCCCAGACGGGTCTCTTTGAGCCGCAAGGCGTTGGCGATGACCGATACTGAACTCAGGCTCATGGCCGCCGCCGCGATCATCGGGCTCAGCAGCAATCCAAAAAACGGATAAAGGATGCCGGCAGCAATCGGTACCCCAGCCGCGTTGTAAACAAAGGCGAAGAACAGGTTTTGGCGAATGTTGCGGATGGTAGCGGTCGCAAGATGGCGCGCCCTAAGCAACCCATTGAGATCGCCCTTCACGAGCGTCATGCCGGCGCTCTCCATCGCTATGTCGGCCCCCGCCCCCATCGCGATACCGACATCCGCCTGGGCCAGCGCGGGCGCATCGTTGATGCCATCGCCGGCCATGGCCACCTTCTTGCCCTGCGCCTGGAGCCGCTTGACGAGGCTGGCCTTGTCTTGAGGCATAGCGTCGGCAACCACCTCATCGATTCCCAGACGGGCCGCAACCGCGTTCGCCGTTGCTGCATCGTCACCGGTTGCCATGACCACTTTCAAACCAGCCGAATGGAGCGCGTCGATCGCACCGGAAGTCGTCGACTTGATCGGATCGGAGACGGCAAGCAGGCCGGCCAACGTGCCGTCGATTGCAACGAACATGACCGTTGCACCCTCGGCCCTCAATTCGGCAGCACGCTCCTGAAGCGACCCGAGATCGGCGCCAACATCGTCCATAAGCCGGTCGTTACCGAGGGCGATCGTGTGGCCGGAAACCTCCCCGCGGACACCGCGTCCTGTGTCGCTGTCAAACGCGTCGGCCGAGGGCACGGTCAGCGACCGACCTTCCGCGCCGGCGACGATCGCGGCAGCGATCGGGTGCTCGCTGCTGGCTTCAAGGCCGGCAGCCAATTCCAGCAGCTTGTCATCATCCCATCCGGGCGCCGGAACGATACCGGTCAAAGTCGGTTTGCCTTCGGTCAAGGTTCCGGTCTTGTCGACCACCATCGTCTGGACTTTAGCCAACCGCTCCAGCGCCTCGGCATTCTTGATAAGAACACCCAGACCAGCCCCGCGCCCGGTCGCTACCATGATCGACATCGGAGTTGCCAGGCCGAGCGCACAAGGACACGCGATGATCAAGACGCTAACCGCTGCGACAAGAGCGTAGACAAAGGCGGGAGATGGTCCGGCGATCAGCCAGACCACAAAGGCGATGACCGCCACAGCCACGACAACGGGCACAAAGACGCCGGCGACCTTGTCGACCAGCTTTTGGATCGGCGCCCGGCTGCGCTGGGCCTCCGCGACCATCTCGACGATCTGTGACAGCAAGGTGTCGCCGGCAACGCGGTCGACCTCGAAGACAAAACTGCCCGAACCGTTGAGCGTGCCACCGGTGACACGGTGGCCCTCGCCCTTTTCGACCGGAAGCGGCTCACCCGTCAGCATGCTTTCGTCGACGGTGCTGGTGCCCTGGATCACGACACCATCGAGCGGCACCTTGTCGCCTGGCCGCACGCGCAACCGGTCGCCCAGCGAAACCTCGTCCAAGGCAATGTCTTCGTCGCCGTCCTGCGTCACCCGCCGCGCCGTTTTCGGTGCCAGATCCAGCAGGGCGCGGATCGCCCCGGACGTGCGATCGCGCGCACGCAGTTCCAAAACCTGACCGAGCAAGATCAGAGTGACTATGACAGCCACGCTCTCGTAGTAGACCGCGACGGTTCCGGATGCAGATTGGAATGACGCTGGAAAAGCATCCGGCAAAATCGTCGCAACCAAACTGTAGACATAGGCAACCGCTGTGCCGAGAGCGATGAGCGTGAACATGTTCGGGTTGCGGCTGACGATCGACGCCCAGCCCCGTTCCAAGAACGGCCAACCGCCCCAGGCGAACACGGGTGTTGCCAAAACCAGTTGAAGCCAGGGATTGATCGCCGGTGGAATCACGGCATCGACCGGCAATCCGAAGATGTGGCTTCCCATTTCCATGACCAGCAATGGGATCGAAAGGACGAGGCTGATCCGGAACCGCCGCGACATGTCGTCCAATTCCGGATTACCGGCATCTTCGGCCGGCGGAACACCCATCGGCTCAAGCGCCATGCCGCATTTCGGACAGCTATCGGGACCGTCGCGCACGATCTCCGGATGCATCGGACAGGTGTATTGGATGCCGGTTTCGGCCTTATCGTCAGGGGCAGAATCGGGATCGCGCACGGCGGCGACTCCTAACAAGAGGATTTCAGCGTACCGCACCTCGTGTAGACCTTCCAGTCACAGGAAGGTCAAGGGGAGTCGTCAACCAGCGCGCCCCGCGATAGGCGCCTACCAATCCGCTGCGCCGATCAATACACGGCCTTGGCCGCCTCCGTGACCTGGCGCATCGCTTCACGATAGGGCCCGGGCCCATAGCTGACGCGCGACACACCGAGTTCGCCGAGGCGCTCCGTTGACGGTGCGCCTTTCATCATCATGATGTTCAAGGGCAAGCTGATTGCCTCGGCCAGATCGGAGATCAGACCCTCCTCAACCAAAGCCGGTGCGAAGAAGCCGCTGGCACCTGCCTCCGCAAAAGCACCCGCCCTCTCCTTGGCCTCGGCGATGAGATCCTTGTGCTCGCTACGGTCCGCTTCCTTCAGGAACAAGTCGGTTCTGGCATTTATGAAGAAGGGAACTCCAACCTGCTCGGCCCGGCGTCGTATGGCGGCTATTCGTCCAGCCTGCACTGAAATCTCATAGAGGCCGTCGCCGCCTACAACCTGGTCTTCGAAATTAATACCGATCGCGCCGGCCTGGATGATCCGCTCAACATTCGCGGCCGCCTCCTCAGGCTCGGCCGCGTAAGCGCCCTCAAAATCGATCGTGACCGGGACGTCGACCGTTTGAACGATCGCAGCGGCGATGGTCTGAAGCAGGTCGAGCGGGATCTTCTGTCCATCACCATACCCTTGGGCCGCCGCGACGGACCAGCTGCCGGTGGCGATCGCCGGGGCGCCGCCATCGGCGATGGCCTTGGCAGAGCCCGCATCCCAGGCATTGTACAAGACTAGAGGGTTGCCGACCTCGTGAAGGTCAGCAAACGCGCGCGCTTTTTCGATTTGGTTCATTTCGGCTGCTTTCGTCATCGGGCGCTGAATCAGCGTTGGTTTTCGATCATGCGGTGTTCGTGCTGCAACAACCAGCGCTTCCGCCACAACCCTCCCCCGTAGCCAGTGAGGTCGCCATTGGCGCCGATCACTCGGTGGCACGGGATCACGATAGCGATTTGGTTGGCACCATTGGCCCGTGCCACGGCCCGAGTTGCCGAGGGTTTGTCCATAGACTCCGCAAGGCCAGAATAGCTTCTGGTTTCGCCCAAAGGGATTGTGCGCAGTAAGTGCCAAACCCGTTCTTGAAAGTCGGTCCCGAACTTAGCGAGCCGGGTTTTGAATCCGTCGGGGTTCCCATCGAAATAGACTCTGAGCTCCGCTTCGATACCATCGATCGGGTCATACCGACCGATTGAGATGGCCGCACCCGACCGCTTTTGAAGCCGTTTAATCTCCTTGGGCAGTGCCGGTCGGTCAACAAACTCCAAAAGGTGCAGTGCGTGGGGATCTGCGATGCCGAGCATCTGGCCAATCGGCGTTTCGATCCAGTCGGCGCGCAAGATGTCTCGACCGCGCAGCTTCGCCGGCGCCTGTCCCAATAATTTGGTGATTGCAGCGCGAAATCCGCTTCCTGAATCGAACCCCGCATCGAGCTGTGCGTCGATCACACGTCCTCCTGAGGCCAATTTCTCAGCCGCCGAGCCAACCCGGCGCAGCCTGGCAATTTCCAAGAAACTCAAACCAAAACGTCGCTTAAATCTACGCCGAATGGTCGATGGGTCGTACCCCATCCGCACGATGTCGGCCTCGTACCAGCGCCGCTCTGGCTGCTGATCGACCGCCTCCAGCAGCTTTTTGACAGCCGGGTCGGGCTCTCCGATTGGGTCCATGGGTTTACAGCGCTTACATGGGCGAAAACCGGACTCCAGACAGGCCGCAACCGTGTCGTAGAAAGCCACGTTCTCTCGACGCGGGTTGCGCGCTGGGCAAATCAGACGACAAAAGACACCTGTCGATTTAACACCGACAAAGGCCAAGCCTTCATAGGAAGGGTCGCGCTCGACAAGAGCGGTGTAGAGAACGTCGTCGCTGGGGAGTTGGAAAAGCATGGGCGCACGATACAGGCTGCGCCGCCCACATGCCGCCGAAATTCGGGCAGCTATATTTCCAAGTTCAGGCCGCCTTGCTGACCCGGCCCTCGTAGAGATCGCGCCCGGCAACCAAGGCGCGGATCTTGCCGTCCGACACCGATCGAGGCAGCATCCAAAACCCGCAGTCAGGATGGATGTACTTGACCCTGCGCGGCCCCAGCACCTTGTGGGCGTGGTCGATGCGGCGGGCTATCGTGTCCGCGCTTTCCACTTGATTGTCCTTAATGTCGACGACCCCCAGGCCTAAGCCGATCTCCGGCCGCAAATCCTTGAACGCGAACAGATCTTCGGGCGGGCGACGCGCGCATTCCATGACGATATGGTCGGCCTTTAAGCTGTTGAGATAGGCCATGAGCCGTTCCCAACTGCCCCGCTGAATCGACTGCCCGCCATAGTTGCCAAAACACAGATGAACGGCCGGTGTCGATTTGACAGCCGCGAGCACCCGGTTGATTGCGTCTGCTGCCCAAGGTGTCTCATCGGGATGGCCTGGCAGGTTGGCTTCGTCCAGCTGAACGATATCGGCGTCGAGATGCGCGACCTGCTCTGCCAAGACGTCCGCGATCGCGAAGGCGACCTTCGCCGGATCGCCATAATGGTTGTCGATCAACGTCTTGGCCAGCATGTGCGGGCCTGTGACTGTGAATTTGAATCGACCCCCCGTAAGGGCTCGCGCCCGACTACAGGCCCCCGGTAGATCCAGACTGCCGTGACCGATCGGACCGTCCACGACACCGGGTGGTCTGGTGCGAAAACCCATGCCTGCCTTGGCGCGATAGGCGGTCAACTCCTCAAAAGTGGCGTCGGCCCGGATGCCCGACATTGGCTTGGTGAAGTACTCAATCATCCCGTTGGTTTCGGGATGATTGATGTCGAATCGATAAATCTCTCCGTCGCAGACCACATCAATGCCAGCTTGCTCCTGCGTTGAGAAAACGACCCGTGTCGCGTCGATCAGCGCTTGCTCGGACGGCGCAGCGACCAGCCAAGCAGGAATGGGGTAAGACCCAACGACGGTGGTGAGGATTTCGGCCATGGATAGCTCTTACTTCTTCTGGTGTTCTGTGCGGTTAGAGGCCCAGCCGACTATAAATCCGGTGGGTGTAGGTTCCAAACCTGGGATCGTTTTGCAGGTCCAGTTCGCGTGGGTATGGCAAATCGACTGCAAAGGTATCGGCCATTCTAGCGGGTCCGGCAGTCAGCACTGCGACTCGGGTCGCCAAGAACACGGCCTCATGAATGCCGTGGGTAACGAACAGGATGGTCTTCTTGCTCGCGCTCCAAATCCGCAGCAATTCAAGGTTCATGCGCTCGCGCGTGAGAGCGTCCAGGGCACCGAACGGCTCGTCCATCAGCACGATCTTCGGGTCGTGAACGAAGGCCCGCGCGATCGCGGCCCGCTGCTGCATGCCGCCGGAAAGCTCGTAGGGATACTTGTCCTCAAACCCGGCAAGGCCGACCATATCGAGCAGTTCGCGCGCCCGATCGCGGGCCTCGTTCTGCGGCAAGCCGAGGATTTCCGCAGGCAGTAGGACATTTTCTAAAATGCGCCGCCATTTCAGCAGCAACGGCTGTTGGAAGACCATGCCCACGTCGCGGCCGGCATCGAAGGCCATGCCGGGGCCGCCAATCTCGACCTCGCCATCATCGTGCGAATGCAGGCCCGCTAGAATCTTCAAGACCGTCGACTTCCCGCAGCCGGAGGGGCCAACCAGCGTGACCAACTCACCCTCATTGATGTCCAGGGTGACGTCCTTAACCGCCAAGAACTCTTCGCCGCGTGTGCGATAGACTTTCTTAACACCGCGCATACGGATAATGGGCCGCACGTCGGGCGCCTCATCCATGGCGACCACCGGCTCACTCAATGCGGGCATCGGTGACCACCAGCCATCTTTCAAGAAGAAGAACCAGCCCGTAGAGCGCAACGCCGATGATCGACACGAGGATCACACCCATGAACATGCCGGCTGTGTCCAGGAAGCCCTGTCGCGACTGCATCAAATAGCCGAGCCCGCCGGAAGACCCCATGAATTCGCCGACGATGGCTCCTGCCACCGCAAGAACCGTCGCCACCTTCATGCCCGAAAAAATATAGGGCAGTGCGCCAGGCAGCTGGATCTTACAAAAGATCTGCCAGCGCGAGCCTTTCAGCGCCTTCACGAGATCAAGCAAGTCGGGCTCGACCTCCTTCAGCCCGCGCGACGTCGTCAGCAGGATAGGGAAGAACGAGATGGTGAAGGCGATCACCATGTTGGGAAAGACGCCATAACCCAGCCAAACGATGAACAAGGGCGCCATCGCGACCTTGGGGATCATATTCAAAGTCACCAAAACCGGCATCGCGCCACGCTCGGCGCCCCGCGACCAACAAAAGATCATGGCGATACCAATGCCGACGGCGACCGCCAGCGCATAACCCCCGAAGACTTCGGCTGCCGTGATCGCGATGTGATGTGGCCAGTGATAGCTGGGGTCCCACAAGGTCTGCAGGGTTGCCCAGGGGGTCGGCATGATGAAGGCAGGGATTTCAGCCCAGACGACGACCAGCCACCAGGCAGCGATGAAAACCACGTGGCCCGCGATCGCCGGCCCCCACCGCAGCAGCCAGCGTCCGACCACTTCCGCGATGCCAGAGCCATTTCGTCGCCCACTATTGGCAGATGTGATTTCCTGCTGATCAGTCGCCATGAGCGTGCTGCCCTAGGCCAGCCCCCCGCATCATTGATATCCGACCATCATCGTCCCGCGCCGACGCTCTGGCAAATGTAGCGATAGCGAAAGCATCCAGGAACAAACTGTCCTGGCGCCATTCTTTCTGTCTGCTTTCGGTCAGGTGGTCGCGCGACGCGTCGTTCATACCCGCGAGAAACCATTGCCCGTCAGAACGATGCACGCCATGCGGCTGCAGCTTGATGATTGTTTCTTCCTCCACTCGCGCCCCTCAGTCGGTTTCTGCCTTTGCGATTTAGGCAATTGTTGGATTTACCGTTGATTGATTATTTAATTGTAGGCAGAAAACAACGTATGTATCTTCCAAAATCGGGTTACAGCAAGATTTGCAAATTCGGCATTGTATGGCTAGAGCTGATCGAAAGAGTGATCCCAAACCGATTTTACCTGCAGCGGAGATAGCCACCGACACGGCTCCGTTGCGCGTTCGTCCGGTTCCTGTTTCGCTGGAAGCGGGCGGCTTGGCCGTGTTTGAAAGCCGGCACGCACCCAACTTTGCCATGGAGATTGGCAGTTGGCCGTTCGAGAAACTCTGCCTGGTGCGGCAAGGACAAGGCGTCCTTCGACTAGAGGAAGGGGATCAGACACTCATCGGCGGCGATCTGCTGCGCATTCCGGCCGGTATCCCTCACGCGTTCGCGGATCAACCAAGCCAGCCAATGACGCTCACAATGGCCTGCTATGACGAGCGGATCGGAGCCGGAAATGAGCAGTCAGAGCGTATCCTGGCCCGGTATCGAGAAAGCCTGCCTCCTCAACGCCCCTATTCGCTCAACGGACCGCATCGCAAATCTCAGATTTCCAGGCGGTTTCGCGATCTCGTGTTTGAAAACGCGCGAGACAACGAAGCGACACACGACGCGATCTGGTGCGGCCTTGTCGATTTAATGCGCCATATAACATCGGTCATCGTCGAGGATGACAGGCTGCGCGGTTTGGACCCCAGCCATCAGAGCTTTGCCAGTAGCCTCGCGCATCTGGACGCTAACTTCGTCCATCCGGTGAGGGTCGATGAACTAGCGGCGATCGCCAACCTCTCTTACCGCCGCTACACCGAGGTCTTTCGCAAACATACCGGCGCAACGGTGGTTGAGTATGTGACGCACCTACGCCTGGAATTCGCCAAACAGCGGCTGCTGGAAACCGGCAACATCATGCTGTCCTGCCTGGACGCCGGATTCGGGGATTTGTCTAGCTTCTACAGGGCCTTCAACAGGTTCGAAGGCACGACACCCAAACGGTTTTTGGAGGGCCGCCCAAAAGCATCAGCGGCCTGATTGAAACGACCACAAACACAACAACACAAACATCGGGAGGACAAAGATGAAGGGTATCAAAACACTAGCCGGAGCCAGCATCGTTGCACTTCTTGCAGCGCCGGTTTTCGCGCAAGAAGACGTTACCGTCGTTCTTAATTGGACAGCCGGCGGTGACCACGCACCGGTCTACTGGGCGCACAGCCAAGGCTGGTACGAAGATGCCGGTCTTGATTTGACAATCGAAGAAGGGCGCGGGTCCGGCGCCGCTGTTCAGAGCGTCGGTGTCGGCGCGGCAGAGTTCGGCATCGCGGACATGCCGACCGTCCTACAAGGTCGTGGAGCGGAAGCCGACGTGGTTGCCATCATGGCCCTTTACGTCAACTCGCCTTACGGCATCTATTGGGTCGGCGGCGGCGATATTGAAACCTATGAGGACCTGGCCGGACACACGATCGGCAACCCACCCTTTGACGCTGCTCGCCAAATGTGGCCGGCCATCGCGGCGGCGATCAACGTCGATCCGGACAGCGTCGAATTCGTCAACATCGCACCGGAAGCGAAGGTCGCCTCCCTGCAGTCGGGCGTGATCGACGCCACGACGCACTTCTACAATGTGCACTACATTTATGAGCGCATCTTCGGCGATGACATGCGTTTCGTGGCGCTGCGCGATATCGGCTTTAATCCGTATGGCAACGCGTTCATCACAAACGGTGAGTTCCTTGCGGAAAACCCCGAGGCGGTCGCCGCATTTGTTGAGACCACGCAGCGTGCCTATGCCGCTTGCGTCGCCGACCCCGACCCTTGCGTTGCCGAGCTGGCAAATGCCGCGAGCCAAGATCCGGCCGACGTCAGGGCAAACTGGGATCTGGTCGTCGAACTGATGACCGACGCAAATGCTGGCAGCGCGCCGCTAGGTCACTTCGACCCGGAGCGCATGGATGTCACCTATGGTTTCGTGGCCGACTCTTTCGAGATCACGCCGTTCGACGTGACCGAGGGATACACGAATGACCATCTCAGCGCCGACGTGGTTATGCCAACGGCCAACTAGGAAAACCGAAGGACTGCAATGTCAGCTGCTCTCCTCGCGCGAACCTGGGTTTATGAACCCGGGCGTCGTTGCTAGGAGTGCGGCCATTTTCGACGTTAAATTCACGCATTGATGCCATATAGGGGGAATAAGGAACGAGCAGACTGATCATATTTTTGGAGTGAATAATGAATAGAATTGGTCTTGGAATCGTCGGATTATTGCTGGCGAGCCTCGCAATGACAAGTGCCTATGCTTGTTCGTGCCGGCCGGTCAGTGCAGACGAGATGGCGCGGCAGGGGCAACCGATCGCCGATATTCTTGTCAGCGGAATGGAAGTCATCGACCCCGAACGGGGTGTGCTCGCCCTATCTGCGGAGATTTTGCAAAGCTATACGGGTGACTTTAAGGCAGACGAGATCGTCATCTCGACCAACCAGTCGACCGCCGCCTGCGGCTATCCGATCGAACCGGGCACAATGGCGACCGTGGTTCTGCACCCGTTGGACGAAGACGAAGTTGGCGACTACTCCATCAACATGTGCACCTCCCTGTTTGTCGACAGTGACGAGGCACGGGAGACGCTTGCTGCCTACGCCGACCAGCGGAATTCAGGCGACGGGGTCTGGATCGACGTGGTCGAGTTCCAGCGCGTCTTGGCCACATTCCCCGACCCTGAGACCCTGCGCGACGCCTTCCCAGACGTGCTGATTGTCCTGCCTGACGAAATCGCCACGCGGGAGTTCAGGCTCGATCAATCTCGGTTCTTCGCCGAGCTGGACCCGGCCGGCAATGTCACGGGCGGCAACTTCCAGTAACTCTGCACTTATCGGCCGGCACTTCGGACCGCTATAACCTTGGCGGGTTTGAGAATCGGCTAGGCGGAGGGACATCATGGCGTCGGCGGGCAAAGTTATCATTACCTGCGCGGTCACGGGGGCGATTCACACGCCGTCCATGTCGCCCTACCTGCCCGTCACGCCGGACGAGATCGTCGAGGATTCGCTAAAGGCGGTGGAGGCCGGCGCGGCGATCTTGCATCTCCACGCGCGAGACCCCGAGACTGGCAAACCCGACCAAACGCCCGAAGCCTTCGCGCGGTTTTTGCCGCGCCTGAAACAAAGCACGAGTGCCGTTGTTAATCTCACGACGGGCGGCAGCCCGTTCATGACGGTGGAGGAGCGGGTCAAGCCCGCTGAGCTTTACAAGCCGGAGGTGGCCTCGCTGAACATGGGATCGATCAATTTCGGTCTCTATCCCATGCTGGACAGGTTCAAGGAGTTCAAGTTCGACTGGGAGCGTCCGCACTTAGAAGCCACGCGAGACCTAGTCTTCCGAAATTCCTTCAAGGATATTGAGTACGTCCTTAAGACCTGCACGGAGAACGGCACGCGGTTTGAGTTTGAGTGTTACGACATTGCGCATCTTTACAATCTGCGCCACTTCCTCGATCGCGGGCTGGTCAAGCCGCCGCTGTTCATTCAATCGGTGTTCGGCATCTTAGGCGGCATTGGAACCCATCCAGACGATGTTGCGCACATGAAGCGCACGGCCGACCGTCTGTTTGGCGACAGCTATCGCTGGTCGGTGCTTGGCGCCGGCGCCTCGCAACTTAGGATCGGTGCGATGGCGATCGCGATGGGCGGGAACATACGAGTCGGGCTTGAAGACTCGCTTTGGGCCGGCAAGGGCAAGCTGGCGACATCGAACGCAGATCAGGTCGCACTTGCTCGGCAGATGGTCGAAGGCATGGGTTTGGCGATTGCCGATCCGGACGAAGCGCGGGAAATCCTGCATCTAAAAGGCGGTGATCGAACCGAGTTCTAGTACTCGCCGATTCAGTACTAAGCGTAATGCGAATTCCATATGCAGAAAAACTCATCTTCTGCGGTTTTTTTGTCCGCGCTGCCAACCAAACAGTGGTGTCCAAAACACAGTTCGGTAGCTCGTGTTGAACTGTTTGTGAAAATTCCCTTACAGAGGATTGTGAACCGTGTTAGGGGGGAGCAATATCCAATTGAACGGCAACAGTTCTTTGTCGATTGAGGACCGGTATGCAGCCAACGGATACGAGTGATCCGGAATATTTCCATAAAGTGGTCGATTGCCAGTGGGCCTGCCCCGCCCACACGCCGGTTCCTGAGTATATTCGCCTTATCGCTCAGCGTCGCTATGCCGACGCCTTTATGATCAACTGGGAATCCAACGTCTTTCCTGGGATTTTGGGCCGTACCTGCGACCGCCCTTGCGAGCCTGCCTGCCGCCGCACCAGGGTCGAAGACAAGCCGGTCGCGATCTGCCGTCTTAAGCGTGTCGCAGCGGACTATAAGGGCGACATCGACAGCCATTTGCCGGATGTCCCAAAGAATAAAAACGGCAAGCGTGTCGCCTTGATAGGTGCCGGGCCCGCATCGCTGACCGTTGCGCGAGACCTGCTGCCGCTCGGCTATGAATGCGTCCTTTTCGAAAAAGACCCCCAAGGCGGCGGTCTTATGCGGACCAATATCCCCACCTTCCGCCTACCGGTCCCCGTGCTCGACGAGGAAGTCGATCGCGTGATCGACATGGGCGTAGAGACCCGGTTTGGGGAAGAGATCACAAGTTTGGCTGCCCTCAAGAGCGAGGGGTATGACGCGATCTTCATTGGCACCGGCGCGCCGCGCGGCAAAGACATGGGTCTGCCGGGGCGCCAGGAAGCGGACGCCAATGTTCATATCGGCACCGATTTTCTGAAATCGGTCGCCTTCAAGCACATAGACAAGATCGGCAAGAACGTCGTCGTCATCGGCGGCGGCAACACGGCGATGGATTGCTGCCGTACAGCCCTGCGGTTGGGTGCGGAGAGCGTCACTGTCACCGTGCGCAGTCCGCGCGCCGACATGAAGGCGTCAGACTGGGAGATCGAGGACGCCGAGCGCGAAGGCATTCCCATCCTCGACAACCACGCACCTAAAGAGTTTATCGTCAAAGACGGCAAGTTGACCGCCGTGGTCTTTGAGAAGATGCGCGCCGAGTATGACGAGAACGGCAAGCGCACGTTGTTGCCGACCGGCGAGCCGTTGGTCACCCTGCCCTGCGACGACCTGCTCATGGCAATCGGGCAGAACAACGCATTCCCGTGGATCGAGCGCGATATCGGCCTCGGCTTTGACGACCGCGGCATGCCGATCGTCGATGCCCAGACCTTTCAGTCGACGCTGCCGGGCGTGTTCTTCGGCGGCGACGCTGCCTGGGGGCCGGAGAATATCATTTGGGCGGTGGCGCACGGCCATCAGGCGGCGATCTCAATCGATCAATATTGCCAAGGCAAGTCGCTAACCGACCGTCCGCCCCCGATGACCAATCTGGTCAGCCAGAAGATGGGCATCCATGAATGGGCCTATCACAATGACATCTCGCATGAGCAGCGGACGCCTATGCCGCATGCAGACCTTCGCCTGGCCCTGAAGGAACTGACAGTCGAGGCAGAGCTTGGCTACGACGAGCGCCTCGCCTTCGACGAGGCGATGCGCTGCCTTAACTGCGACATCCAGACCGTTTTCACCGGGTCGCTTTGCATAGAATGCGACGCTTGCACAGATATCTGCCCGGTGGACTGCATCAATTTCACTCAAAATGGGGAGGAAACGGACCTTCGCGAGAGGCTTCGCGTGCCGGCGAAAAACCTTGACCAAGACCTCTATGTATCCGACGTGCTGAATACGGGACGGGTCATGGTCAAGGACGAGGATATGTGCCTGCATTGCGGTCTATGCGCCGAACGGTGCCCGACAGCGGCTTGGGACATGCAGAAATATACCTACCAGGACGCCCATGCCCGGCCGGAGCAGGTTCATGCCGACGCAGCCTAGCCAGATGGTCAACGAATTCGTCCTTAAGTTCGCGAACGTAAACGGTTCGGGCTCGGCGAGCGCCAATCTCCTATGCGCCAAGGCCCTGTTCCGCATGGGTCTGCCAGTCAGCGCCAAGAACATCTTCCCGTCCAACATCCAAGGTATGCCGACCTGGTACGAAATCCGGGTGAGCGAGGCGGGTCACACCGCAAGGCGCGAGGGCGTAGACATCATGGTCGCCATGAACCCACAGACCTACGGGCAGGATGTGGAGTCGCTGGTCGCCGGCGGGACGTTGATCTACGACAACACATTGCCGCGCGATTTCGGGCGTACCGACATCAATGTGATCGGTATTCCCCTCGCGCAGCTAAGCGCGTCGAGCTACAGCGATCAGCGCCAACGCCAGCTGTTCAAAAACGTCATCTATCTCGGTGCGCTGGCACGCCTGATCAACATCGACATGGACGTCATCCAGGGCTTGATTCAACAGCAATTCAAGGCGAAGCCAAAGCTGATTGAACCGAACTTTGCCGCACTGCAAATGGGCTGGGACTACGCCGATCAGAATGTAGCCGACTTGCCGAGCCATCAGGCGCGGACGTCGGACAAGAACGACGGCAAGATCATGATCCAGGGTAATGAGGCGGCAGCACTCGGCGCACTCTATGCCGGTGCCACTGTTGCCTCTTGGTATCCGATCACGCCCTCTACATCGCTTGCCGAGGCGTTCGAGAAACACGCGAACAAGTTGCGACGGGACCGAGACGGCAAGCTGCGCGCGGCGATTGTGCAAGCGGAGGATGAGTTGGCCGCCGTTGGTATGGCGGTGGGTGCCAACTGGAACGGCGCAAGAGCTTTCACCGCTACGTCCGGGCCCGGCATCTCGCTGATGAGTGAGTTTATCGGTCTTGCCTATTTCGCCGAAATTCCGCTGGTGCTCTTCGACATTCAGCGCGGCGGACCGTCGACCGGTATGCCGACCCGCACCCAGCAATCCGATGTTCTGGCCTGCGCCTATGCTTCGCACGGCGACACGCGGCACGTTCTGCTGTTCCCAGCGGACCCGAACGAGTGCTTTAGCCTGTCGGCCGACGCCTTTGATCTGGCCGACCGATTGCAGACGCCCGTCTTCGTGTTGAGCGATCTCGATATCGGCATGAATGACTGGGTTGTCGACGCGCTGGCCTGGGACGACGCGCGCAAGCTTGATCGCGGCAAAGTGCTCGACGCAGAGGCCCTAGAAGAAGTCGCTGACTTTGCCCGTTATCGCGATGTCGACGGCGACGGTATTCCCTACCGAACGATCCCGGGCACCCATACATCGAAAGGGGCCTATTTCACCCGCGGCACGTCGCATACGGACACCGGTGGCTACACCGAGGATGGCGAGCTCAACGCCATCAATCTGGCGCGCATTGACAGCAAGTTTCTGACGGCCGCAACATTGGTACCCAAGCCTGTGATTTCCATGGCCAACGCAGCCTCACGGATAGGCATCGTCAATTTCGGCTCTACCGACATGGCGGTGCGTGAGGGGATCGAACGCCTGGCAACGGCCGGCCATGCGGTTAATCATATGCGTATTCGCGCCTTTCCATTCAGCGACGAGGTTCACGACTTCGTGGACCGGCATGATTGCCTGTTCGTGGTGGAGCAGAACCGCGACGCACAGATGCGCCATCTGCTGATTGCCGAGGGTGGCATTCCGGCGGACAAGCTGGTTGCCGTGACCAACTATGACGGCATGCCGCTTACCGCCTCGTTTGTTGAGAAGTCGGTCGGCGCCCTGCTCGATCGCGGCCGGCATGTCACGGCGGCCGAATAGACCTGATCATTAGACTGATGACCCATATCGCCAAACCCCGCTTCTATCACCCCCAACTTCCGGTCAACGAGCTTGGTCTCACGCGGCGGGACTATGAGGGTGTCGTTTCCACCCTTTGTGCCGGCTGCGGGCACGATTCGGTCACCGCGGCCATCATCGAAGCCTGCTTCGAGATGAACATCGCCGCCCATAAGGTGGCCAAGGTCTCGGGCATCGGCTGCTCGTCAAAGACCACGAACTATTTCCTGGGTCACGCGCATGGCTTTAACAGCGTGCATGGGCGCATGCCGTCCGTGGCTACCGGCGCCAACCTGGCCAACGGCGACCTTACCTATATTGGCGTTTCGGGCGATGGGGACACGGCTTCGATTGGGCTTGGCCAGTTCTGCCACGCGATCCGCCGCCGGCTGAACATGGTCTATATCGTTGAGAACAACGGCACCTATGGTCTGACCAAGGGTCAGTTTTCCGCGACAAACGATAAAAAATCGAAGAGTCGCAAGGGCGTCGACAATTTGTACCATCCGATTGATTTGTGCGCACTTGCCATCGAACTGGGGGCCGGCTTCGTCGCGCGCGGGTTTTCGGGCGACAAGGAGCAGCTGGTGCCGCTGATCAAGGCCGCCATCCGCTATCGCGGTTTTGCGGTGATCGACGTCATCTCGCCATGCGTCACCTTCAATAATCATCCGGCGTCGACCAAGAGCTACGACTACGTCCGCGACCACAATTCCGCCGTCGGACATGTAGACATGGTGGCCGAGGCCGAGGAAATCCGCGCCGAGTATGACCCGGGCAGCTCGATCGATGTGGCGCTGCATGACGGGTCCAACCTAAAGCTTCACAAGCTTCCGGCGGGTTATGACCCCACCGACCCGGCCAGCGTTCAGCCTGAATTAACGCGCATCAAAGAACAGGGCGCAGTTGCGACCGGCTTGTTGTCGATCGATCCGGAAGAGGACGATCTCCACTCATTGATCGAAACGACGCAAACACCGCTTAATGCGATTGACGAAGCGGATCTTTGCCCGGGTGCCAGCGCTCTAGAGGCGATCAACGCCAGCCATCGATAGGCACTATTGGGGGCACGATTATCCTGTCATCCAGCCAAACTGGATCATGCGCTCTGGCTGGAACCAAATTGCGGATTAGATCGAGGACTAGACCCGCGAACCGAGCCGGAAATCCAAGCCGTGCATCAATGGCGGGCGAGCATGACCTGTCGGATAAGGCTTTGGCAATGGTCAGTCATGGCAGATCAGATCATAGGTGATCTCTTGGCGACCGCCGTCGAGCATGATCGAGGTCATTGTACCGGTGGCATGGGCGAAGTCGCCGCTGCCGCCGGTGACCGAGCGTACCGTTTCGCGGTGAGGTCCGCGACTCGTGTCTTCTGGATTGGGAGGTGAGGCAAGCGCAATGCCCGTGATCGTGCCATTTGGGTAGGTCGAAACGATCGTGGCGTGAAAGACGTGATCGTCCCCCGGCGCTTGCGGCAGCAACGTCGCGGCGACGTGGTAGGTCCCAACTTCGTTGCCTTCACTGTCATACAATGTGTGGCTGCTGAGCCGTTGATCTCCTGGGCTTGGACCGTCATCGCCGTGATCCACAAAATGCCGGGCGTCAACCTCGGCGACATGCACGAACACCCCGCATTCCGGCCCAGTGCCATCTTGAGCGAGAGCCACACCACCCGACATCATGGCGGTAATGCCGACGATGGCTGACACTGCGCACTTTCCCAACATCTCAAATCCTTTCATTCATCCGTGATCTTGATGATGGCATGACACGTTCGGTCATGCCTATCCTGGCCAAGTCCGTCCGGTCCGCCGGTGCGAAATGCTCAATACGGAGCGTCAACACTATCCTAAGCGTTAGGAAACGGCTTTATGAAGACCATAGAGTATTTTTACGTCGCCCATTCGGCCTTCGCCTTTGTCGGCTCGGCCAAACTGACGGAGGTCGCCAAGGCCAACGGCCGGAGGATCGAGCACTATCCAATCGACCTGCATCGCGTCATGGCAGCGCGTGGCGTGAGCGCGTTTGGAGAGCGAGATCACCCCCACATACAGTATTTTTTTCGTCGAGAGATATGGCGCTGGGCGGAGTATCGGGGCATTGAGATCAGCGACAAACGCCCGACACATCACAGCAATGACTACGGGCTGGCCAACAGGGTTCTGATCGCGTCAGTCATAAAAGGCGCCGACACCGACGCGCTGGCGCACGCGTTCCTGGTCTCACATTGGCGCGACGATGCCGACCTCGCCGATACGGAAACGCTGGCTGCACTTGCGGCCGATTCCGGATACGACGCGGGCGCATTGCTGTCGGCGGCGGAGGGTGCTGAGGTCGCCGAGCGCTATGAAGCCAACACCCAGGAGGCGATCAAACGGAAGATCTATGGTTCGCCTACCTACTTCGTCGATGGCGACATGTTTTATGGACAGGACCATCTAGAATTGGTCGAGCGGGCTTGCCGCAAACCATTTGGTCCTTCGCCAAACGATCCGTTTCCGCCTCGCTGATTCCCCAAACACCCAAGAACTGCGCTGCATGTTATGTTCGGAAATCAGGCGACCAGAGCCAGTGGACTAATCCCTCGCGGCTCGCGGCATCCATCGCTTGCCGGACCAAAAACTTCGACTAACGCTGGCCTTAGAAGTTCTCTAAACGAGGATTTGTAAGTCGAGCCAAATTGCGCGTTCTTGTATTGCCATGGGTCCGCCAATGTGTAGCAGTTAAGGGGCGGTACTGCCGGCCATCGGCGCGCGGACAGCGCCTTGATGGCCGGCAAGTTGACGAATCGACGATACGGAAAGGGTCCGACCATTACTGCCCCGAAAATTACCTTCATCGGCGCCGGATCGACGGTGTTCATGAAAAACATCCTCGGCGACGTGCTTCAGCACCCGGCCCTGGCCAATGCCACACTGGCACTGATGGACATCAACCCCGCCAGGCTCGGCGACAGCGATACGGTCGCGCGCAAAATCGTCGGGACGCTGGATGTCGGCGCAACGATTGAGACCTACGACAACCAGCGCCGCGCTCTCGAGAATGCCGACTTCGTCGTCGTCACGTTCCAGATCGGCGGATACGACCCTTGTACGGTCACCGATTTTGAGATTCCGAAGAAGTACAATCTGCGCCAAACGATCGCCGACACGTTGGGCGTGGGCGGGATCATGCGAGGCCTGCGTACGGTGCCGCATCTTTGGTCCATTTGCGAGGACATGCGGGCCGTCTGCCCCAACGCGGTGATGCTGCAATATGTTAATCCGATGGCGATCAATACTTGGGCGATTGCCGCCAAATACCCCGACATTAAGCAGGTCGGCCTATGCCACTCGGTCCAGGGCACGGCGGAGGATCTCGCCTATGATCTGGACATTCCAGTCGGAAGCCTCAGGTACGAAGCCGCTGGCATCAACCACATGGCCTTCTATACCAAGCTTGAGCAGCGGATGCCGGACGGAACCTATCGAGACCTTTATCCCGACTTGCGTGCCGGCTATGCGGAGGGACGGCTTCCCAAGGAAAACCGCAACAACCCACGCTGCCCAAACATCGTCCGCTACGAGATGATGACACGGATCGGCTACTTCGTGACCGAAAGCTCCGAACACTTTGCGGAATATGTGCCCTGGTTCATCAAGGAGGGACGCGAGGATCTGTTGCAGCGGTTCCAAATCCCGCTCGACGAGTATCCAGCGCGCTGCATCGAACAGATTGCCAACTGGAAGAACCAGGCCAAAGAATATGCCAGCGCGGAGAGAATCGACATCGGTCAATCGCACGAATACGCCTCAGACATCATCAACTCGGTGTGGAGCGGTAGGCCATCGGTGATCTACGGAAACATCCGCAACGATGGCTGCATCTCTTCGTTGCCCGCCGATGCGGCGGTCGAGGTGCCGTGCCTGGTCGACGCTAACGGCATACAGCCAGTACGCGTCGGCAAACTGCCGGTTGAACTTACGGCCCTGATCCGAACTAACCTGTCGGTACAGGAACTGGTGGTCGAAGCGCTGATGACCGAGAAGATCGAGCACATCTATCACGCCGCCATGATGGACCCGCATACGGCCGCCGAACTCGATCTCGATCAGATCTGGGCACTGACTCATGATCTTTTGGCCGCACACGGGGACTGGCTGCCCGATTGGGCCAGGGTGACGCGCTCGCAAGCGGCCGAGTGAGCAACCTGCCGGCAGCTAATTTATCAGACGATCAATAAATGTTTACATTGATCAGGCGATAAATACACTTCTGTCCCAATGAATAAGGACAGGGACCGAGGTGATGTCATGGGCATGAAAGTCGACCGCGCTGCGATTTACCAAGCGGCAAAAGAACTATCCAATTGGGGACGCTGGGGTGAGGACGACCAGATCGGCACGCTTAACCTAGTGACGGAAGAGCATGTGAAGAATGCCGCCGGCCTGATCAAGCGCGGCAAGAGCTTTGCTCTTGGACTGCCTCTCGACGAGAAGATACAAAGCGGCCTCTTTGGCGGCCGCTGGAATCCGATCCACACAATGCTGGCGACTGGAACCGACGCCGTGGCCGGGAATCAAGACGTCGAGAAGGCCTATCTCAGATACGCCGATGACGCCATCAACCTGCCATGCCAATGCTCGACTCAATGGGACGCGCTGGCCCACATCTTCTTGGATGACAAGATGTACAATGGTTACTCGGCCACGCTTGTCGACGTGAATGGTGCCAAGAAAAACGGCATCGAACATACCAGAGACAGGATGACCGGGCGTGGCGTGCTGTTGGATGTGGCGCGCTGGAAGGGTGTCGACTCACTCGATGACGGATATCCGATAACCAATGACGACCTAAACGGAACGGCTGCAGCGCAAGGCGCGTCGATCGGTACGGGAGACTTCGTGATCGTCCGCACGGGCCATCAGGAGCGCTGTCTGGCTGCCGACGACTGGACGGGCTATGCCGGAGGCGACGCGCCCGGCCTGGCGTTTGAGACCTGCTATTGGATCAAAGAGAAGGATATCGCCGCCATCTGCGCCGACACGTGGGGATGCGAGGTGCGACCAAACGAGACAGACGAGGCGAACCAGCCTTGGCATTGGGTCGTCATTCCGGCCATTGGCATCACGATGGGCGAGATCTTCTATCTTAAGGAACTTGCCGAGGATTGCGCGAACGACGGCGTCTACGAGTTTTTCTTCACCGCGCCCCCACTTCACTTGCCGGGCGGTTGTGGATCGCCGATCAACCCGCAGGCGATCAAGTAGGCGAGCTACGGCCAATCACTAACGCCGGCTGCCCTTACCCAGTGTCGGTATGCTCCACGCATCGCTAGAGATTCTCACGCTCTGCGACGCGCCGCCGTCGCAAATTGACTCAGATAGGTATATTCTGTACCGATCGGTCAGTTGCGGGACGGAAGCTGGAGCAAACCGGCTGGTTCCAATACAGTAAAGCCGCAAAGGCGACCGCGTTGCGCAAAAGCAGAGGAGGAACGCTCGTGAGACTCAACCCAACCCCTTTCCGTCTTCTTTCGACCGTCGCAGCAGGTGTTCTGATTTCAGGCGCCGCACTGGCCGATGAGGTTCCATTGGAAGTCCGTGCCGATGCGCCGGCGGAGGTTCCGGCGGAAGTCTCAGACGGCGGGTTTCAAATCGCTGTCGTTCGCCAACTGAATGTGGGCGATGTCTATCAGGCCTGGATCGCCGGCGTCGAAGAGGAGGCCGAGCGCCTTGGCGTTGAACTGACGATCTACAACGCTGACGGGGACAATGCACGCCAAGCGCTGCAGTTGCAGCAGGCGGTGGCCAGTGGTCCAGACGCGATCGTGATCGGCTGGGGCTTTGGCGACAGCTTGCAGGCCGGTCTTGAGGCCGCTGCTGCAGCAGGTATTCCTGTCGTTGCATCGAATGCCTCGATCGCCGCATCGGACGACGTCACACTCGTCAACCAGTCCGAACATGAAATGATGCGCGGCATCATGGAACAGATGGTCTCCGACTATGGCGGCGATCTGTCCGGCGACATGATCTACGTCTATGTCGCAGGCTACCGCCCCCTCGATCTCAGAAACGAGATTTGGGAGGAGTATCTGGAGACCTATCCCGACATTAACCAGGTCGCCCAAATCGGCGTGGTAAACGCCAATACCGCAGCCGAAACGGCCAATCAGGCGGTTGCCGCGCTGCAGGCCAATCCGAATACCGTAGCCATCGTCGCCCCCTATGACGAGTTCACCAAGGGTGCCACGCTGGCCATCGAAGAACTCGGTCTGCAAGGTCAGGTCAACGCCTATGGCATGGATATCTCGACCGCCGATATTGCCGT
This sequence comes from Pseudomonadota bacterium, assembly GCA_039030175.1. GTDB lineage: Bacteria > Pseudomonadota > Alphaproteobacteria > DSM-16000 > Inquilinaceae > JANQGH01. The sequence continues at coordinate 26,396 of JBCCER010000013.1, forward strand.
CATGACCGCCGATGACAGCCCTTGGGTTGCAACGGCAACGACGGATATGACCAATTTCGGCCGCTTGTCTCTGCGCGTTGCCGCCGGCGAGGCGACGGGCGCCTATGACGGCAACAGCCTTGAGATTCCGCCGCTTGTCATCACCCAGGACGATCTGAGGGAGCGCGGCGTGCAAAATGTCGAGCAGCTGACAGATGCCTTCCCGGAGCTGGCGACGCCAGGACTCGCCGACGCCCCGTGGATGGGGTCTAACTGATAGGGGCGGCTAAAGAGCAAGAGGCCGGTGAAATGGCTTCACCGGCCTCCGCCGCATCCACAGCACCGCTTGTCTCCTTTGAGGGCCTGACCAAGCATTTCGGCGCTACGCAGGCCCTAAGAGGCGTAACGTTCGACATCAAGCCGGGCGAGACTGTCGGTTTGCTGGGCGCAAACGGTGCCGGCAAATCAACGCTCATTAAGGCGTTGGCAGGCATTCATCGGCCGACATCGGGAAAAATCTTGGTCGAGGGCCAAGAGCGCAGCTTCCGCTTTCCCGACGACGCCAGGAATGCGGGCGTTGCTACCGTGCATCAGAATATCGATGATGGCGTCGTCTTCGGCATGACCGTCGCTGAAAACCTGATGCTCGATGAGATCGCCAAGCCCGGCGGGCGGATCTTCTTGAACAATAGGGCGGTGATCGCGCGGGCGCGCGAGGTTCAGCGCCGGCTGGAGTTGGACCTGCCGTTGGAGGAGCCGGTCGAAAATCTCACACCGAGCCGCAGGCAGGAAGTCGCCATTGCCCGCGAGTTGGCAAAGAATCCAAAACTGCTAATCCTTGACGAGCCCACCTCGACGCTGTCCGAGCGCGAAGCAGAAAAGCTGTTCGCTGCGGTATTGGATTTCAAGCATCGCGGCATTGCCATCCTCTACATCACTCATCGCCTGAGTGAGGTTGAACTGCTGTGCGACCGAGTGGTGGTTCTGAGAGACGGTTTGATTGTTTCCGAACATGACAAGCCGATCGATCGCACCGCGATCGCGAGCTCGATCCTCGGCGAGCTTGTGCTAACGACAAAGCACGAGTCGCGGGTCGGCTACGAGAGCCCCGTGACGGTTCGCAACATGCGCAGTCGGACCGATGGCCCGGCCATCGGCTTTGATATAAAGCGCGGTGAAGTGCTGGGGCTGACCGGTTTGATCGGTGCTGGCAAGTCTGAGTTACTGGAGCAGATCTGCGGCCATCGCCCCATCATTTCGGGGGAGATGACGCTGAACAGCGCCGCTTATCGCCCTACCAACGCGAGCGAAGCCATGCGCAATGGCGTGGTCATGGTGCCCGAACAGCGCGCGCTACAATCGATCTTTCCGGGCGAACGACTGTGGCACCACGGTTCGATCGGACTGCTTGCCAAGTTCAGCCGTGGCGGCTTCATGCAGCGATCCCGCGAGACCTCGTTTGCCGCGGATATCATTCGAGAGTTTAAGGTCGTGAGCCCTGGGCCTAACGCGGAGATCGAAGCGCTGTCGGGCGGCAATCAGCAGAAGTTCCTGGTCGGCCGATGGATGCGGGACGATTGGAATCTTCTCGTCCTAGACGAGCCGTTTCGCGGCATTGACATCGGGGCGCGCGGGCTGATTTCGGCGGCGCTAAGGGAGTATTCGGAGAGAGTTCCGGTGCTTTTGTGCAGTTCCGACCCCGAAGAGGTGATCGAGGTCGCCGACAGCGTTTTGATCATGGTCGACGGGGCAATTGTGCATCATGGCCGCTCTAGCGATCTTTCGGCCGAGCAATTGGCGGGCATCATGGGGCAGACGGCAAATGGAACGGCCCGGAGATTTGAAGGCGTGTCGCAGTGACTACGGATAGCAATCTGGCGCAACGCACAGGGACGAGCCAACAACGCCGATCGTCTTTGGAGACGATCAAACGGCTCGTCTATCGCTATGGGCTTTTGACCGTGTTAGCGGTCATGATCATCTATTTCGCCTATAGCCAGCCCTTCTTTGGCACCTTTGTGAACGCGATGTTCATCTTACAGGCGGCCTCGATTGTGGCGGTGGTTGGGCTTGGCTGCACGGTGTCCATGACCGTTGGCGGCTTTGACCTTTCGGTCGGGGCGGCGATGAGCTTGTCGATCATGGCCGCCGCCGCGGCCATGGTGATCAGCGGCTGGGGCGGAGTTGCAGCCATTCTCGTCGGTCTGGCAGCGGGCCTGGCGGTCGGATTGCTCAACAGCTTCCTTATCGTCACTGCGCGAATACCCGACCTGGTCGCGACCCTTTCGTCGCTCTTCTTGATCAACGGGCTGACCTTAATGGGTGTCGGCGGCCAGTCGGTGGCCCAGGGCATGACGTTCAATGGCGAGCAAACGACGGGCGAGTTCGCACAGATCTTCCGCTGGCTCGGCTCAGGCGATGTTGCCGGCATTCCGGCGTCTGTTGTTGTGGCCGGTGTGATCTTCGTGCTCGTGGTCGTGTTGCTGAACTTCACGCGATGGGGCCGGGCTTTTTATGCGGTGGGCGGCAACCCAATCGCGGCGGCGGCGGCTGGCATCCGAGTGGCTCGATACCGCGTCGCGGCCTATCTGATCTCAGGCGGCCTCGCGGCCATTGCCGGCATGATGCTCGCCGCTCGCTCCAATAGGGGCGATGTGAATGTGGGTGATCCGTTCTTGCTGCAGGCCGTGTCAGCCTCGCTGGTCGGCTACGCTGTGCTGGGCGCAAACCGCCCAAACGCATTCGGCACGTTGATCGGGGCCGTCTTCGTGGCCGTGCTGATCAACGGCCTGACCATGTTCAACTTTCCATACTATGCGCAGAGCTTCGTGCAGGGCGTCCTGCTCGTGGTTGCGCTGTTGATGTCGTACACGCTCGGGCCGTCACGGCGCTGAAGCGGTCAAAAAGGGGGAGGAAAATCCATGTCCAGACTTCCAGTGCCCAACATTCGCGGCAGTCTCTTCGATGTGACCGACAAGGTTGTCGCGATCACCGGTGCGGGCCAGGGCATCGGGCGGACACTCGCCGAGGGTTTTGCCAGCGCCGGGTCCAAGGTCGTCGCCGTCGATCTCAACGGCGACATGCTGGCCGAAACCAAGGCGATGCTGGACGAAATGGGCGCGACAAGCGCAACCGTCACCACCGACGTCTCGGCCGACGATGCACCCAAGCGGATCGTTGAGGCCTGCATGGATCTGGGCGGGCGCGTCGACTGTCTGATGAACAATGCCGGCATTATGTCCTACACCGATCCGCGTACGATCACGGATGAAGAGTTCGACCGGATGATCACGATCAACTTGAAGGCGCCCGTGAGGATCATGCGTGAGGTGCTGCCGGTCATGGAAACGCAAAAGGCCGGCTCGGTAATCAATATCGGATCGTCTTGGTCCTCCCGCGCGACAATGTTCAACCAGTCGGGCGGCGGTGTCGATTACTGCGCGGCCAAGTCAGCCCTGCAGTCCTATACACGCGGCGCGGCCCATTTCATGGCCGAACATTTCGTGCGCATCAACGCCATTGCGCCTGGCGGAGTCGACACGCCGATGCATGCCCATCATCGCGATTTTCTGATGGAGTATGAGAAATACATACCGATTGGGCGGATGACGGTCGCCGAGGATCTGGTTGGCACCTCGATCTTCCTGGCATCCGAAGCGTCTGCCTACATCACCGGCCAGACCATCCACGTGAATGGCGGCATGATCATGGTGGATTGAGCCACCGCGGCGGCTCTGACTGGGGACAAATCCCATGTACACAAGGCAGCAAGTTCTCGATCGGTTGCGCTCTGTTCTAGCCAGCGGTCGGCCGATCATCGGGTCAGGCGCTGGCACAGGTATTTCAGCCAAGTTCGCCGAACGCGGCGGGGCCGACCTGATCCTGATCTACAATTCGGGCCGGTTCCGCATGAACGGCTTCGGGTCCAATGCGGGCTTGCTGCCCATCGGCGATGCCAACGCGATCGTGGTAGAGATGGGCCAGCGGGACGTGCTGCCCGTCGTTAGGGAAACGCCGGTGATAGCCGGTGTGAACGGGACGGACCCGACGCGCGTCATGTCCCGGTTCTTAGCCTCGCTGCCGCCAATGGGCTTCTCCGGCGTCATCAACTTTCCATCTCACGGCATCATCGACGGCCGCTGGCGCCAGAGCCTAGAAGAGACCGGTTTTGGATATGACCGAGAGGTCTCGATGATCGCTGAGGCCCATGGCCAGGACCAGTTCACGCTCGCCTATTGCTTTACGGCCCAAGAAGCAGAAGCCATGACCCGTGCCGGGGTCGATATCGTCGTCGCGCATATGGGACTAACGACCGGTGGCTCCATCGGCGCCTCTGGCGGACTTGCCAAGTCGGTCGCGGAATCGGTCAATCTCACGCGCGAAATCGCCGGTGCCGCGAGAGCGATCCGGCCCGACGTCATTGTAACCACCCATGGCGGCCCGATCGAAACGCCGGAAGATGCCAAGACCGTGATTCAGGGAGCTGGGATCGACGGCTTTATTGGCGCCTCCACGATGGAACGTCTACCCGTTGAGACAGCCATCGAGAAGACGCTGCGCGGCTTCACATCCTTGCGCCTAGAGGACTAGGGCGTTGGCCAAGGTCGTTGTCGCAGGGACGTTCGACAGCAAGACGGAGCCACTCGGCCTGCTGGTCGACCTGCTTCGCGCGCGCGGCGAGGACCCCGTGACGATCGACACGAGCGTGTTTGAGCACGACTACAAGACAACATGGTCGTCTGCCGCGGTGGCCGAGGCTGCGGGCAAGGATCACGCGACCCTTGCGGCGCGCGGCCGTTCGGAGGCGATTTCGGTAATGAGCGAAGGCGCGGCAATCATCCTGCGCCGGCTTGTCGACATGAAGGGCGTTTCGGCGCTCGTAGGTCTTGGCGGATCCAATGCCGCCACCATCTTTGCGCGCCTTGCGCGGGAACTGCCGATCGGCATTCCAAAGATCCTCATGTCCACGTCCGTGGTCGGCGACAATCGTGGCATTGTCGGCGGATCGGATGCCGTGCTGCTCTACCCCGTCGTCGACATCGACGGTTCGAACGCGATTTTGGACCGCATGGTTGAGCGACTGGCCGATACGGCTGTCGCGCTGAAATCGGAGCCATTGTCGACCGAGACAAGGGGCAAGAAACGGATCGGGCTCAGCATGTATGGCGTCACGACACCATGCGTGCATGCAATCGCGACCGACCTGCGCAAAGCGGGAATGGAGCCGCTGATTTTTCACGCCAATGGGCCGGGCGGGCGCTCGCTTGAGGCGTTTGCCGCCGAAGGTCTAGTCGATGCGGTGGTCGACGCGACGCTCGCCGAATTGGGAAACGAGCTTTTAGGTGGTGGCTTTCCTGCCGGACCCGACCGACTGACGGGCGCGACACGCGCCGGCATTCCTCAGATCGTCGCCCCGGGGGCGATCGACATGATTGCGTTCGGCCCTCGCAACACAGTTCCCGAGCGTTTCGAAGACCATGTGATTCATGCGCACAACGCCTTGGTGACACTGGTGCGAACAACACAGGCCGAATGTCACGCCATCGGCGTGAGACTTGCGGAACGAATGGGAACGCCGGCCGGATCGGCCACCCTCTGCATCCCGCTTGGCGGAACATCCATGCTCGACAAGCCTGGCGGGGTCTTCTGCAACCCCGAAGCGGTCGCCGCCTTCTCGGCCGGCTTTTCGAGCAAAGCCGACCCAACGATCCGGGTCGTCACGTCAAAGGCAAATATCAACGATCCTGAATTCGCAAGCCTGATGGTCGCCGAGTTGAACGAGATCCTCAACAGTGACGGGCCGGTTAGAGCAGGCGCAACAGGTTGAGCGGAACGGGGCCGCTAACGCAGCAAGGAGACCCGCAAGTATGAGCAAAGGCACTGTGGCAATCATCGGCGGCGGGCCGGGGGGAATATCAGCTGCTCGATATCTGAAGTCCCAAGGCTTTGCGCCTACGGTTTTCGAAAGCCACTCCGACCTTGGCGGACAGTGGAACCTTGAAAACCCCAACTCCGGGGTTTGGCCCTCGATGCGTACCAACACGTCGGGATTCGTCACGAAACTGTCCGACGTCCAGTATCCAGACACTGTCAAAATCTTCCCCCGCAACGGTGAAGTGCTCGAGATGTTGAGGAATGCGGTCAGGGTCAATCAGTTGGAAACCTGTTTTCGATTTGATGCCCAGGTAACTGGCCTTGAAAAACAAGACGATGGCTATCGCGTATCATGGGTTTCCGACGGCCGGCAGCATAGCGAGACATTCGATCGTGCCGTCATCGCAACGGGAAGATTCATCAAGCCCGAGATCCCCGATGTTGCCGGACTTGAAAGCTTCACCGGCAAGGGCGGCGTTTTGCATTCGCACCGATACAAGGACCCGTTCGCGCTACGGGACATGAATATCGTGGTCCTCGGCGGATCAATCTCTTCGATGGAGGTAGCTTCCGATCAGTCGATGATGGGCCGTGGCCAAGTCTACATGTCACAGCGGCGGCAGCGATATGTGATGCCAAAGATGTTTGCCGGCGTTCCGCTGGAATTCTACGCATTTACGCTGGAAAACGCCTTTGCCATCGACGAGTTGAGCGAGCAAGAACTGTTGGCCGGCGCCAAGGAGTTCTTGGAGCTTCAAGGCGGCAACCCTGCCCGCTATGACGCCCCGGCGCCAGATCCTGACATGGCAAAGGCCGGAGTCACGGGGTCGCAGCACTATCTGAACTTGGTCGCCGAGGACCGTATCGACGTTCGCCCCTGGGTTAAGGAGATCGCCGGCGACCGGGTGACCTTCGAGGATGGCAGCACCGTGCAGGCCGATGCCATCGTGATCGGCACCGGTTTCGATTTGCACCTGCCGTTCTTGTCGGAAGACATCGCCCGGACGATCAACTTGACGGACAAGAGCCTCGACCTGTGTGAATTCACCTTCCACCCGGATCTACCGGGATTGGCCTTTGTCGGGCTGTGGGCTCAGCTCGGTCCCTATCCGGTCGTTCTTGAGCAGCAAGCACGTTGGATTGCCTATTGCTGGGGCGGCACGCAAGCCGAACCGACTGAGACAGAGCTGCGCGAAGGCGTCGAGGCGTGCCGACGTGAACAGCATCATATCGGCTATCGAGAACAGCACGAAATGGCCGTACGCTTCGCCCGGCTCGCGGGCACGATGCCGGACCCAGGCGATGATCAGGAGTTGGCGATGATCTTGCCGAAATGTCCGATCACAGGCGAAACATTCCGCATCTCGGGCATCGATGCCGACCCGAAAGCCGCCGACTGGGTCAAGCGAAATTTTTGGTTCTACGCCGCGCTACCGCTCAAGCGCGAAATCGGGGCCGCGCTCGGCCTCGACGAAGACGGGTCACCTCTCGGAACATGAGCGCCGACCAGCGAGGATGGGTTCGCAGTTGGTCCTGCGGCAACGCCGGCAGGTTACGCCCTGTCAATCGCAACGGCGTTCAGAACAATCCGGGCGAAACCTCTTGCAATGGCATCGCTGCCAGCGGAACCGTCGGTTCGCACCCACAAGAACGAATAGAAATACATGCCAAGCAATGCCTTGGTCTCGATCTTGTTGACCAGTCGGCTCTCACCGGCACTGGCGCCATCCTCGAACGTCCTTTCCCAGATCTGCTGATAATCGGAGTGGAGCTTAAGCACGTCATCCCGACGGCCCGCGCCAAGCGAATGCACTTCGCGAAAGCAGACGGTCATGGCGGCCTTGTTCGCGAACATCGTCTCCAAGAACGATTCGGACAGCCGTTCGACACGATCGCTCGTATGGGCGTGCTGCTCCAAAATTCGGTGCGCTGCCGCCACAAGCCGAACCATGTAGTCGGTCATGATCGAGTAGAGAAGATCTTCCTTCGACCGGATGTGGTAGTACAGCGCCCCCTTACCGAACCCGACCATGTCGCTAATCTCGCTGACACCGACGCTGCCATAGCCCTTTTGCGCAAACAGATGCGCGGCCTTGTCCATGATCTCACGCTTGGTCTGCGTGATGTCGGCGCTCTCGTACGCAACGTGTGGTCTTATGGAGCCCATGCTTCTCGCTCTTTGTTAGGTTCTTTTTGCCATTTGAACGCTAACGAGCGCAAGCGTGCACTCAACTTGGCCCGCCGAGCAGCCGAATTGTTCCAATCCGAACGGAGACGAGCACTTGTTCGTTCCTTGTGCCGCGTGTCAGGGCCGGCGAGAGTAGCCACGACAGTCATAGCGAATAGGGTGGTGCCGGCCCAATCGGCTGGTTAGACGGCAGAATCAAGGGAGTACCTAGATGGCCTATGAGAGCATCACGAGCCCGGGTCAGTTGGGCAAGCTGGAGATCCCCAACCGCATCACGCTGTCGCCGATGGAAAAGAACTGGTGCGATCGGCTGGGAAACCCGGGCCAGAACTACATCGACTATTATGCGCTGCGCGCCAAACACGGCGTTGGGTCGATGAACTTCGAGGCCACCTACATCGACCCGCGCGGTCGGGGAAACCTGTTTCAGCTCGGCTTGTGGAGCGACGATAACATTCCGGCCCACAAACGGCTGGTGGATGCCGTCAAAGCCCATGGCGCGCGTACGGCTGCCGAACTCAACCATGGCGGTCGAAACAGCAATACACACCGAACGGGCCTGCAGCCTTTGGGCCCGTCCAATCACCCGCTCGATATGGTCGGCGGGCACGAACTGTACGCGCCGTCACAAGACGAGATCGAGGAGATCATCGGAAGATATCGGGACGGTGCGAGACGCGCGGCGGAAGCCGGATACGACATGATCACGATCCATGGCGCGCACGGCTATCTGGTCAGCAACTTCCTCTCTTACGTTTACAACACCAGAACCGATGGCTATGGCGGAAGCGACGAAAATCGCTGGCGCTTCGCCACCGAGATCTATCAGGCGATGCGCGAGGAAGTCGGCAATGACATGCCGATCGGCATTCGTGTTTCAGCGCAGGAGGAAATCGAAGGCGGTTACAAGGTCGACTTTGCCATTCGTTTGGCAAACCACCTCGCGGCACTGGGGCTCGACTATGTCGACGTGTCGACGGGTCTGTACGAGTCGATCGAGACGCTCATTCAGCCGATGGATGTGCCACAGGGCTGCCTGCTTCCCCTCGCCCGGCAATTCAAGGAGGAGGTCTCGATACCGGTCATCGGTGCAGGCCGCATCAACGATATCGATCTCGCCGAACAGGCTATCTCATCCGGCGATTGCGACTTCGTGCATATGGGTCGAGCATTTCACGCCGACCCTGAAATCCTTAGCAAATCCCTCGCTGGGCGACGCGACGAAGTTGTCGGCTGTATTGCCTGCAACAAGTGCTGCATGCAGCTGTTCGTGAATCTGCCGTCCGTTTGCACGGTCAATCTTGACGCCGGGCGCGAACGGCAATCGGGGCTGAAAACGGCCGAAACCAGTCGCAGGGTGATGGTTGTTGGCGGGGGCATGGCCGGCATGGAGGCCGCGACCATTGCAGCCCGACGAGGCCATGAGGTGACGCTCTATGAGCGCACCGACGCTCTGGGTGGCATCGTCAACATTATGAAGGCACCCGCCGACCGCCAGGGTTGGGGCCGCGCGATCCGCGACCGTGAGCGGATGATGCGCGAGGCCGGCGTTCGCGTGGAGATGAGAACTACCGTGACGACGGACATCATTCGCACCGAACGTCCGGACGTTCTTATCGTCGCGACCGGCGCCAAGCCGTTCATTCCCAAATACCTGCCCGGCTGGGATGAAGCGATCGTTACCGACTACGAAACGCTCATCCGCGAAAATACCGAGGTCGGCGACAGTGTCGTTGTTATTGGCGGCCAAATGCTCGGTGTTTCGGCGGCGGAGTTCCTAGCTGAACGAGGTGCAAGTGTCGTCGTTCTGGAGGCGACCGGTGCCATCGCGCAGGATTTGGAATTCATGGCGCAAAAGCTGCTGAATGGCAGGCTAGAAAAGTCCAACCAGATTACCGTCCGCCTGAACACCAACGCAGAGAGAATTGGCGAAGACGCCGTGGGCATCCAGTCGCAAGGGATTCACGAAACCCTCGAGAACATCGACCAGGTAGTCTTTGCCATCGAGCGAGAAATGGATCGCAGCCTGCTGGACGAAATCACTGACGATCTCGTCGAGGATTTGGGCGTTGAGTATCACGCGGTAGGCGATTGCGTTTGGCCGCAGGATCCCTATGAGGCCATGCTGGATGGCAATCGGGTGGGAAGAATGGTGTAGGTCCAAGCCTTCTTGCGGACCCGCTTTCAAGCAACGGAACGCACCAATTCATTGCGATAAACGAAGCGCCCGTGTGGATAGAGACTTTCGGCGATCTCGACAGGCTGCTGGCCGTTGGCGTAGTACCACCGCGCAATCTTGAGTGCCGGCGTTCCGGCCTCGACGTCCAACTGAGCTGCCATCTCAGGCTCGACGAGAGCGCTGTCGATCTCTTGTTCGATGCGGCCGATCTTGAGGCTGTATTCGGTCTCAATTAACTCGGCCACCGACGTCTGAAGACCGTCGATCCGATCGGCGATGCGACCGTACCGTTGGTCAACATGGATGCGGACAAAAGCCACCGGCAACTCGCCACCGCCGTAGCGCAGTCCTTCGATCATCAGCGCGCGTCGGCCAGCCTTTAGGCCTAGTCGGCGGGCCCGGTTCTCGTCGATGACTGTCCAGTCGACCTTGTTGGCCACGATCGGCCGGCCGGCGGCGAAGGAAAACAGCTCGTCCACCGAGGAATACTGTTCGACATAGGATGATGCAGGGTCGGCCCGCTTGACGATCGTTCCGATCCCACGCTTTGCAGCGACGATGCCTGATGTTTTCAATTCCAGCAGCGCCGCACGAACGGTGTGCCGCGAGACGGCGTAGCGCGCCATCAACTCCATTTCCGTCGGCAGGGGCTCGCCAAGCTTGTGCTCACCGCGCGTGATCGCCTCTGACAGGCTTGTCGCGAGTTGTTTGAATAAGGGAGCGTTGCTGGCCATGCGCATGGTCATGCCACGGGCTAGGCTATCGCGCCACTATTCCTGAGCCGGTCGATCTCGTCTGCCGCTATTCCGGCTTCCTTCAGCAAGGTGTCCGTGTCCTGCCCCAGGGTCGGTGGCGGGTCATGTCGCGCTGCCTCGGTCGATAGAATCGGGTTACCAAGCGCGCGCGTCTCCCTCCAAAGGTCCGACCCCAGCGCCTGCGCCATACCACTCTCTTTAAAGAAGGGCGATTCCAGCGCAGCCGTGACCGTATTGACAGGCGCGCAGGGTACGGCACCTGATAGGCTCTCGATCCAAGTCTCGGTCGTTTCTGCGCTGAGGACCTCGTCAAGCAATTCGGTCAATTCGAAACGATGCTCAAGCCGCTCGGTGAAGGTCGCAAATCTCGGATCATCGGCCAACGACCGACGGCCGATCCGCTCGCACAGAATGGGCCAGAATTTCTCCTTATTGGCCATGATGTAGATCCAACCATCAGCCGTTCGATAAAGCTGGCACGGCGTTAGCGACGGATGCGCCGAACGCGGCTGGCGGGTTGGTTGGTATCCGGTGTTTAGCGCCCAAGCAGCCAGATAGCTGAGATTGGCAATACCGACATCGTAAAGACTGACATCGATATCCCGCCCCTTGCCCGTCTCGCGTGCGTTCAGAATACCGGAGACGAGGCCAAGTCCCATCGTGTAGCCGGTCATGAAATCGACGATCGAAAGACCGAAACGCGACGGCGGACTGTCGGGTTCGCCATTGAGATCGAAATAGCCCGCCTCGGCCTGGATCAGATAATCGTAGCCGGGCCAACTGGCGCGGGATCCCTTGCGGCCATAGGCCGTCAGGTGGCAGCAGACGATGTCCTTCTTGATGGCGCCCAGGGTCTTGTAAGTCAGGCCCAGGCGATCCGGAACGTCGCCGCGCAAATTGCAAGCCATCGCATCCGCAGTCGTGACAAGCCGCTGAAAGACTCTCTGCCCCTCGTCGCTCGATAGGTCGAGCGCCACCGAACGCTTGTTCCGATTGACAGAGGCAAAAAACAGGCTGCTGGCGGTTTCCGGCAGTCCCTCGCCGAAATAGGGACCCAGCGAGCGAGAGACATCGCCGCCATCGTTCGGGTTCTCGATCTTTATGACGTCAGCGCCAAGGTCCGCCAGCGCCTGGCTGCCGAACGGCCCCGCGCCATACTGCTCAACAGACAAAATGCGGATGCCTGACAACAGGCCCATGCTGGCCACCATCACTCGCGTTCGTTCTTTAGCATTGACATTGTACGTTTGTCCGGACAAAGTCAACACAGCAGGTTTGGCTCTTTGTACACGCGGACGGGAATTCAATGATCCTCTCGGAAAGTGCTCAAACGAGCCCAAAAGAAACGGTCGAGACAACCTTGAGGGAGGACGATGATGGCCTATCGATTTATGACGGCAGTTGCGGTTGGGGTTTCGGTGCTTGGGCTATCTGCAGCAGCGCAGGCCCAGACGGAGTTTTCGATCTCGGTAAATACCGGCGCCAACCACATCCGGAACATCACCCTGACCGAATTTCTGTCCGACCTCGAGACGGCGACGAACGGCGCTCTCGTCGGTGAACTGTTCGACAACGGCCAGCTTTACGGTGGCCGTGACGTGCCTAGGGCCGTGGCGCGAGGCGATGTCGATATGGCCGTTCCGGTTACGGTCTATCTCAGCCCCTTCGTGCCAGATCTTGCGGTCTTGGATTTGGCTCTGTTCTCGGGCGTCCCGGCAGAGCAGTTCAATCAGGTCGTCGATGGTCCGCTCGGACAAGAACTCAGCCGGCAAATCGCCGAAACGCTAGAGGTTGAAGTTCCTGGCAATTGGATGCTGCTTGGCTCCGCCAATACCTTTGGCGCCGCTGATCCCATCACCAGCTACGATGACCTCGCGGGCCAGCGCATCCGCATTCCAGGCGGCGCGGCCATCCTGTCGCACTACCAAACGCTGGACGCCGACCCCGTCGTGATCGGCTTCGGCGATGTCCCGGTCGCCCTATCGCAGGGAACGATTGACGGCATCTTGACCACCAACGAGACCATCCGAAGCGCTCAACTGTGGGAAGCGGGCGTTACCTCCGGCTTTCTGGACAATGTTCAGACGCTCTATTACGTGCCGATCGTCAATCAAGACTTTTGGTCCGGGCTGACCGAAGAGCAACGGACGACCTTTACCGACCTATGGAACGACGCCATGGAAGCCGAGCGCGCCGAGGCCATTCGCAGGCAGGCCGAGGCACAGTCAATCAACGAGGAAAACGGCATCTCGTTCACCAGCCCAACGGCCGAGGAAGCCGCCACCGCACAGGCCGCGCTGCTCGCGACCGTTGACGCCGTTGCGGCGGAACTGGAGATTTCGGACGAAACGTTGGCCGTTGCGCGCGAGGTTTCAGGCCAGTAAGGCAGTCCTGCAGGCGAGCGGGGGAGGACCGTTTGGCCAAGGGATTACTGCGCGGATTGGCATATCTTGAAAGCGGGGCGATTGCGCTGTGTGGCGCGGTTGCCTTGCTTCTCGCCTGCTACATGGTCGTGGCACGCTATGTCGCGCCGGATCTGCGGACCGACTGGGCGCTGGACGTCATCGTCATGGTCATTGTTTGGGGCGTGATGATCGCCGGGGGAAGAACCGCACGGCATCAGGCCCATATTCGCGTCGATCTTTTTCTGAACGCCGCGCCGGACGGGCTGCGCCGCGTGATGATCGGGGTTTGTCTTGCCGTGATCGTCGCCACGGCCGGTCTGTTGTGTTGGTCCGGAATTCTCGTAGTCGAAGAAGCGATCCGCTGGGATGAGCGGTCGAGCAGTACCTGGCGGATCCCGCTTTGGATCTACTATCTCAGCCTGCCGGTCGGCATGGCCTCGATCGCGCTGCAGGCCATCTTCGGTGTTCTGTCCGGTCAATCATCCGGCCATGAGCATCTTTGGGACGCGGCCCAGGAATGATCACTCAGGCCATCCTCGGACTGGCGGGGCTGTTCGGGCTCCTGATCCTGGGCGTGCCGATCTTCATCGCGCTGGCCGCCGTTGCCATCGTCTTGCTGTTGATCGAGGGCAATTCCATCGCTGGGCTGGGCCAGCACATTCTGGACCATCTCAACAGCCCCACCTTGATGGCGATCCCGTTCTTCGTGATGGCCGCCATGTTCATGAAAGGCGGCGGCATCGCCCAGGCCCTGTTCGACTGGGCGGCGCTTGCCTTTGGGCGTATTCGGGGCGGGTTGCCGATCGCGACTGTCGCAGCCACCGCCCTGTTCGCGGCCATCAATGGGTCTTCGGTCGCCACCGCGTTGGCGATGGGCACGATGGCCGTACCCTTATTGGTGTCGAAGGGCTATCGCCGGCCCTTCGTGCTGGGTCTGACGGGAACAGCCGCCACGCTGGGCATTCTGATACCCCCCAGCCTGCCGCTGGTGGTTTACGGCCTGATCTCAGAAACGTCGGTACCCCGCCTGTTTCTTGCCGGGGTGGTTCCCGGTTTGCTTCAGGCCATGCTGATTGCCGGCATCATCATCGTGCGCGCCCGGTCTCAGCAATCCGAGACACCGGATGAGACGAGCGGCGGGGAATCCAACACGCGTAGCATCGCCGGTACGACCGTTTGGGCCCTGCCCGCCTTATCCGTTCCGTTTGTCGTCTTAGGCGGCATCTATGGTGGGTTGGTCACGATCACCGAGGCAGCAGCCCTCTCGGCCATCCTAGCCCTCCTCGTCACCCTATTCATCTACAAGGGCGCGCGGATTCTCGACGTTCCGTCTCTGGTGCGCCAGTCGGTCGAAAGCACAGGCTCGGTCATATTGATCGTCGGTTCGGCCCTGCTGCTTTCCCATTGGATCGCCCGGTCCGGTCTCGCGGCAGATCTCGTTGCTGCGGTGGTCGAGCTAGGCCTGCCCGCCTGGCTGTTCCTGTTGATCATGAACGTGACCCTGATACTCCTGGGCATGATCCTGGAGGGCTATTCGATCACCCTGATAACCGTGCCCTTGACCTTGCCGATCTTGGCGGCGCTGGAGATATCGCGGGTCCATTACGGCATCGTGCTGATCATGAACATTGAGCTGGCCATGCTGACACCGCCAATCGGGCTGAACCTATTCGTCATGGCCGGGATAGCAAAAGCACCCGTCGGTGAGGTTATTCGCGGAACATTGCCGTTCTTGATCGGGATGATTGCCCTGCTCGCGCTGGTGACGTTCTATTCACCGATCGTTACCTTTTTGCCGGACCTGGTCCTCGGCCCGGCCTCCGAATAGCTGCGAGACCCCAGCGGATGTCCTCCCCCCTGCATAGTATTGCCGTCGCATTGATGGTCCCCGGCAATCGTCCGGATCGGTTCGACAGGGCGTTCGAGCGTTGCGGCCATGCCATGATCATCGATCTGGAAGACGCGGTGCCCGTCGCCGAGAAACCTGCGGCGCGCCGTCATGTCGGCAACTATCTTTCGGCACGAAGTCAAGCTCAGGCCAGTGGCCACCCGTTGGTGGGCGTTAGAATCTGCGGTTTGGCGTCACAAGCGGCGCTGGACGACCTGGTCTTGCTGAGAGATCTCGAAAACAAGCCGGACTTCGTCGCGCTGCCGATGGTTGAGAGCGAGCGCGACGTCGTCATTGCGCGGGCCGCGCTTGGCCAAGCGGACATACCTTTCCTTGCAATCATTGAGACAGTCGAGGGCTTGGACTCTGCGCGAAGCATTGCAACCGTTCTTGATGGCAATGGCGGACTTGGCTTTGGCGCCGCCGACTACTGCGCCCAAACGGGAATGGCAATGAAGCCGGCGACCCTCAGCGCGGCTCGCACCCGCATCGTTGAGGCGGCAGTAATCGGCCGGGTTCCCGCGTTCGATGTCCCCTATCTCGATATCCGCGACGAAGACGGTCTGGCCAGAGAAGCGGCCCTCAATCGAGAGCTCGGCTTCTCCGGCAAGCTGGCGATCCATCCCGGCCAAGTCGACACGATCATCGCCGCCTTCCGACCGTCGGCCGATGAGCTGGCGGGGGCGGAGCGGATCATCGCGGCGTTTGAAGATGCGGGAGGCAAAGCGATCCAAGTGGACGGCAGGATGATCGACCAGCCGCTCTATGACCAGGCGATCGCCCTGCGGGCGCGCGGTTCCTGATCGCCATGGCGGAGACCGACACCATGCTTGGTACGCATCTCGATCTGGGCGGCAATCGGTTTCGCGAATGCTATGGCCTGTTCTTTGAGGATTTCGAAGTCGGCCAACGCTTTGCCCACCGACCGGGCATCACCGTTTATCAGAAGGACAATGTCGACGAGGCGCTGCAGACCCTAAACCAGGCCATGATCCATTTTGACGAGGCCTATGCGGGCAAAACCGAGTTCAAGCGGCCGCTAATCGTCAGCACGATCACCGTAAGGCGTGCGATCGGCATGGGCTGGCGCACCTTTGGCCAGCGAATGTGCATTCTCGGCTGGTCCGAAATCCGCATGACGGCGCCGGTGTTCGACAAGGACACGCTCTACGCACGTTCGGAGATCGTCGAGAAATCGGAGCTGGACGATATCTGCGGCCAGGTGAACATCAAAACGATCGTCGATAACCAGGACGGCGTGATGGTTTGTGAGATGTCTTGGCAAGCACTGATTTTCCTCCGAGCCGCAGCACCGACCGATCCGTCCGGCGGCAAGGCGCAGCGTAAATTCGCCTCCCACATCGCCAATGATGAGGGCGTCTTGGTCGAGACTACTGGCGTTGACTTTGAGGAATTCGAACCTGGGCAAGTGTTCGAACACTGGCCTGGGCGGCGCGTCACATCGGCCGAGGCCTGGGCATGGGCCGCTCAGTCAGGCGACCAGGCCGCGATGGCTGTCGACCCCTGCCTTGGCGCTGGGGGGCCGGACAGCATCCTGCCCGAATATGTTGTGTTGGGGGCTGGCACCGCGACCTCGACCAAAACTTTCGGCCGGGTGGTCGCCAACCTGCAATGGAGCGATATCGAGATTTCAGGCGACGCTCATGAAGGCGACGTCTTAACCGCTGTATCGACCATCCTCGACAGCCGCCCTTCGCGCTCCCGGCCCGACCAGGGCATCTTGACGGTCCGCACGGAGGCTAAAGTCGGAGACAGCAGACCTTTGTTTGGCTATGTGCGCAAATTGCTGGTCTACAGAGCTGGTTGCGGCCCCTACAAGGCTGCCGGCTACGCATAACCTCTAGCTATTTGAATCGTTTGCAGCACGCGTCGGAGCAGGGCCGAGAGACTGTCGCAAACGAATCTCGGTTTTCAGTTCCACGCTTTCCGATACGCTCTGGCCGTTAACCATCTGCACCAGCATGCTGGCCGCACGTCGGCCCATCTCTCGGTGCGGAACATGGACCGTAGTCAGCGCGGGTTCGGCCAGCATGGCTAGCTCTATGTCATCAAAGCCCGTTATCGAGATGTCTTGGGGAACATTGAGGCCCATCTCCTTCGCCGCTCTCAACGCGCCGACCGCAAGAACGTCGTTGCCGCACAGCACGACCGTCGGCGCGGGGTCTTCGGACATGATTTGCTGAAAAGCGATGCCGCCCGTCTCAATGCCATAGTGGGTTTCGACGAGCGTCATCGACTGCTGAGGCAAACCGGCCTCGTCCATTGCATGGCGTACGCCGCCTACCCTCTCACGCGCTCGGTCGTTCGACGCCGTGTGGGCAGAGATAAAACCGAACCGCCGATGCCCATGGGCGATGACCAGCCGGGCGAGATCGGCCATGGCTCCCAGATTGTCGAAGCCGATCGACAGAAGCGGCGCGTCTTTCTTGTAGGTCCAAGCCACCAACGTCGGCAAAGACCGCTTTTGCAGGAACGCGGTAACCTCGTCTTTGCGGTGGTGGCCGATCAGCAACAGCGCGTCCGCACCGCGCGCCGCTAAGGTACGAATCTGCTCCTCTTCGAGCTCCTCCCGATAGGACGAGCTTGCGATCAGCAGCGTGTTGCCGTGGCGGCCGAGTTCCTCCTGAAAGGCTTGGATGCCGCGCGCGAAGATCGCGTTTTCCATGGTCGGGATGACGGCCCCGATCGTGTTGGTGCGTTTGGCGACCAGCGCGCGCGCATTGAAGTTGGGCGCATAGCCCAACTCCCGAACGGCGGCCATGACTTGCTCGCGGGTACGTCCGACGACCAAATCCGGCGAATTCAGACAGCGCGATACCGTAGCCGTCGACACGTTCGCGCGACGGGCCACGTCGGCGAGTGTTGGGACATTCGTAGGACGACTGGTCTGATGTGATGGCAATTCAACCGTCCAAGCGATGGGTGCAGGCCCAAAAGTGACGGGCCGTTCCTTTGTTCTTCTACATGGCAACCGTCGGCCGGCGCAAATGTAAGCGCTTGCATTTCAAAATGTAAGGGCTTACATTGGCCGAAATCGCCGAATCATACGGCGAAGGGAGGACCCATGGCGCTGATCATAGCGGCACTATTTCTCATCATCTTTGTGGCCAACGTTACGTTGGGCTCGATCACCGGCGACCCTCTTCTGGGCAATGTCGCCGAGATGTGCCTGCTGTTAGTGGCGTCCATCGCCTTCGTCGCGGCCATCTTGAAGAAAGAGGCGGCCGAGAATCAGAACCTCAACAACGACCAGTAGATCAATGAGAAAAGGGAGGACTAGGATGGACCATCAAAACAAGGAAATGGCCTCTGCCGAGCGGCGAAACTTTCTAAAGCTGGCTGGTGCCGGCGGATTCACAGCAGCGTTGGTCGCAGGTGCGGCCGGCGTGCTTTGGTCGGACGAAGCTGCGGCGCAGACCGCTCAAGAAGAGCGTGACCGCGAGTCGGCGGCAGATCACATCATGACGCTTGCCACAGCTTATGTGCTTGGTGCGTCGCGCAGTTATCCGATCATGCAGCTGGATTTGAAGGAAAACATCCAGAACGCGACCAACGGCAAGGTTTATGTCCGTCTGGCGCCGGGCGGTCAGCTTGGGGCAGGCGGCGCGCTGGCGCAGGCCGTACAGACAGGCACAATCCAGTGCGCGCAGCACTCGCTGTCGAACTTCGCGCCGTTCGCAAGCGTCGTTGACCTGATCAACCTGCCGTATTTCTGTGGCTCGAACCAGCGGTTCACCAACCTCACCAGCTCGGACGCCTGGAAGACAGAGGTCGACCCAAGGATCGCAGATTCGGGCTTCAAGGCCCTGTTCTATATCGTCATTGACCCGCGTGTCGTCGCGGTCAGGGACGGCATGGACCCGATCATCACCCCGGCCGACATGGAAGGTGTGAAGTTCCGCGTGCCCGGTTCGGCCATGCTGCAGCAATACTACCGCATGGTCGGCGCTAACCCGACGCCGGTTGCCTGGGGCGAGACCCCGTCGGCGATCCGCCAGGGCGTGGCCGATGCGCTCGACCCGGCCGTGGGTGCGCTCTATGTCTTCGGCTTTGGCGAAATCCTGAGCAACGTGACCTTCACCCAGGCCGTGCCGGACAGCCAGGTGTATTCGATCAACCTCGAATGGTTCGAAGGCCTGCCGATGGATGTGCAGGAAGGCATCGAGTTCGCCGGCGAAATCACCATGGCGCAAAATCTCGCCAAGGTACCGGCGGCCAGAGCCTACGCGATGGCGGAACTCAACCGCCTGGGTGTCAACTTCCACCAGCTTAGCGCCGATCAGTTGGCTGAATGGGAGTCGGTCGGTGGCTATCAGCTAAGCGACTGGGACGAGTTCAAGGTCGAGCTGGCTGGGTCGATGGATAACTTCGCGCGGCTGGAAGAGGCCGCCGGAACCATGGGCCGCTTCTACGTGCACGACGCCTGACGCTTTGGGTGATCCCGCGCCCCGGTGGGTGCGGGATCAACCGCGTCTGCGAAACCAATCGCGCCACAAACACGGCGGGCGGCAGGTGACCTGCGCCTGCTCTGGGGGCTCTCATGGCGAACTTGCTCAAGGCACTAGACAAGAACGGCGAGCGCTGGGCGCTGCTGGTCTTCTACGTGATGTTGGTCGGCACGATGTTCATCGAGGTTGTCCGGCGCGAGGTGTTTTCGTACTCATCGATTTGGGGCGAAGAGATCGTCCGCTATTCGTTCATTTATCTCGCTTGGATCGGCGCTGCGGCGGCCGTGAAGGAACGCGGTCACATCCGCATCGACGTAATCCTAGAATATGTCGGCCGGCGCGTGAAAACGCTGCTCTATATCCTGGGCGACATCGTGATGTTCGGCGTCGCGATCATTGCGTTTTACTGGTCCCTTGAAACCGTCCTGGTCTCCGCCCGGTTCGGATCTGTGACTCACGGCTTGCGTATCTCGCAAGTTTGGTTCCTGGCCGCGGTTCCGATCGGCTTCGCCCTGGTGATGCTGAGGCTGATCCAGTCCTTCATTCGTGATGTTTCCGACCTTCGTAGCGGGCGCCCCGTTTACGAAGGCGACAGGCTCTTTGACTGAGGGGGGCGGACATGCTTTGGAA
>JBCCER010000014.1:0-46409 GCA_039030175.1 Pseudomonadota bacterium
AACGCTCGCACATAATCGTCGAAACCGTGCGCCGCTACGATGGCCGCTTGCGGGTCGCCATCAGGACGCCAGACTTGCAAGGGAAGCCGATAGCCATCCTCAGTATAGATCGCGTCGGCGGTCGAAACCGCAGGACCGATCGGCGGTCCGGCCGGTTGACTGCGGGATGCGCATGCCGCCATTCCGATTACCGCTACCAAGCCAAACAGCAAACGCGCCAGGCTGCTACCCAAAACCTTTCCCAACCCCATGATCGGCGCCGGCCGCTCGTCAGCTTCTGGTGATCTGAAGGAAGATATCCTCCAAATCGGTTTCCTCGGTCGACAAATCGGTGATTTTTAGCCCGCCCTCATGCATCGCATTCAGCACGTCACCCAGCCTTGTCTGGCTGGGTTCGTAGCGAACGACGATTTGACTAGGGTTGGTCAACTCGACCAAGAATCCGTCCAGCTGCGCCGGAATTGTCTCTATCGGTTCCGTCAACTGTACGGTCAGTGTCTTGCTATCAAGCTGCTTGACCAGATTCTCCGTGGTATCGCACGCCACGACCTCGCCATGGTTGATGATGGCGATTTCGTCGCACAGCTCCTCTGCCTCCTCCAAATAGTGGGTGGTCAGCAGGATGGTGGTGCCGGCTCGATTAAGCTCGCGGACATGGGCCCACAGGCTTTGGCGCAATTCGACATCGACACCGGCGGTGGGCTCGTCAAGCACGAGCACGGGCGGTGAATGGACCATCGCCTTGGCGACCATCAGCCGCCGCCGCATGCCCCCCGACAGGGTGCGCGAGTAGGCCTTGGCCTGCGCCGTAAGACCGACCGCCGACAGAAGTTCGTCGGTGATCCGTTCGGATTTTGGCACACCATAGAGTCCGGCTTGCAAGTCCAGTAGCTCGGACGGCGTGAAAAACGGGTCCATGTTCAGTTCCTGAGGCACCACACCGATGGACGACCGCGAAAGGCGCATAGCCGTCTCGATGTCGTGGCCCCAGACCTTGGCCTCGCCGGCGCTCTTGACCACAAGGCCGGCCAGGATGTTTATCAAGGTGGACTTTCCGGCCCCGTTCGGCCCGAGCAGTCCAAAGATCGTACCCCGCTTAACGGCGAGGTCGACACCCTTCAACGCCTTTTTCTCTGGCGACTTACCGGACGGCTTGTAGGTTTTGACCAGCCCCGTTACCTCAACCGCAAGGTCGGGCGCATCGCCGGCCGTGGCGGCCGCCCCTACAACCGACCGCGCGGCGGCCGAGGAAGGCTGAGGCGATGGGTCTTCAATCCGTTGATCCATTGTCGAGTTGCTCTCGATACGGCATGACAACGCCGCGCCACGACAACACTGGCCTGGCCGGCATCAGACAAAGATAGGGTCGCGACCGGGCCGCGCAAAGCGGTTGATCGCGAACTAGCCATCGCTATCATCTGTGGCACGCGGCGTCCACGGCTGCCAGGGCAACCCTAACCTGCTCAAAATCCCAGCGCTTCATCTCGGCCGTCACCCAGATAATTCCAGCAAGGCTTTCCGCTCATGTCATCCAACCCACCGGAAATCATCGAAGTCGACCCCCATACGGAAACAATAGGGTGCGATGGAGGCGGTGGCGCGCTGGGCCACCCCAAGACCTACTATTCATTCGGCCCGTACGATCGGGTCGTATGCGGCTACTGCGATCGCGAATTCGTCAAGGCCGGCTCTCAGGCCGCCGCAACGGCAAAGGCAAACCATCCAGGCATCTACCGCGTAGCCGCTTAGCAGCTGCGCGCGCTAGATCCAGAGTGTGAGAACGAGCGGCAGGGAGACTATCGCCAGCAATGTGGAAACAAGAATAAAGCCCGCAACGTCCAGCGCCTCTTCCTTGATGTACATCTCAACCCAGAGATAGGTCGCAACCGATACTGGCATTATACACATCAGGATGACGACACCTCGCTCCACACCTTGAAAACCAAATATTTGGGTGATTCCGAAGGCGACCGCCACGGCCATCGCTAAATGAAACAAAGCGACGTAGCCGCCGCGCCAGAGGTTGCCGGTTTTTAGGGTCGCGAGTGTGTGGCCGAGGGTCAGCAGCATCAGCGGAATGGCAAGCCCGCCGAGAATGTCCAACGTGCGATCCGCGATCGTCGGCAAGCGAGTGTCAGTGGCCATCAAGATCAGAGCGATGATGACGGCATACACAACCGGTTTGTCGGCTATATCGCGGAAGCTGACCTTGCCGCTGGGTATCCAGATACCAACGGTGAAAATACCCACCAAGACGACGATTAGGAAGGCAAGGGCATAGGCCAGTCCCTGATCGCCATAGGCAAGGGCGCAGATCGGTATCCCGATGTTGCCGACATTGCTGAACATCATCGGCGACATGAAGCCACGGCGGGACAGGCCCGTGATGGACAGAAAGGCAAAGCCGATGACAGCGAAGCAAACGACCGAGATGACCGCCGCAAGCATGACGATCAAGAACGCATCCAGCGATATCGGCGCGCTTTCCAGATGCGACAGGATCAACGCCGGATAACCGACGGTCGAAACCAGGCTGCCAATCACGCCGTTGTCGAATTTGGCCTTGATCTTGGCCAACCCGAAGCCGATCAGCACGCACAGCAGGACGGGCACAAGTACGTTCGCGACGCTAACGACCTCGCTCATCGTGCTCAGACGCCCCCGTGGGTTCGGGCTTCGGATCTATCTGACATTGATGACCGATCAGCAGGTATGCCGCAGGCTATGCAAGACCAAGCAACCGCCCGGCCGCTTGCTCAGCCGCCGCCGTGGGTTTCGTGGTTTATCATCCAATTGATGTCGAACCGGTCTTTGCACATGCCGAAATAGGCACCCCAGAAGGTATCTTGCATCGGCATTTTGACTTCGCCGCCATCGCTCAACTTGGCAAACAAGTCGTCGCATTCCGGCTTGCTGTCCGGTGCAATACTGATCGAGAAATTGTTGCCGACGACGACCGGGCCGCCAAAGCCGCCGGCCGTATCGCTGCCCATCAGTGTCGAGCCAGCGACCGGCAAAGACACATGCATGATCCGGTCCTTGTCCGCGTCTGCTACACCCATGTCGGGCGGTCCGTCGCCAAAGGTCTGGAATATGGAAAAATCCCCGCCGAAGACGGATTTATAGAACTCAAACGCATCGCGGCAATTGCCGTCGAAGGTCAAGTAGGTGTACAGGGACATCGCACTCTCCCGTTCGTTGAGTTAGGCCATTTGATCTGCATTCTTGAAAGGAATGCAAGCCGGAAGACGGCTCCAAGAGATCAGGATCGACGGGCGACGAACACCTCATGCTGGTCGGCGTACGGGTCGAACACATCGACTTGCACGCGTTCCAGACCGGCTGATGCCATGAGCCGATGCCATGTCGCACGGTCGAACAGCCCCTCTTGATGACTTTCATGTTCTACTCGTACAGGCTGGCCTGCCTCGCGAATCATGAGGGCGAAATCGACGTCAAGCACGTTATCCGAAGGGTCGGGATCATGGGCCCATTCAAGATAGCGCAAGCCGCTTCCATCAGGGGCGTCACGCCCGCCAGATTCAAATGTCGGTTCGAACGTGTCTTTGATTAAGTCAGGGATAAAGATCGCAACGCCGCGCGGCGCCAGATGCGCCGCCGCTGTTTCAAACACGCAGCGCAAATCGTCCTCCGTCGTCATATAGGCAATCGCATCATGGACCAAGACGGCATCGAACGTCCGTCCGAGCCGCATCGTACGCATGTCCGCCTGTACGTGCTCGAATGCAGGGTTCAACTCGCGGCTGAGATCGAGCATATCGGGCGAGAGATCAGTCAACGTGCATTTGAACCTGCCTCCCAGATGCGAGGCCATGTGCCCAGCTCCGGCGCCCAATTCAAGGAATGTCGAGGCGTCCGCACCGACCGTCGCGTCGATCACCGAAAGAAGGTGGCCCGCCTCCTCGGCATAGTCCTCCGCCGAGACGATCAGAGGGTACCATTTGGCGAGATCGCCATAAAGGCGCATGGCCGGGCTCCTAGTCAGGCCGCATGTTGCAAACGGCAAAAGCAAGACGCTTTGATCGGCCCGTCCGCGCGCGCGGCTGCCAGATCCAGACGTTGCTTGATAATCACCGCCTCGTCGGTCTCGCCACGCCTTACCAGACATTCGTGGAGACCGTGCAAGCTCCAAAGATTGTCGGGGTTCTGGCTTGACCGGTTGAGTGTGCCATCGATGCCGAGGTCTGCACGGTAGGCAGCCTCTGCCTCGTCCACGCGCCCTTGTTCCAAAAGCAACGCACCCAGCGCATGGCGCGGCG
The DNA here is from genome assembly GCA_039030175.1 of Pseudomonadota bacterium. Lineage (GTDB taxonomy): Bacteria > Pseudomonadota > Alphaproteobacteria > DSM-16000 > Inquilinaceae > JANQGH01. The sequence goes on from JBCCER010000014.1 coordinate 4,281, forward strand.
GCTGCATCCATCCCCATGGTTCGTCATAGGGCAGCGCATCGTCACGGGCGACCGCCTCGCGAAGATGGGCGAAAGCCTGGTCGTGGTTGCCCTTCCGGTACTCAAGCTCGCCCTCAAGCATCGCCTCGGCCACGCCAAGGATGTCTTGACAGGTGTTGATGTGAATATAGCGCGTGTCCGGCACCTTTTCCTTTGCTGCCTGGAAATTGAGCCGCTCCTCCTCCGCCGCCGGAACGTTGCCGCTGGCCGCATGGGCCACCGCCTTGGCGTAATGGATCATCGCCGTGGTCACGCAATAAAGGTCGCGGTCTTCAGGTAGGTCCTGGTCGATGATCTCCTGCCATTTGCCAAAACGCACCAGCACATGTTGCTTCATGGAGAAATAGCCCTCCAGCCAATCGGCCATCGGCGGCGAGGGCACGCGCAGCAAGTCCTCAGGCACGGTTTCCATCAATTCCTCGGCGGCCCGGATGGCCGGTTTGAACTGGCCCAGGAACATCGCGCCATACATTTCGAAGTGATAATTGTGCACCCGGTATGCGGTGTAGAAGTTCATCGGCCCCTTCTCGGCCAAGAAGTGCCGATCGGCCTCAATGGCCTTGCGATTGCCGTCGACCACCGCGTGATAGTTGCCGCACAGAACGTCGATATGGGTCGGCATATGGCGCAGATGGCCGGCGTCGGGCACCAAATCGCGAAGGGCGTCGCTTGTCTTCAGCGCCTTTTCGGGGAAGGGCGACATTTCCAGCATATGGATATGAAGATGTAGCAAGCCCGGATGAGAGTACGCGTCGTCCGCCTGAGGGCCTGAAAACACCTCATCCATGACTTCCATGGCCTCCTCGGTGCCCGCACCCTCGGCATAGTCGCCCGTTTTGAGGTCCCAGAGCTTCCAAGGCGTGCGGTTCATGATCGATTCGACGAAGAAGGTGCGCACGTCCAAATCGTCGCGATAGGCACGGAACACCTTGCGCATGGTATTGGCGAAATCGTCGTTCCAGGGCCGGCAATCTTCGATCGGATCGGGCTGGGGATAGCGGGCCGGCAGGGCATCGATCAGCGCCTGCTCAACCGGTGTTGCCTTGCTTGCACAGGCGAGCGCTGCCTGGGTTTCCTCATAGGCCCGGCCGAGCGACTGTTTCATGTCGTTCTCGTCGAACATGATCCAGGGCTTGTTGTAGTTCGGACCTACCGAATAGGCGATGCCCCAATGGGCCATGGCGCAGTCCGGGTCATGCTCCAGCGCCTTCTCGAAGCACTCGATTGCTTCTTCATGGTGATAGCCGAAACACCAGACCAAGCCGCGATCGAACCAGAGCTGAGCATCTGCCGAACGCGTGGTCACCGTCCGGCCATAGCTGCCGAGGTCATAATATTCAGTCATGTGATTCCTTTTGATACCAAGTCGCGTCAGTTTGGCGTCGCCGTCGAAACGATGGTACGTCCGGGCAGGTGGGACCGCAAACGTCCGTGCTTAAGGTGGCAAGGGTCACTCTCTGCCGTCAACGGTCCGTCAACCTTGAGGGGGCTGCCGATTTTGAAACGAGCTTGGATATTGGCTTTGACATTGATGGTCCCCAGCGCCTCTAGCGTTGCCCAAGAAGCGCGCATGACGCTGATCCTGTCGGCGCCTGTGGCCGACGACCCCTACTACCGCGATGTCTATGAGGATATTCTGGATTTTCAGATCGCCTATGCGCAAGCCATCGCGCCTCACGACGATGTCGTGATCCTGGCCGACGAGGCAGCGTATGACTACCTGTCGGCAGAATTGCCAGACGAAGTCCTGCTGACGCGACCGGCGCTCGACATTTGGGCGCGAGATTTCTCGCCGGCATTGCCGCAAGCCCCCGTCATGTTCAGCTATGCCCCCTCGGCGCAGGGCGGCGACCAGGCTGAGGCGGAAGAGGTCCAGGGCCGGCTGGCGGAGATTGCCGCCGACGTCGGGGTCTCATTCGCGTCGAGCCCGCTCATCCTTGACGGCGGCAATGTCGTCGATGATGGCGCCGGTGGCATCATCGTCACCGACCGTTTTCTGGAAGACAATGGGCTATCGTACGATGACGGCATTCAGGCACTGACAAACCTGCCTGGCGTCGAACTCGCCGCGATCATCCCGAACGATGACCCCGAAGGGCTGGCGCACGCCGACGGCATGGTCATGTTCACCGACCCGCAAACACTGTTCGTCAACCGCTATGACGAACCGTTTCGAAGCGAGGTTCTTGAGGCCTTAAGACTGGGCTTTCCCGACATTCGGATTATCGAGATTCCTTCAGAACCGGACAATACGAACTGGGATGACCGCTTTAGTTCGGCATGCGGCATCTACGTGAACTCAGTTGTGACCAACACCACCATCTACGTACCTCAGTTCGGCACGGCCCTCGATGCCGAGGTGCTGGCCTTAATCCAGGAAAACACCGAAAAGACGGTCGTTCCGGTTCCAAGCCAGGACGTTTGCTTCATGGGCGGCAGCGCGCGGTGTCTGGTCTGGCAAACGGACGGCGACAACGCGAACGCGCTACGCCAAGCTGCCCAGAGCGACTAGCGCTCACGCCGCATCGTGAAAGATGATGCCGAGCGTGTGGCGCTTGCCCGTGCGCAGCCGGCTAACCCCGTGGCGCATTTTCACCCGATAGACGCCTTTGGTGCCTTGCCTGGGCCGCTCATTGACGGCGAAGAAGGCCCCATGACCCTTGGCCAGCGGCACGACTTCGGCGCGGGACTGCATGCGGGGACGCTGTTCCGTCAGGACGAACTCTCCGCCGGTAAAGTCTTCGCCCGGCCTATCTAAGAGAAGGACCAGCTGGATCGGAAAGGCTTCCGCGCCGTAGAGATCCTGATGCAGGCAATTGTAGTCCCCAGGACCGTATTTCAGCAGCAAGGGCGTCGGGCGCGTTTGGCCGGCCGCGCGACACCGATCGAGCATCTCCGACAGTGTCTCGGGGTAGCGGAGATCACGGCCCAATGCAGCCATCCAGCCATTCGCGATCTTGGCGAGATGGGGATAGAGGGTCGACCGGAGGGTTTGAACAAGGTCGGGTAACGGATTGCTGAAGTATTTGTACTCACCCTGCCCGAAGCCATGGCGACGCATATCGACTTTGCTGCGGAACAGGCCATCATCGGCATAAAGGCCGCGTAGTCCGTCGCATTCTTCCGGTGCCAGCAGCGGGCCGGTCACCGCAACACCGGCCTCGTTAAGGTGATTGGAGATTGCAGCCCAATCGAGCTTGGGGAGAGAGGTCATTGTCAGGCCATCCTTAAAGACAGGCCGACCATCGGCGATTGTCGCGGTATTTGCTGCCCGTTTCTTGCTGTTCGCTGCCAAGAATGCGAAACGACTGGGAACGGCGCCCCTGCGCGACGAAACCGCAACGATTTCGAAACAGAGCGACCCCATGCAGCCGGACATCATTTTCCTCGGCGAACCACTGATGGAATTCAACCAACAGCCTGACGGTCGCTATCTGGCAGGCCATGGCGGCGATACGTCCAACGCCGCCATCGCGGCAGCAAGACAGGGGGCAAGTGTCGGCTATCTGACCCGGCTGGGCGACGATCCGTTCGGCGACAGCTTTGAGCAGCTTTGGCGATCCGAGGATGTTGACTGCAGCCAGGTTCAGCGCGATCCGCACGCCGGAACCGGTATCTACTTCGTCACTCACGGCGAAGATGGACACCAGTTCAGCTATCGCCGTGCCGGGAGCGCGGCGAGCCTGATCACACCCAAGGATCTGCCGGTGGACTATATCGGCGGCGCCAAGCTGCTGCATGTGTCCGGCATCAGCCAGGCGATCTCCGACACCGCAGCCGACACGATCTTTGCCGCCATGGAAATGGCGCGGGATGCCGGCGTTCGGGTGTCTTACGATTCCAATCTGCGATTGAAGCTGTGGCCGCTCGACCGGGCGCGCGCCGTGATCCATGCGGCCATGACGCGATGTCATATCGCCCTTCCCGGTCTTGATGACGCCCTGCATCTGACCGGCCGGAGCGAGCCCGACGCCATTTGCGACTTCTATCTCGGGCTGGGTGCGGAGATCGTTGCGCTGACGCTGGGGCCGGACGGGACCTTGGTCGCAACCCCCGATGAGCAACGTCGCGTACCCGGCCGGCGGGTCGACGCGGTTGACGCAACCGGAGCCGGCGATACGTTCGATGGCACGTTTCTGACCGAACTGGCGGCTGGCAAAGACCCGTTCGACGCCGCGCGCTATGCCAATGCGGCCGCTGCCCTGTCGACGCAAGGCTACGGCGCCGTCGCGCCAATGCCCAATCGGCAAGCCGTTGAGGCTTTCCTGGCCGAGGGTGAAGCTGGATGAAGCACGCCCTAGTGACCGGCGGAACGGGCGGCATTGGCCGGGGTGTTGCCGAGGCCCTGTTGGCTCACGGCTGGTCGGTACTGGCCGCAGCCGCCGACGAGGCCGAAGTCAGGTCGTGCCCACTGGCGCCCAACCTCTCGACTGCGGTTCTGGATGTAACGGATCAGGCCAGCGTCGATGGCTTGGTGCACTCACTCGACCGCCTCGACGGTTTGGTGAATTGCGCCGGCATTTTGAGGAAAGAGCAAGAATACGATCTCGACATCTTTCGCCAAGTGCTTGAGGTCAACCTGGTCGGCACGATGCGCATGTGCACGTCGTGCCATCCCCTACTGGCCAAGTCTGGCGGGGCCATCGTCAATACCGGCTCCATGTACAGCTTCTTCGGCGGTCCGCACGCGCCGGGATACACCGCATCAAAGGGCGGCGTCGCTCAATTGACCAAGGCGTTGGCCGGTCGCTGGGGTCCTGACGGTGTGCGGGTCAACGCCATCGCACCCGGCTGGATCGAAACCGAGATGACCGCCGCCATTCGCACCGACCCTGAGCGTGAGGCCGGCATCCTCGGCCGCACGCCGCTGGCGCGCTGGGGTCAGCCGCGCGAGGTCGGCAATATGGTCGCCTGGCTGTTATCGGACGAGGCAAGTCTGGCCAATGGCGCAATATTCCCGATCGATGGCGGTTATGCCGCGATGTAGCTTTGAGAGATTGAGCGATGGCCTTGGAACGCACCGACCCTGATCCCCTCGCACCTTATCAGCTTCCCTTTCCACAGGATGCGCTGAGCGAGATCGTCGTTCCTGAAGCCGTGCCAACCGACGAACGGCTCTGGGTTCCACAGGCGGACAATGTTTGGTTTCGGCCGCTGTGCCTCAACCGTAGCCAAGGCTATTGGGTCAACCTCCTGCGTGTGCGTAAGGCTGGCGTCCTGTCCCGCCATCGCCATCCGCAGGCGGTCCATGGCTTCGTGCTAAGAGGCAAATGGCACTATTTGGAACATGACTGGACGGCCGAGGAAGGCGGCTACGTGTTCGAGCCGCCAGGCGAAACCCACACGCTGGTCGTGCCCGACGATGTGGAAGAGATGATCACCCTCTTCCAGGTCAACGGCGTGATGTACTACGTCGATGCGCAGGGTGCGACCCTTGGCTATGAGGACGTCTTCACCAAGATCGACATGTGTCGCGCACACTACGAAAAGATCGGTTTCGGCGTCTCTTTCGTCGATCAGTTTATCCGCTAGGTCCCCAACCAATTTCCCCTTGGGTCACACTCGGCATTGACATGTAACCTGTAGGTGACAAATATGGCGACCGACTTTGCTCACCTATTGAGGGGGACCGACCAATGGTACGTTCACTTGTTCTCGCCGCTGCATTGGCAGGCGGCATCGCCTCCGCCCAAGCCGCAACGCTGAGCCAGACACAGCATTTCTCAGGCGCATCCGCCGAAGCTCTATTCGACATGTACATGACCGGCGCAGGTCAAGAATCGATCACCGGGCTGCCGGCCTCTTACATGTCCTCGACAGGCGAACCTGTCGATCGCGGCGGTGTTGGCGACCAGTTAATGGCCTTTTGCTTCCAGCCGGAACAATGCGGCCTGCATGGCCAAGTGATCGACGTTGAGGAGGCCGAGGGCGTCTACACGGTCGTCATGTCTTGGTGGAATTTCGGCTGGGTTAGCGCGACCGATCCGGCCGTCTACACGGTTGAGCAGCGCGGCGCGCCGGATTCGACATTGGTGCTAACCTTCCGCGATACGCCGACCGGGGCACAGATCGAACTGGTACAGGCAAACGTTCCAGACTACACCGTTACCATCCCCAGCCCCGATGGGATGGTCGAGGAAGGGCCGCTGAGCCAGATCGTCAACACCCATTGGAACACGCTCTATTGGGACAATATGCGCCAACTGGCCTCGAACTGAGGCCGCAATCCGGTGAGGACCGTTCCGCCCATTGACCTATCGCTTGCAAGGGATTTTTGGGGCAATAGCCGACCCCCACCGGCGTCAAATCCTGGACTATCTGATGGTCTCGGATCTGACGGCGGGGGAGATCGCGCAACGGTTTGACATCTCGCGCCCGGCGGTCGCCAAGCATCTGAAGGTGCTGGAGGACAATGACCTCATCCGGATCACGCGGCGCGGGCGCGAACGCGTTCACCAATTGAACCCTGAACCGCTTCTAACGGTGAGCCAGTGGCTATCGCGCTATGAGCGGTTCTGGGACGTCAACCTCATCAGGCTTAAGGCACTGGTAGAGGCACCAGGCCAGGATGACGAGGGGAAGGACTAAAACCGATGGCTGAAATCAGGCGAACCATTGAATTCAAGGCGCCCATCGACCGAGTCTGGTCCTATCTGACGACCCCGGACAAGATCGCCCAATGGATGATGCCCAATACGTTCGAGCCGGTTCACGGCCGCGCCTTTACCATGGAATGCCCGCCCGGCATCGGTTCGGGCGCGCCGGTCGAATGTGTTGTCACTGAACTTGCAGCACCGAAGGACAGCAGAGCGCGCCTCGCCTACAGCTGGGCGATCGACCGACCGCCCCTGATCACCATGCTGACGATCCATCTGGTTGAGCAAGGCGGCGTCACGACGATGGATCTGGTCCATTCGGGCTGGGAGGAGCTTGGCCCCGACGATGCCTATGTCCGCGACCGGCACGAGCAGGGCTGGGATCATCTGCTCGGCACGCTGCTGCGACCGCTTGTCGAAGGGTCCGACTAACCGTCCGCAGCGAGCATCGGGTTCGCGACATCCAACCGCCACGAATGTTACGACTCGTAACTTCGCCCTTGGGTTTTCGCAGTCGATAGCGCATATGAACGGGGCAACCGAGCGAGTCCCGAGCCATGAAGCGCAAGCTCACAACGATCTTCTGTGCCGATGCCAAGCATTTCAGCGCGCACATGGCCTCCGACGAGGACGCCACGCTGGAACGGCTCCAGCGCTATCGCGCCATCATGGCCCAGAACTTCGAACGCTATGACGGCCGTCAGGTGAATACGTGGGGCGATGCGGTGATTGCCGAGTTCCCGAGCGTTGTGGAAGCTGTGCGCTGCGCCGTCGAAGTTCAGGACGCGATCACGGCCGAGAACCGGGACCTGCCCAAGGCACAGCAGATGTGGTTTCGCATCGGCATCAATCTTGGCGACGTGATGCACGACAATGGCGACCTTTACGGCGATGGCGTTAATGTCGCCGCGCGGCTGGAATCCTTGGCGGAGCCAGGCGGTATTCTAGTTTCAGGCACTGTCTACGAACTATCGCGCAAACAACTGGCCTTGGGCTTCGACTTCGTTGGCGACCGCAAGGTCAAAAACCTCGACGATCCGGTGCCCAGCTACAAGGTTCGGCTGGACGGACGCAACGCACCGAATCCGGAGGAAGAGGCAAAGGCAGAATCACAGGCTTCGGGCGAACAATCGATCCTGGCGCGCCTGGCCTCCCAAGCGGAAGCGGTTCTGGCCTGGCTCAAGGTTCAGCCAAAACCAATCCGCTATTCCGCCGCCATCATCGGCCTGTTGGCCGCGCTCAACATTCTGTTCACCGGCATCGCGGCGCCCTGGTTCATCATTCCGTCCGCACCATTCGCGCTTCACATCTATTTGCACTATCGGCGCCAACGCCGCGATGAAGAGGCTTAGCGCGATCAGAGGCTAGCTCGCCGACGCCATCGGGCTCTTTAGCAGCAGCATCTGGTCGGGCGAGAATTGGCGAACGAGAGGCAATACCGCAGCCCCTGAAACGCGCGCTGCCGGACCGATCGTGCCCGGCTTGACGACCGTTGGACTGGTACCCGTCAAATCGATTTGCCTGAGTGCGAGCCGCACATCGTCGACAATCGCCTGGACATCGGGCGGGTGCAGCATGGCATCGATGACGATTTCCTCAAAATCGATCACGGAAACCGCGCTGGCAATGGCAAAGGCGATCACCTCACTGGCCCTCTCTCGCCAGCTCCGTAGCGGCCCCGCCGCACGTGGGTCCCGCACACGGTCGGCAATGCTGCCCTCCAACGGGATGCCCTCGGAAACCAGTGTGCGGTCGAGCGTGAAGAGCGAGCCGTTGGCCAACAATTGCTCTTGGCCGCCGCCTCGGGTAGGAACCGGGATCGGCCCAATGGCCCCGGCATTGCCCTGCGGACCCGTGAAGAGCCGACGGTCAAGGACAATGCCCCCGCCCGCGAACGTGCCGATAAAGATGTAAAAGGCGCTGGATTTCGTCATCGAGGTGCCGAGCACCATCTCAGCCGCGCACGCCGCTGTCGCGTCGTTGTAGATCTCGACCGGCATCCGGGCGATGTCCGAGACCAGCGAGGCGACGTCCAGCCCGCGCCAATCGACCAGGTCGGCGGTCGCCAATCCCATCACGTCGGCCCATTCATGTAGGAGGCTCGGCATCGCGACACCGACACCAACGATTCTGTCGTGGGTCGCGTGATCGACGCCATCGAGCACGCGGGACAACTCGTTCTTGAGAAGTTTCCTCACCTCGCTGACTCTGGGCGCGTCGTAAAAGACCTGACTGTGCTCGACGCGCTGGCCCAAAAAATTGACGAGCATTACCTCAAGGCTGCGTCGACCGATCTTCACACCGACCGAGAACGCGCCATCCTCGTTCAAGGCAATCGGGGTGGTGGGCTGGCCGACCTTTCCACGGATCTTGCCTTCTTTGCGGACAAGCTTCTCCTTCAATAGCCCGTTCACGATGACCGAAACCGACTGGCCACTCAGGCCCGTGAGGCGTGCGATTTCGGCCTTCGGCAGCGCGCCCGACTGTCGAATGAGATTGAGAATCGTGCGCTTGTTGTAGGCACGCAGGCCTGTCTGTTCCCCGCCAAGCGTGCCTCTGTCGTACTTCATCGGATTGCCGGATTGTTCCATCGTCAACTAACGGACCGGGGGCGATCATGCTTCGAAAAGCGGCTTGATGCAAATAAATCTATGTGATTTATTTTTTCCACTCCTTGCCCAGATAGGCGTAGGAGGACGTTTCAGCCTGAAGGAAAATAACTAAATCAGACTGATTTAGTTATTGACAAGCCTTAAGATCGAAGCGTCTAATGGCGCGATCGCAAGCGGAAAGCCTATGACCGCGCCAACTGTCGCCGATATGGCGGCGCCAACCGGCGAGAGCCGAAAACGGTGCAAACGCACCTGGGAGGAAAACGAGATGAAGTCTCTGTCAGTGAAGACACTTACCGCTGCCGCAGCGCTCAGTTTGGGTTTGGCGGCCACACCGGCGATGAGCCAACAGATCATCGTCGGCTTGATTACCAAGACGGACACAAACCCGTTCTTCGTGATGATGCGCAACGGTGCCCAGGCCATCGCAGAGGACCTCAATGTCGAGCTGCGCACCTTCGCCGGCGCTTATGACGGCGACAACGAAGCCCAGATTGAGGCCATTGAAAGCCTGATCGCGGCCGGCGCGGCGGGAATCTTGATCACACCATCGGATACTGCCGGCATCGTTCCTTCCGTGCAGCGCGCACGCGACGCCGGCCTGCTGGTCATCGCGCTCGATACACCGCTCGACCCGATCGAGGCGGCCGACGCTACCTTTGCCACCGACAACTTCCAGGCCGGCCTGCTGATCGGCCAATGGGCGGCCGCTACGCTTGGCGACGAGGCGGCCAACGCCAAAATCGGCCTTCTGGATCTCTCGGAAGCTCAAGTAACCGTCGACGTCCTGCGCGACCAAGGTTTTCTCCAAGGCTTTGGCGTCGATATCAATGATCCCAACGTGATTGGCGACGAAGATGATTCCCGCATCGTCGGGCACGACATGACGGGCGGCGCGGAGGAAGGCGGCCGCACGGCAATGGAGAACCTTCTCCAGCGCGACCCTGGCATCAACGTCGTCTACACGATCAATGAACCGGCCGCGGCCGGGGCCTACGAAGCGCTCAACAGTTTCGGCCTTGCCGATGGCGTTCTGCTCGTATCGGTCGATGGCGGCTGCCCAGGCGTGCAGAATGTCGCTGACGGCATCATCGGTGCTACCTCCATGCAGTTCCCACTTCTGATGGCCTCGATGGGCGTCGAAGCCGTGGTCGAACACGCAAACAATGGAACGGTTCCCGCGAACACCGAGGGGCTCGATTTCTTCAATACCGGCGTCGTCCTTGTCACCGACCAACCGGTCGACGGCGTTCCATCCATCACATCGGCCGAAGGCCTAGAGAGGTGCTGGGGCTAGGATCGACCTCACGCCAGAACCATAAGCTGGAGGCAGGGCGGTTTCGGCCGCCCTGCCCCAACCTTCCGCGAGAGGACGGGCGATGACAGACCAATCCGGTACCGGCGACCCCAAGCGCGAGATGCAGGACTTCGAGAAGGTCCTGGACCAAAGCGCGACGGAAGTCGCTTCTTTCGACGATCACGACACGTCTCTGGTCGGACGCATTCATCATATTCTGCACGCTAACCCGACTTGGGTGCCTGTGATCGTGCTGCTGATCAGCATCGCTGTATTCGGCACGATCGCGAACAACTTTTTCACCCCGTTCAACATCTCGCTGATTATCCAACAGGTCACGATCATCGGCATTCTGGGCGTGGCCCAGACCTTGATCATCCTGACCGCCGGTATCGACCTTTCGGTCGCGGCCATCATGGTCTTCTGTTCGGTCATCATGGGCAAGCTGGCGGTGAATTTCGGCGTACCGACGCCCGTCGCGATCATGGCGGGTTTTGCCGTTGGGGCGATTTGCGGCGCCATCAACGGCTTCCTGGTCACCAGATTCAGGCTACCGCCCTTTATCGTCACGCTCGGCACCTGGTCGATCTTTTTCGCGCTGAACCTCTGGTATTCCGAATCCCAGTCGATCCGCAGTCAGGATATCGACGCTGCCGCGCCCATGCTGAAATGGTTCGGCGAACGGGTCGACCTGTTCGGGTTTATATTTACGACCGGCTCGTTCCTGATGCTGTTTCTGTTCGCCCTGTTCTGGTACCTGCTGAATTGGACGCCGTGGGGTCGGCATGTTTACGCGGTCGGCGATGATGCAGAAGCGGCCGGTCTCTCCGGCATCCGCGTCAACCGTGTCTTAGCATCGGTCTACGTTGTCGGCGGCTTCCTGTGTGCCCTCGGCGCCTGGGTGGCGATCGGGCGGGTCGGGTCGGTATCGCCGCAAAGTTTCCAGGAGGGAAATCTCGACTCCATTACAGCCGTGGTGATCGGAGGCTGCTCGCTGTTCGGCGGCAGAGGCTCGATCATCGGGACACTGATTGGAGCGTTGATCGTGGGTGTATTCCGATCTGGCCTTAATCTCACCGGCGTTGAAGTCCTGTGGCAGGAATTCGCCGTCGGCCTCTTGATCATCATCGCGGTCGCGATCGACCAATGGCTGAGAAAGGTATCCGCGTAATGACCGAAGCAATCAAACCTGTGCTGCAGGCCAACAGGCTGGTCAAACGCTATGGCCGGGTCACCGCCATGGACCATGCCGATTTCGAGCTTTATCCAGGCGAGATCCTGGCGGTGATCGGCGATAACGGCGCCGGCAAGTCGACCATGGTGAAATCCCTGTGCGGCGCCGTGGTGCCGGACGAAGGCGAGATCCTGCTCGACGGCCAGCCGGTGCACTTCACCACACCAATCGACGCGCGCGATAAGGGGATCGAGATCGTCTATCAGAATCTCGCCCTGTCGCCCGCCTTGTCGATCGCGGACAATTTGTTCCTCGGCCGCGAACTCTATCGCGGCGGGGTGCTCGGCAAAGCCTTCAACATGCTCGACAAGAGGCGCATGAAGGCGTTTGCCCGCGAGAAGCTGACCGAGCTTGGCCTCCTGACGATTCAAAACATCGACCAACTGGTCGAGACGCTATCGGGCGGTCAGCGCCAGGGCGTGGCGGTGGCAAGAGCCGCTGCCTTCGCCACTAAGTTCGTCATCATGGACGAGCCGACAGCGGCGCTGGGCGTCAAGGAAAGCCGACGGGTGCTGGAACTGATCAAGGATGTCCAGGCGCGCGGCATGCCAATCGTGCTAATCTCGCACAACATGCCGCATGTGTTCGAAGTCGCCGATCGGATTCACATCCATCGGCTGGGCAGGCGCCATGCAGTGGTGCGGTCGGACGACATCTCGATGTCGGACGCCGTGGCGATCATGACGGGGGCACTTGAGCCGCCGGAGGAGGTTGCCCGTCCGGCAGGCGCGACGCTGCACTGAGGTCGTTCAAGACCTCGAGCAAGGCGGCGATTTTCGGGGCATCGCCGCCCTTGCGCCAAATCAGGACCGTCCGCGCGCGATCCTGCCCGGCCGGGAGGTCGTAGACCACCAGCCGTTTGGCTTCCGGAAACGTCGCCAGAACGCTCTTCGGCAACAGCGCGATGCCCATTCCGGCCACTACGCAGCCCAGCATGGCGTGATAAGACGTCATTTCGATCACGCGCTCGAACGCGGCGCCGCGATCCGCATACCACGCCTCCAAACGCTTGCGATGGGGGCAGCCCGCCTCAAAAGCGATCACCGCCGGCGGCACGTCGGTTCCGGCACCAATTGGCGGATGATGGGCGGCAGCAACGATCGCCAACTCTTCTTCGAATGCCGGCGCCTTGTCGAACGGTGCATCGGCGATCGGTTCGGCGACTAGCGCAGCGTCAAGGTCGCCGGCAAGAAGCCTTGCGCTCAATTGCTCGGGATTGCCGGTGCTCAGTTCCAGCCTGACATCGGGAAAGCGGCGGTGATATTCCGACAACGGCCCAGGCAGGCGGACGGCGGCCGTGCTTTCCATTGAGCCGAGTCGAAACAGCCCGCGCGGACGCGGATCTCGCACGGCCTCGCGCGCCTCGTCCGCCATCGACAGCAGCTTCTCGGTATAATCCAAAAGCACCTGTCCTGCCGGAGCCAGATGCATCTTCTTGCCTTCGCGCAAAAACAGCCGGACGCCGAGATCGTCTTCCAGTTGGCGCACCCGCGTAGTCACGTTCGACTGCACCCGATGAAGCCGCACTGCGGCCTTGGTAACGCCGCCCTCTTCGACAACGGCCCGGAAGATCCTCAGGTCAGACAGATCCATTCATCTCTCATTGTGATCAAATTCATCATAATTATTCATTTTATCTGATGATGTTTGCGCCGTAAAGCTGACAGAGCAGTTGGATGCGACCTGAAGGAGGGGACCGAGATGAAGGACAAGTTCCAGGACCTAAGACTCGATTTCGACGTGACCCAGTACACGGCGGATGAATGGCACGCCCTCAAGCAGCGTGCGCTGCAATCGGCGCATAGAGAGAGGTCCAAGGCTATCTATGCCGCGCTTGCGGCGCTGAATCCGTTTAGATGGCGCAAGCCCACGGGTAGTGTCTCACCAACCCCAGCGCAATGCGACACGGGTGACGGAAGAAGGGGCGATATCGGGCAAGGTTTGAACAAGAGGTCGGTCAAGCTAAGCTTTCGCCCTTCTTGACCAACCAGCAAAGCCCAGCCCAATGCCAAATGACCGCGCACCGAAAACCTTCGTTCTTGTTCACGGTGTCTGGCACGGCGGATGGTGCTGGCAGCGCGTTGAGGCAATCTTGCGGGCGCGCGGCCATCGAGTAACCGCCCCAACGCAGACAGGGCTGGGTGAGCGCAGTCACCTGTTGTCGAAAGACATCACCATGGCCGTCTTCGTAGAGGATATCGTCAACCACCTCCGCTGGGACGATCTGACCGACGTCATCCTTGTCGGCCATAGCTTTGGCGGCGCCCCGATTACCGGCGCGGCGGACAAGGCCCCCGACCTGATCAGCCAACTGATCTATCTCGACGGCGCCGTTATGGAGGATGGCGAAACCTGGTTCGGCCTCTTGCCGCCCGACATCGCCGAGGCGCGAAAGAAAACCGCCGAGACGTTTAGCGGCGGGGTCAGCCTGCCGGCGGCCCCCGTGGAGAGCTTTGGCGTCACTGAGCCCGACGATGTGGCCTTTGTTGCCCCAAGACTAACGCCGCATCCGCTCGCGACGTTCTCAACGCCGTTGACGCTGAATGGCCCGATTGCGAATGGGGTTCCGGCCAGCTACATCACTTGTACCGACCCGGCTTACGTTCCCGCCAAGCTCGGGCTAGAGCGCGTCCGCGATGCAGGTTGGCCGGTCGCAGAGTTGGCCACCGGGCATGACGCGATGATCACCGCGCCGGTTGAGACGGCTGACCTGCTTGAGCAGCTCAGCTCGCCACTTCCCTGAAGCGGCGTCTCAGCACGTAAACCAGCAGCAGCGAAGTCACGAACATGATCATGCTGTAGCATGCCGCCGGTACGACGAAGAGCCCGCCCCCGAACAGAAGTGTCGCGGCGGTGATGGCCAGGGTCCCGTTCTGCAGGCCGCATTCGATGACGATGGCGATCTGCTGTTTGCGGGCCGACCCGGCGACTTTAGCAACGCCATAGGCTACGAGCATCATGACGACGTTGAGCGCCAGCATGATGAGGCCCGCTTGGCCCAGATAGGTGAGGATATTCTCCCGCTCCTGCACCAGGGCACCGATTACCACTAGGACAAACAGAACCCCCGAGACTGCTCGGGCGGAGGGCTCAAATCGTGTGGCGGCCCCTGCTGCAAAATGCCGAACCGCCATACCGATCAATACGGGTACGGCGACCACGACAAAAATGCCGACTGCGGTGCTTAAGACAGACAGATCGCCCTCGGCGGCTTCGCCCATCAGCAGGTTGTAGGAAACGGCGATCACGATCGGCACCGTGATGACGCTAACAAGGCTGATGATCGCCGTTAGCGAGATGGAAAGCGCGACGTCGCCCCGAGCAAAGGAGGTGAGGATGTTTGAGACGACACCCCCAGGCGCCGCCGCAACGATCATGACCCCGACAGCCATCTCCGGCGGCATCGGCCAGATCAAGACCAGCAATAAGGCCACGGCCGGCAACAAGACGATTTGCGATGCGGCGCCGACTAAGAAATCCTTCGGCTGACGCGCGACCCGCACAAAATCCGCCGCCGTTAAGCCAAGGCCAAGCGAGAACATGATGAAGGCCAACGCCAGCGGCAAAATCCCGTCCGTGACGATACTCATTTAACCCCTGGGCGTGTCTTGACTTGGAATACCTGGCCGCCGGCACAGAGTTGGCGGTCATCCACAGCAGATCATAGCATGGGATTGGATTACCCCAGAACCTGGCGCCATACGCGGCATCACATACGGGTTATGCGACGGTATTGTCCTGGCCATTTTCCAATGCAATTGTGTAAAAATTGATCCGCACCGGGGATGGTCGGCGAGAGACCTGATCGACTGTTCCAGATACGGATCGGCTCGCGCAAGAAGGATGGCGATGACGGAGTTTTCACCGATCGCTTCAACGATTGGCGGCGTAATGATCGGCCTATCAGCAATCATGCTCATGCTTTTCATGGGGCGTGTTGCCGGCATCAGCGGCATCGCCAGTCGTCTCCTGCCGCCGATCGCCGAGGACTACGGCTGGCGGCTCGCCTTCATTGTCGGCCTGGTCGGGGCCCCGTTCGTCTATCAGCAGATTGGCGGCCTGCCCATCGAACAGACGGTCTCCGGAGACCTACCACTTATGGCGGCGGCCGGGCTTCTGGTCGGCTTCGGCTCCGTGTTCGGAGGCGGCTGCACCAGCGGCCACGGCGTCTGCGGTATCTCACGCCTGTCAAGCCGTTCTATCGTCGCGACCATTGTCTTCATGGCCGTGGCCTTCGCGACGGTATTCGTGGTTCGGCACGGGGTTGGAGGCTGACATGGCGCGCATCGTCATCGGCCTAGTGGCGGGTCTGATCTTCGGCCTGGGTTTGGTGATCTCCGGCATGTCCAACCCCGCCAAGGTTCTGAACTTCTTGGACCTGTTCGGCACGTGGGACCCCAGCCTCGCCTTCGTTATGGGCGGGGCAGTTCTCGTCGGTCTGATTGGCTATCGCCTCGCGTGGAGGCGCCATGCGCCGCTGTTGGACGTTCGGTTCGATTTGCCGACAAGGACCGATCTCGATCCACGTTTGATCTCAGGTGCGGCGGTATTCGGGCTTGGCTGGGGATTGGGCGGGTTTTGTCCTGGACCCGCACTGACCGCGATTCCTTTGGCGGCGACCGGAACGATGGTGTTCGTTCCCGCCATGCTGCTGGGCATGTGGCTGGCCCGGCTTGCTTCGGGCGGGCTGCTCTCGGTGCGATCGGCATGACCACAACATTGTTTTAAGGGAGATTTTGCGATGACCTCTTATCCGGTCGACCTGTCAACAAAGCCGGATGTGACAGCCTTCTTCGACAAGGCCTCCAACACCATCACCTATGTGGTGAAGGACCCAGGCTCTAACTCCTGCGCGGTTGTCGATTCGGTCTTGGATATCGACTACGCAGCCGGACGACTTCACTACGAGCATGCCGATGAGGTCATCGCCCATATCAAGTCAAACGGGTTGCAGCTTGAGTGGCTGATCGAGACCCATGTCCATGCCGACCACCTTTCCGGCGCCCCTTACATCCAGGGCAACTTGGGCGGCAAACTGGGTATTAGTACCGGCATTACCGAGGTGCAGGAAACCTTCGGCAAGGTCTTCAACGAGGGCACGGAATTCCAACGCGACGGTTCACAATTCGATCAGCTGTTCGAAGATGGCGACATCTATCAGATCGGCGGCATGACCGCCTTCACCATGCACACGCCAGGCCACACGCCGGCCTGCACAACTCACGTTATCGGTGATGCGGCCTTCGTTGGAGACACTCTGTTCATGCCGGATGGCGGCACGGCGCGGGCCGATTTTCCCGGCGGCGATGCACGGCAGCTTTACCGTTCCATCAAGGCGATCCTAGCCCTTCCGGAGGCGATGCGACTGTTCATTTGTCACGATTACGGGCCTAACGGCCGTGACATCAAATGGGAAACCACGGTACGCGAAGAACGCGAGCACAACATCCATGTCAGCAACGGCGTCACCGAGGACGAGTTCGTTGAGATGCGCGAGGCGCGAGACGCGACCTTAAACATGCCACGGCTCATTATCCCTTCCATCCAGGTCAACATGCGCGCTGGCAACCTGCCGCCAGCCGACGACAGTGGGAGCCGCTATCTGAAAGTACCGGTCGACAAGTTGTAACAGGCCGGCCTCAGCTAAGGCTCAGCTTCATGCCCTCATGGGTCGCTTGGAAGCCGAGATTTTCGTAAAACCGGCGGGCGTCATCTCGCTGCTTGTTAGTCGTAAGCTGAATGAGGACACAGCCCCTGTCTCGGGCACGATCGATCGCCATGCCCACGAACCGGGCGCCGATTCCTCCGCCGCGAAGGTCCGAGGCCACCCGAACGGCCTCAATTTGCGCCCGCATGCCACCCTTGAGGCTGAGGCCGGGCAGAAAGTAAAGCTGCAGGCAGGCAATAACGCTTCCGCCTCGCTCGGCGACCCATTGCTCAACATTGGGTGCTTGTTCGATGGCGTCGAACGCTGTCCAGTAGCGATGTGGCAGTGTGTCGTCGGCCGTTTCGCGCCCGGCGCCCAGTACGTCGTCAGCCAATAGCCGAACAATTGTCGGAACATCGGCACGTTTGGCCTGGCGGAAGACGATATCCGCTGCCATCGCGCGGCGGCTCCCGTTAGATATGGATCGGACGCTTGTCGACGGCGAGGGCCGCCTCCTTGACAGCTTCGTTCAGGGTCGGGTGGGCGTGACAGGTGCGGGCGATGTCCTCGGACGAGGCGGAAAACTCCATAGCCAAGGCGCACTCCGCAATCATTGTTCCAGCCTCGGCGCCAATAATGTGCACGCCCAGCACACGGTCGGTCTTAGCATCGGCAAGGATCTTCACGAACCCGTCGGTCGCGTTCATGGCCCGCGCCCTACCGTTAGCCGTGAACGGGAATTTGCCGACGCGATACTCCACGGCGGCCTGCTTCAGCTCCTCCTCGGTCTTTCCGACTGAGGCGACCTCCGGGAATGTATAGACCACCCCCGGAATCGTGTCGTAGTTCACATGCCCTGCCTGGCCGGCAAGTTGCTCGGCGAGGGCGACGCCCTCATCCTCGGCTTTGTGCGCCAGCATCGCGCCGGGCACGACGTCGCCGATCGCGTAAATGCCCTCAACATTCGTGCGGAAATGCTCGTCGATCTCGACGCGACCGCGATCGTCCGTCTTCACGCCAACAGTCTCCAACCCCAGCCCGCCGGTGTGAGGCTTGCGGCCAATGGACAGCAGGACGATGTCGGCTTCCATGGTCTCGCTGTCGCCGCCCTTCGCCGGCTCCAGCGTCAGGGAGACCGACGACTTGCCGGCGTTGGCGCCGGTCACTTTGGTGCCGAGTTTGAATTGCATGCCCTGCTTTTTCAGGATGCGCAGCATGTTCTTGGAGACTTCACCATCCATGCCCGGCGTAATCCGCTCGAGGAACTCGACCACTGTCACCTTGGCACCGAGACGCTGCCAGACCGAGCCCATTTCAAGACCGATATAGCCGCCGCCGATCACCACCATCGTCTTGGGAACTTCGGAGAGTTCCAACGCCCCTGTCGAGCTGACGATGCGGTTTTCGTCGACCTCGACACCGGGCAACGGCATGGAGTCAGAGCCGGTGGCGATGATGATGTACTTGGCTTTATAGGCGGTGTCGCCGACCGTGACCTCACCCTTGGCAGTGATCGTGCCGCGGCCCTTCAGCCAGGCGACCTTATTCTTTTTGAACAGAAACTCGATGCCCTTGACATTATCGGCGACCACGCCGCTTTTGTGAGCCATAAGCCCCGGCAGATCGAGCGAGAGGTCTCCGATCTTGACACCGAACTTGTCCAGAGAGTGCTGTGCTTCCTCGTACTTTTCCGAGGCCTGCAGCATGGCCTTGGATGGGATGCAGCCGACATTCAGGCAGGTACCGCCCAAGGTTTCCCGTTCCTCGACGCAGGCTGTCTTGAGGCCCAGCTGGGCGCAGCGAATGGCGCAGACATAGCCACCCGGGCCACTGCCGATGACGATGACATCGAATTCCTGGTCGCTCATGAAACTTCCCGGATCTGTTTGGAACGCACGCAAGGGCCCGCAGGCGCCGCACCATGCCTCAAGCGTCTTGCCCGGACAAGCCGCATGACACGGCTATCGCCCGGCCTGTTGGCGGCTTATCACGACACAATCTACCGGGTCCACACCTCGCCGATCATCGACAAGCGAATCGGCCACCGCAATGAGGAGATCGAACGGTTGATGCGGCGCTATCGGGTGAGAACCGCCTGTGTTCTCACTGCCGAAAACCCAGGCAGTCGCCAACAGCCCGAGCTGGTTAACCGCATCCGCACACGAAGGCTGGAATCGATGATCGCAGCGCGTGGCCTGACGTCACTGCCCACGTCGGCTATCGATCTCGACGGGCTGTGGCCGGCCGAACGCGGACGGTTGGTACTAGGCATCTCCCTTGCGGCCGCTTACAAACTGGCGCATCGCTTCGGCCAGAACGCATTTTTGTGGGTAGCATTTGGCCAACCGACGGAGTTGAAGTTGTGCCGTTAGGATTTGAGCAAGGGCCGAATCCCCGTCGCTAAGCGGCTGACGGCAACTCAAACCGGCCGGTATCGAGGAAGCGGTCCAGGGTCTCGATCACCGCTTCCGTTGGGATGTCCGTCATTTCGTTGCCGCCATAAGTGCTGGCGCGTAGACACACCAGCGGGTCGGCCCACGGGGCGAAGCGTTCCGGCTTTGTCGGACCGAAGAGCGAGATTAGAGCGGTACCTGAAGCACCGACAAGATGGCCGGTGCCGGAGTCATTGGCGACCGTGACCGTTAGCCGTGCCGCTAAGGCATATAGCAACGGGATTGAGGGAAAGTCGCGTTTGCCGTCCTCGCGAACGCCGTCACAACCGGGCATCAAAACACCGGGAACCTTCTCCACCACCTCGTCGTACCAATGCATCTCGGCCGGCCCCATGAGGAAAACCGGAACGCAGCCTTTCGAGGTCACGTGGTTCGCAACGTCGATGTAGCGGTCCAGCGGCCAGATCCTCTCCAACCCGTTCGACCCCGTTCCAAAGCCGACATAGCGCTGCCCATCCGGCAAAAGCTGCTTGGCCTCGGCCACCGCATCTTCCGGAAACGGGATGAAGCCGCTGGGGTCCGCCGGCTTGCCGGTATCGACGGTGACCATATCGATATAGCGCGTGACCCAGTCGGTCGGCCGCTTGTGACCAATCTTCAGCGTGCCGGTTGTGAAGAGATGGCCCGGTGTGCACGTGATGTATCGATCGTAGCGCATGAAGATGCGCGACATGATCAGCCGCGGGAACTTGCTGCGCATGTCATAGACGATGTCGAAGCGCGGCAGCGCCCTCAGCTTGCCGATCGCCTTAAGGAACGGTTTTTCGATCCGGGCGCCGGCCATGACCTCGTCGACGTAATCGCGCGTCAGATCGCGCAGAATGTTGCTGAACGACGTGCGTGCATGCACCACCCAGGTCACATGACTGTTCGGATAGGCGCGTTTTAAGGCGCGCAGGAAAGGGAATTTGTAAACCGCATTGCCGAGGGACTCGATGGAATCGAGCACGGCGATACGCGGCCCATCAGGGCCATAGTCTTTCATGTGTTTTCCGTATTAGACGTCGAGCAATAGGCGCTGTGGGTCTTCAATCGCGTCCTTGACCCGAACCAAGAAAGTGACCGCCTCGCGGCCGTCTATGATGCGATGGTCGTAGCTGAGCGCCAGATACATCATCGGGCGGATAACGATCTGGCCGTCGATCGCCACCGGCCGTTCCTGAATCTTATGCATGCCCAAAATGCCGGACTGCGGCGGGTTGAGGATCGGGGTCGACATCAGCGAGCCGAAGACACCGCCATTGGAGATGGTGAAGGTACCACCGGTCAGGTCGGCCATGGACAGCTTGCCGTCACGCGCCTTACGGCCCAGCCCATTGATGGTTTCTTCAACGCCGGCAAAGCTGAGTTGGTCTGCATCGCGCACGACCGGCACGACAAGGCCGTTGGGCGAACTGACCGCAACGCCGATGTCGTAATAGTTTTTGTAAACGAGGTCGGTGCCATCGATCTCGGCGTTCACCGAGGGCAAATCCTTCAAGGCTCCGACAACGGCCTTCGTGAAGAAGGACATAAAGCCGAGGCGAACGCCGTGCTTCTTCTCGAACGCATCGCGATACTGTTTGCGCAGCGCGATCAAGGCCGACATGTCCACCTCGTTGAAGGTGGTCAGCATCGCCGCCGTGTTTTGCGCCTGCTTTAGCCGCGAAGCGATGGTCTGTCGCAGCTTGGACATGCGGACGCGTTCTTCGCGGTCCTTCTGCGGCCTTGGCTCGACTGACGGTCGGTCAAAAGCAGGTAGCTCGATCGTTCCGCCGGAAGGTTTGGCCGTCCCCTGCTCTAACGTCTTTTGAACATCCTCCTTCAGGATGCGACCGTCCTTGCCGGTCCCGGCGACGTCCCCAGCCGCGAGCCCCTGTTCCTTCATCATCTTGGCAGCTGAGGGCATGGCAATGTCGGACGCGTTGTCCCCACCGGTGGCGGCTGTTTCTGCAGGTTTTTCTTCAGCGGGCGCCGGTTTGGCAGGTTCCGACTTGACAGGTGCGGCAGCGCCGTCGCCATCACCGATCGAGCCCAGCACGGCGCCAACCTCGACCGTGTCACCTTCCTGCGCCCGGATCCCTGTCAACACACCGGCCTCGGCCGCATTGACCTCCAGCGTGACCTTGTCGGTTTCCAGCTCAACGACCGGCTCGTCCTTGTCCACGGCGTCACCAGGCTTTTTCAGCCATTGTGCGACGATCGCTTCGGTAACGGATTCACCTAATGTTGGGACCGTGATCTCGATGGTCATGACGTCCTGCCCCTACCTGCTCGCAGCTCTATTGTTCGATCGATTGGGATGTCACTTAATTGTCAACGCGGCGTCGATTAGGGCCGCTTGTTCCTTAAGGTGCCGGCGCAAGAGCCCGGTGGCCGGCGCGGCGGCATCCGTTCGGCCAGCATAGATTGGCCGCTTGGTCTTGTGCCCGATTTTGTCCAACAGCCGTTCGATGCGCCTGTCGACGAAGTACCAGGCCCCCATATTCTCCGGCTCTTCCTGGCACCAGACCACATCCGCGTTCGGGTACTTAACCAACTCCTCCGCCAAGGCGGCCGTCGGGAATGGGTAGAGCTGCTCCAGCCGGATCATGGTGACGTCATCTATGCCGCGTTCATCCCGCTCCTTCTTCAGGTCGTAATAGACCTTGCCGGAGCACAGAACCACGCGCTTCATCTTCTCCGGCGCGGTGAGCTCGACATCCTCGTATAGAACACGGTGGAAGCTCGACTGCTCGCCAAACATCTCAATCGGCGAAACGCACTCGCGGTGGCGCAGCAGACTTTTGGGCGTCATCACGATCAGCGGTTTGCGGAACTCGCGATGCACCTGTCGACGCAGAACGTGGAAATAGTTGGCTGGCGTCGTCGGATAGCAGACCTGCCAGTTATCGCCGCCGGACATCTGGAGGAAGCGCTCGAGCCGGGCCGAGGAGTGCTCGGGACCTTGGCCCTCGAACCCGTGCGGAAGCAAGCAAACGAGGCCGGACATGCGCAACCATTTGGCCTCGGACGACGATATGAACTGGTCGAAGATGATCTGGGCACCGTTGGCAAAGTCGCCGAATTGCGCTTCCCAGAGCACCAGCGCATTCGGTTCGGCCAGCGAGTAACCGTACTCAAACCCGAGAACACCGAACTCCGACAGCGGGCTGTCATGGACTTCGAACGTCGCCTGATAGGGGGCGACATGGTTTAGCGGGATGTGCCGATTTTCGTTCGACTGGTCGATCAGTACCGAATGGCGTTGAGAGAAGGTTCCGCGCCCAGAATCCTGGCCCGAGAGGCGTACCGGCACACCTTCGGACAGCAAGGTGCCGAACGCCATGGCCTCGCCGGTGGCCCAGTCGAATTCCTTCCCGGTCTCGAACATCTTCGCCTTGGCCTTAAGCTGGCGCGCAACCTTGGAGTTGATGTTGAAGTTTGCCGGATAGCTGGTCAGCGCCTTGCCGACCTGCCGCAATTCCGGCTCGGGAACAGCGGTTGAACCGCGACGATCGTCTTGGGTAGCCGTTGTAAGTCCGGTCCAAACCCCGCCCAGCCAGTCGGCCTTGTTCGGCTTGTAGCTGGCCGACGCCTCGAAATCCTGCTCAAGCTTGCTCATGAACGCCGCGACGATCTCGTCGCCTTCGCCGGGCCTCAGAACCCCTTCATCCTCGAGCTGCTTGGCATAAATCCCTCGAACCGGCTCATGTTTGGCGATGGCCTTGTACATCAGCGGCTGGGTAAACGCCGGCTCGTCGCCTTCATTGTGGCCAAAGCGGCGGTAGCAGAACATGTCGATGACCACGTCCTTTTGGAACCGCTGGCGAAACTCGGTCGCGATCCGGCTGACATGGACGACGGCCTCGGCATCATCGCCGTTGACGTGGAAGATCGGCGCTTGAACGGCCAGCGCGATATCCGTCGGATAGGGGCCGGACCGCGAGAAGCTGGGCGAGGTCGTAAAGCCGATCTGGTTGTTGATGACAAAATGGATGGTGCCGCCAACCCGATAGCCGCGCAGCTCGGACATCATTAGCGTTTCAGGCACCACGCCCTGGCCTGCGAAGGCGGCGTCGCCATGCAGAAGCAGGGGCAATACCGTTACCCGCTCGGTGTCTTTGCGCTGGGCCTGCTTGGCCCGGACCTTGCCGACTACGACGGGGTTGACGCATTCCAGATGGCTGGGGTTGGCCGTCAGCGACAGGTGGATGGTATTTCCGTCAAAGTCGCGATCCGAAGAGGTGCCCAGATGGTATTTGACGTCAGCCGACCCTTGGACTTCCTCCGGATTGGCCGGATTGCCTTGAAATTCGGAGAAAATGGCCTGGAACGGCTTACCCATGACGTTGGCCAAGACATTCAGCCGGCCACGATGGGCCATTCCGAGAACGATTTCCTTAAGCCCCAACTGTCCGCCGCGCTTGGTGATCTGTTCCAGCGCTGGGACCATGGCCTCGCCGCCATCCAAGCCAAAACGCTTGGTGCCGGTGTATTTCATGTTCAGGAATTTCTCGAACGCCTCGGCGGCTGTCAGGCTTTGCAAAATCGCCCGCTTGCCGTTTTCCGAAAACTCGGTCCTGTTGTGTATCTGCTCGATACGTTCCTGCAGCCAGGATTTCTGTATCGGATCTTGGATATGCTGAAACTCGACGCCGATATTGCCGCAATAGGTTTCCCTCAATCGGGTCGTGATTTCACGCAAGGTCGCGGTGCGAAGCCCTAACGAGTCGACATAAATCGTCCTGTCCCAATCCGCCTCGGTAAACCCATAGGTCATGGGATCGAGTTCGGGATGTCTGCGCCGTTCCACCAGCCCCAGCGGGTCCAGGTCGGCCTCAAGATGACCACGCACACGATAGGCTCGGACCAGCCGCTGGGCCCAGATACTGTCCATCGTGGCGCGCTTCAGCTCTTCGATCGACGTGCTGGACGCCTTTGCGGCCTTGCCGTTTGAAGCCGGCGTCTCGGTGTCGGCGGCCGGCTGATCGACCATCAGTGCATCGCCGTAGGGAAAACCGCCATTGACTGCGGCGCCGTTGCTCTTTGCCCAGCTTGGACCCGCCTCTCGAAGCTCGACGGCGTCAGCTTCGTCCAACTGGTCGAAGAAGGCGGCCCACGACGTGTCCACGCTAGAAGGGTCTTTTAGATACTGGGCGTAAAGATCACCGATAAACGCGGCGTTTTGAGCGTAAAGGAAAGAACTCTGTTCAGCGCTGTGTCCCATCGTCTCCTTCGTACCTGCCTCCCTATGAATTTCGAGGCATGCACCCTTTCCCCTGCAATCGCGGGCAGCCGGCCATTAGTCCGGCGCTAGCATCCGGCCTTAGGATAACCCTACGCCGAATATGCGAAGGGTCAAACCGCACGGTTCCGAACGCTCGACTATGTGATGATTAATGGCGGAAATACATCCCCCCGGTAGCCGGGCTAGGCGCTCATTACATCCAGCATTGCGCTGCCCATTGCAGCAGGACTTTCGGCGACGCGGATGCCGCACTGCCTCAGCGCCTCGATCTTGTGTTCGGCCGTATCCTGACCGCCGGAGATGACCGCGCCGGCATGGCCCATTCGGCGGCCAGGCGGGGCGGTTCGGCCGGCGATAAAGCCGACCACCGGTTTCTTGACATTGCTGTCGCGAATGAGTTGCGCTCCCTGTACCTCGGCGTCACCACCGATCTCGCCGATCATAACGATGCCTTCGGTCTCCGGATCGGCCAGAAACATCTCCAGGCAGTCGACGAAATTGGTGCCGCTCACCGGATCGCCGCCGATGCCGATGCAGGTTGACTGACCAAGGCCAACAGCTGTGGTCTGGGCCACGGCCTCATAGGTCAACGTGCCCGAACGGCTGACGACGCCGATCTTACCGCGCTTGTGGATGTGTCCCGGCATGATGCCGATCTTGCAGGCATCCGGTGTAATGACGCCCGGGCAGTTGGGGCCGATTAACCGCGTGGCCGACCCAGCCAAAGCCCGTTTCACCTTCACCATGTCCAAAACCGGAATGCCTTCCGTGATGCAGACGACCAGTGGCAATTCCGCGTCGATAGCCTCCAAGATCGCATCGGCCGCGAAAGGCGGCGGCACATAGATCACCGAGGCATCGGCACCGGTTTTCTCACGGGCTTCTGCGACGGTGTCGAACACTGGCAGACCTAGATGTTCCGACCCGCCTTTACCTGGCGTGACACCGCCAACCATCTTGGTGCCGTAGGCGATGGCTTGTTCGGAGTGAAAGGTACCCTGGGCCCCGGTGAAACCCTGGCACAGGACCTTAGTATTGCTGTCGACAAGAACGGCCATGGTTCAGGCGGCCTCCTTCACGGCGTGCACGATTTTTTCCGCCGCGTCGCCCAAATCGTCGGCCGCGGTGATGGGTAGGCCGGATTCGGCCAGGATTTTCTTGCCTAGATCGACATTCGTGCCTTCGAGCCGAACGACGAGCGGAACGTGCAAGCTGACCTCACGCGCCGCCGCGACGACGCCCTCGGCGATTACATCGCAGCGCATAATGCCGCCGAAGATGTTGACGAGAATGCCTTCGACATTGGGGTCGGACAGGATCAGCTTGAACGCCGCCGTGACCCGCTCCTTCGTCGCGCCGCCGCCGACATCCAGGAAGTTCGCCGGGTCGCCGCCATGCAGCTTGATGATGTCCATCGTCGCCATGGCAAGACCGGCGCCATTGACCATACAGCCGATATTGCCGTCCAGCTTGACGTAGTTCAGTTCGTACTTTCCGGCCTCCAATTCGGCCGGATCTTCCTCTGACTCGTCCCTAAGCTCGGCCACATCCTTGTGGCGGAACAGTGCGTTGTCGTCGAAGTTCATCTTGGCGTCGAGCGCAATCACCTGATCGTCCTCGGTCACCACCAGCGGATTGACCTCAAGCAACGAGGCATCAAGGTCGGTGAAGGCTTTGTAAAGTGCCAGCAGCAGCCTAACCGCCGACCCAACCTGCTTGCCCTTAAGCCCGAGGCCGAAGGCGACCCGTCGCGCATGAAAGCCCATCATGCCAATCGCAGGGTCGATCGCCAGCTTAACGATCTTCTCAGGATTGTTCTTGGCGACCTCTTCGATTTCCATGCCGCCTTCGGTTGAGGCGATCACGGTGACGCGGCTGCTCGCACGGTCGACCAGCAACGACAGATAAAGCTCGCGCGCGATGGCACAGCCATCCTCGATATAGAGGCGCTTAACTTCCTTGCCCTCAGCACCGGTTTGCTTGGTCACCAGAGTAGCGCCAAGCATTGACTTGGCATGCTCGTGGACATCGTCGATCGTCTTAACGACCCGAACGCCGCCCTTGCCGTCAGGGTCTTCCTTGAAGCGGCCGGCGCCGCGACCTCCCGCATGTATCTGGGACTTCACCACCCAAACTGGACCGGGCATGGTTTTGGCCACTTCGGCGGCCTCGGCGGGTGTATAGGCAACGCCACCGTCCGGGACGGCAACGCCATACTGTTTCAGCAGACTCTTGGCCTGATATTCATGGATATTCATGGATGATCGACGGTCCCGTAGGGTCGATGGCAAAAGGGAGGATCGGACCGACGGCCCAATCCGGGCTATTCATAGGCGCAAGGTACGATACGGGCAACCTTCGATCCCGCTTCCCACACGGCCTCGCATCCGCGTCGCATAACTTCGATCAACCGATACACGAATTCTCGAAGGTTATCTAATTGCTGGACAGGCGATCCAGCAATTGGCAATGATTCGTAGGTTCTTATCTGGCGCCACTTGTGCCCATACGGACCTTCCCCCCCAAATCATCGCGAGGCCCCAATGCTAAAGGAATTCAAAGAATTCGCCATGAAGGGTAATGTCGTCGACCTGGCGATCGGCATTATCCTCGGCGTGGCCTTCACCGCCATCGTCAATTCGCTGGTCAATGACATCATCATGCCGCCGATCGGCGTCTTGCTTGGCGGCGTCGACTTCAAGGACTTGTTCATCAACTTGTCGGACGGCGAATACGCCTCGCTGGATGCCGCCGTTGAGGCAGGCGCCGCGACGATCAATTACGGCATCTTCATTAATGCCGTGATCACATTCGTTCTGGTGGCTTGGGTGCTGTTCTTCCTAGTGAAGGGCATGAACAGGCTGAAGCGAGCCGAGGAGGAAAAGCCGAAAGAGCCACCGGCCCCGCCCAAGCAGGAAGTACTGCTGGAAGAAATCCGTGACCTGCTAAAGGCCCAGCAGTAGTAGGTAATCCGCGCGGTCGAGGCAGCGCCGGTGGCTGCCTCGCCCGCGATTGCTTTGCCTAAGCCTCGGCGCGCATCTTCTCGGCGATTTCGGCGAGGCCCTTCACGGCGTTCACCGAATTGTCGAACATTGCCTGCTCGTCATCCGTGAACGAAACCTCGACGATCCGTTCCACACCATCCGCGCCGATCACGACCGGCACGCCGATATAGAAGCCGTTGACGCCGTATTGTCCGGTCAAATGCGCGGCACAGGGAAGCAGCCGCTTCTTATCGCGGAGATAGCTTTCGGCCATCGCTATGGCGGAGGAGGCAGGTGCATAGAAGGCCGATCCGGTTTTCAGCAAGCCAACGATCTCCGCGCCGCCGTCGCGGGTGCGCTGGACGATGGCGTCGATCTTCTCCTGCGTGGACCAGCCCATCGCAATCATGTCTGGTAGCGGGATTCCGGCGACGGTCGAATAGCGCACCAGCGGCACCATCGTGTCGCCATGGCCACCGAGCACAAAGGCGGTTACGTCTTCGACAGAGACGTTGAACTCCTCGGCTAGAAAATAGCGGAACCGTGCGCTGTCGAGCACACCGGCCATGCCAACGACCTTGTTGGCCGGAAGGCCGGAAACCTTTTGCAAGACGCCGACCATGGCATCGAGCGGGTTGGTGATGCAGATGACGAATGCGTTCGGGCAATTCGCCTTGATCGCCTCGCCGACCGAAATCATGACCTTGGTGTTGATGCCGATCAGATCGTCCCGGCTCATCCCCGGCTTGCGCGGCACTCCGGCGGTGACGATGACGACGTCGGACCCAGCCAAATCGGCATAGTCATTCGAGCCGGTGATGTTGGCATCATACCCCTCGACCGTGGAGCCTTGGACGATGTCCAGGCCCTTGCCCTGGGGGATGCCCTCGGCGATGTCGAACAGGGCGATGTCGCCCAGCTCCTTCAGTCCGGCGAGCAGTGCCAGCGTTCCGCCGATCTGCCCAGCGCCGATCAGCGAGATCTTGTTGCGTGCCATGGGGTTGGTCCTTCCTGCGATACGGTTTGTTGGCCGACGGATGGCGGCGAAAGTCTGAGGTCGGGCATTTTCTAGGCCCAAACTGTGCAGTGCACAAGATGTCCAAGCTGCAGCCCAACTAGTGGCGCGCGAGATAGTCCTTGGACTGCATTTCGATGAGTCGGCTGACGGTTCGATCGAACTCCAGCTTGTGGCTCTCGGCCCCGTAAAGCTGCTGGGGAGCAGCCTCAGCGGAGACGATAAGGCGGGTCTTGCTTTCATAAAGCGAGTCGACCAGCACAATGAAGCGTTTGGCCTCGTTCCGCTTGCGCTCGGTCAAACAGGGCACGCCGGTCACGAAGACTGTGTCGAAGTTCTCGGCCAGCACCAAATAGTCGGCAGCGCCTAAGGGCTTGCCGCACAAATCATCGAAGTTGGTCCAGGCAACGCCAACAGCGGCTTTCGGCACGGTTAGGCTTCGGCTCTTAACCGCCAGGGTCCGCGGCTTGGCCGGCAAGTCGTCCGTTAAATCCGCGAACAGCTTGGCCAGCGCGGCGTCGGTTTTGGGCCCGAGCGGGTAATAGTAGGTCTTGGCCCCGATGATCCTTTGCAGGCGGTAGTCCACACCGCTGTCGAGATGAAGCACGTTGAGGCGCTGTTTCAACAATTCGATGAACGGCACGAAACGGTCGCGCTGTAGACCGTCCTTATAGAGATCGTCCGGCGCCCAATTCGATGTGGTGACAACAACGACACCTTCGTCGAAAAGGGCGGTAAACAGGCGGCCCAGTATCATCGCATCGGCGATGTCGACCACGTGGAATTCGTCAAAGCAGAGTAGCCAGGCCTGGGCCGCCAGGTCCCGCGCGATGGGTGGGATCGGATCATCCATATGGCGGCCGCGTTTGCGATCGAAATCGCTGGATACCGATTTGCGCCAGCGATGCAGCCGCTCGTGAATCTCCAGCATGAAGGCGTTGAAATGGACCCGCCGCTTTGCGGCTACGGGGGCCGTGGCGAAGAACAAATCCATCAGCATGGACTTGCCGCGCCCGACACCGCCATGAATGTAGAGGCCGCACGGCGCTTCGACTTTCTCCTCCTTAAAAAAGCGGGCGCGCCAACCCGTTACCTTCGGCGCGGGTCGATAGTCGACCAGCTGATTGTGCAGGCGCAGCAATTCCCTTGCGGCCTGCTCTTGCTCAGGGTCGAATTGAACGAGGCCGTCATCGACCAACGCGCAATAGGCCTCAAGCGGGTTGCTGGCCCCCGTCTCCTCGGCAGCCTGGATCAACGCAGCAGACATCTTCTATGCCGATTGCCTTGGACGCGAACTATTCAGGAATACGGTCTATTGGGTCTTGTCCGCGATCGCTTCTGTTGCGCCAGGCGTGATGACGTGCACGTCGCGTTGCGGGAACGGAATCGAGTAGCCAGCGGCCTCCAACTCGACAAGAGCCGCACGGTTGAGGTCGAATAAGAGGCTCCAATAGTCCTCGCGCTTAGACCAGCAGCGCATGTTCAGGACGACAGCGCTGTCGGCGAGCTCTGTCACCATGACTTGCGGTTCCGGGTCTCCCAGAACGCGGTCGTCACCGGACAGGATGCCCGAGAGCACCTTCATCGCACCATCGACATCGTCGCTATACGCAACGCCGACCGAGACATCCATGCGCCGTGTTGGCAGCCGCGAATAGTTGAGGATCTCGGCGTTCCAGATCTTGTTATTCGGCGCAAAGAGATAAACGCCGTCAAACGTGCGCAGTTTCGTGGCGAACAAGCCAATTTCGTCGACGGTGCCGGAGATGCCGCTGGCGTCGATATAGTCGCCGGCATTCACCGGTTTCAGGAACAACAGCATCACGCCGGAGGCGATGTTCGACAGCGTGCCCTGAAGGGCAAGACCGATTGCCAAGCCGGCAGCGCCCAGCGCGGCGATCAAGCTGGTCGTCTGCACCCCGAACTGGGCCAGCACGGCGACCAGTACGAAGACTAAGATCGCATACCGCACAACGGCGGCAGCCACCGGCGCCATTGTGTTGTCGAAATTCGGCGAGGCGAGCATGCGCCGTTTGATGCGGCGATAGAGCCAACCGGCAACGATCCAACCGACGATCAGTATGCAGACGGCACCGACGATCTGAAGTCCATAGTCGATCGCAAAATTGAGCCATGCCTCGGCTTCGGACCTGATATCTTCGACTACATCCATTGGGGCATCCTGTACGACATTGTTGGCTAAGGCTGACTTAGACCTGCCGGACGACACTGTCCAGCGGACAGGGCGCGATTAGGACACTAACCGCTCCAAATCGCGTGA
Source organism: Pseudomonadota bacterium (assembly GCA_039030175.1). Lineage (GTDB taxonomy): Bacteria > Pseudomonadota > Alphaproteobacteria > DSM-16000 > Inquilinaceae > JANQGH01. The sequence goes on from JBCCER010000014.1 coordinate 35,648, forward strand.
GCGGAAGCTGTCGACGATATGGTCGACGAGGCGCGTGCCGGCGCGATTTTGGTGCCCGCCTGCCTGAAACAGGGCGATGGTTGCGACCGGCAAGCTTGGAAATCCTTCATCCGGACGCAGAACCCGCATGCCGGGCACCATTGAGGTTTGGGCCACGATGGTCACCGCCAGGCCGGCCAACACGGCGCCGAACAACGCGTACATGTTCGAACTGGAATAAGAGACCCGATAGGGGATGTCCGCGCGGTCCAGCGCCTCAAACCCCCAATTCCGAAACTGACAGGGGTCAAGATATAGCGCCAAAGGCAACGGGCGTTTGAGGTGAACGTCATGGGTCTCTGAGGTCGCCCAAACCACCGGGTCCTGCGTCAGCACGATGCCGTCCGCCGCTTCGGCCTCGTCGTTGCAGGTCATGATCGCGATATCCAGATCGCCCGCACTCAGGCGTTCGCGCAAATGCTGGGACGCGGCGCAGTGAACTTCCAAATGCACATCCGGATAGCTTTCCGCAAAGCGGGAAAACAGTGTCGGCAGCAGGGTCAGCGCATAATCGTCAGGCGTGCCGACCTTGATCGTGCCCGTCAGTTTGGGTTCGGCAAAGCTGCCGACCGCCTCTTCGTGGATTTTCAAGATACGGCGGCCGAAGGACACTAGCGTCCTACCATCGGCGGTCAGGTGCATCTCACGGCCTTGCCGTTCAAAGAGCGGTCGTCCGACCTGCTCTTCCAACCGTCGCATCTGCATGCTGACAGCGGATTGGGTTCGGTTAACCCGCTCGGCCGACTTGGTAAAACTGCCGGTTTCGGAAAACGCAATCAGAGTGCGCAAAACATCTATGTCGAAGGTCGGTTGAATGATCGATCTCCCCTTGCTGACGTTTCTTTCACGATTGACGAATTATAGTATGTATCAGTTTTCTTGAACAGTGCCATAAAATCTATTCGTTTGTCTGAACAGTTCCGAGTGTGCATGTTTTCCGCATGGTTCAGTTGGCCGTGCGCCATCAAGAAAGGGGAACCGATCATGTCCGTAAACGACAAAATTCTAACCGTCGAAGATTCGCGGCACTCAGCCCAGCCGGTGACCGTTCGCCTTTGGGCCATGACAACGGGCGCTGCCAAGAAAGTCTTCTGGGAATGGCCGGAACGCGCTCGCCAACGGCGTGACTTGGCGCGGCTGGACGGCCGGATGCTGGGCGATCTCGGCATTAGCAAGGCAGACGTAGATAGCGAATTCCGCAAGGCCCGCTGGCAACGCTGATCACGGCGATCTCGCGTCCGCCTCCATCTCGCGCCTGACGCGGACCGCCGGCAGCGTGTCGTCAATCGCGACATCGGACCAGCGTAGCGGCTGGTCCTTTGCGACCGGCTCGACGACCCGAACGTCATGGGCAAGGCCGATCGGCAGCCATTCTTCGGCAAGCGACCGATCGGCCGGCGCCAAACGGCCATAGACGGTGTAGCCACCCTCGCCATCCAAGCGATCGCCGGGGGCCAGCGGCTTTTTTGCGACCGCAACGACATCGGCGCGGAAACCGTTGGGTGTGCCGGTCGCTTCGCCGCGCAGTCCGATCGAAGCGACACTGACGCCCAGCTCCAACCCGATCAGATGGTAGGGCTTGTACATAGCGGCGTACCGACCGCTATCGTCGGTCGCCAGGCCATATTCGGCAAAGCAGACGCGCACATAATCGTTTGGCGCCTCAAACACAGTGTAGACGCCCCAGCGCAGATCGTTCGCGATCGGCGACCCGTCCGCACCGTGCGAGGACACAACCTCGACCATGCCTTTGTGGGGCAACAGACCGCCGGATTCGACAGGTTTCAGGCGCTTGGCAAGGTCTTCTGTGGAGACGGGCGGAAAGACAAGTCCATCGGGCGCGGCGGCAAGATCGCAGGCATTAGCCACGGCAGCCATCTCGATCGCCGACTTCGTACCATCAAGGAAGCTGTTAAACATTTGGGAGTTCAGATCGCGGCTTTGCGCCTGCTCAGCGGTCAGTCCAAAATGATCCCACATGGAATCGGGTGTGCTGTATTCGATGCCCGGAACATGCTTGGTCCCCTTGCCCGCACACACCACGTCGAATCCTATGGCACGGGCCCAATCGACCATTTCGGCGATCAGTGCCGGTTGGTCGCCATAGGCCAGCGAGTAGACCAGGCCGGCCTGGCGAAAGCGCCTCGCTAACAACGGCCCCGCCAGCGCGTCGGCTTCAACCGTGACATTGACCAGATGTTTTCCGTGTTCGAGACACGCCAGAGCATGGGCAATTGCAGATGGCGGGTGTCCCGTTATGTCGATAACGATCTCGATCGCGGGGTCTTGGATTAATTCGAACGCATTGTCCGTGATCGTCGTCGTGCCATGGCGAACAGCTCTTGGCACATCTTCCGCAGAGTATTGCTCGCTGGGCCAGCCGACACGATCCAATGCAGCCCGGGCTCGTTCCACATCAAGGTCGGCAACGCCAACGACGTGGACACCTACCATGCGCCGCGCCTGAACCAGGAACATAGCGGAGAACTTGCCGGCGCCGATCACCGCAACCCTCAAGGGCGCGGCCTCGCTCTCTCGCTCAAGCAGTTTGGAATGCAGGTTCATGCCATGTCCCCCACCGACATCGCCTGCGGAAAGGCTGCTAACGCCGCTCGATCATCAGTTTCTTGATCTCGGCGATCGCCTTGGCCGGATTCAGCCCCTTCGGGCAGGTCTTGGTGCAGTTCATGATCGTGTGGCAACGATAGAGCCGGAACGGATCCTCCAGCGCATCAAGCCGCTCGCCCATATGCTCGTCGCGGCTGTCTGCCAACCAGCGATAGGCCTGCAGCAGGATCGCCGGCCCCAAGAACCGATCTGCATTCCACCAATAGCTGGGGCAGGAGGTCGAACAGCAGAAGCACAGAATGCACTCGTAAAGGCCGTCGAGCTTTTCGCGGTCCTCTGGAGATTGCAAACGCTCCCGGCTCGGCGCGGCACTCTCGACCTCTAACCACGGTTTGATCGACTGATACTGGGCATAGACATGGTTGAGATCGGGCACCAGGTCTTTGACTACTGCCATGTGGGGCAGCGGATAGATCTTGACTGGCCCTTTGATGTCGCTGATTGACTGGGTGCAAGCCAGCGTGTTGGTGCCGTCGATATTCATGGCACATGATCCGCAAATGCCCTCTCGGCAGGAACGGCGGAACGTTAGCGTCGAATCGATATCGCTTTTGATGTGGATGAGGGCATCCAGCACCATCGGCCCACATTTGTCGAGATCGATATTGTAGGTGTCGATGCGCGGATTCTCACCGGAATCCGGGCTCCACCGATAGACCTGAAACTGGCGCGGATTCTTTGCCCCCTGGGGAACAGGGTGGCTGACACCCTGAGTTACCTTGGAGTTTTTCGGCAGGGCCAGTTCGACCATTTCTTAGTCCTAAACTCTTCTTCGGTGCCGGCGATCGGCGAGATCAGTAGACCCGCGCCTTAGGCGGGAAGGATTGCACATCGTTGGTCAACGGCTGCAGATGCACCGGGCGATAGTCGATCCGGCTGGTGCCGTCGTCATTCACCCAGATGACCGTGTGCTTCATCCAGTTCTCGTCGTCACGGTCAGGGAAATCCTCGCGAGCATGCGCGCCCCGGCTTTCGTGCCGGTTGACGGCGCCGTGCAAGGTCGCGACTGCCTGGACCATCAGGTTATCCAGTTCCAAGGTCTCGACGAGGTCGCTGTTCCAGATCATGCTTTCGTCATTGACGCCCATGGCCGGGCGCTTAGACCAAACCGTGTCCAACTTCTGCTTGCCTTCGTCGAGAACTTCGCCGGTTCGGAAGACCGCGCAGTTGGTCTGCATGGTACGTTGCATCTCAAGGCGCAGGTCAGCCGTCGGCATCTCAGGTTTGGTGTTGCGCACCCGGTCAAGCCGGTCCAGCGCCCGGTCGGTGGCATCGCTGGGAAGTGTCTTGTGCGGTGTGTGGCTCTCGACAACTTCGGCAGCCCTAATCGCTGCCGCCCGTCCGAACACGACCAAATCGAGCAGCGAGTTCGAGCCTAGCCTGTTGGCGCCATGAACGGACACGCAAGCAGCTTCGCCGATCGCCATGAGACCCCGGACTATCTGATTTGGGTCGTCGGCCGTCGGGTTGATCACTTCGCAATGCACATTGGTCGGAATGCCGCCCATGTTGTAGTGCACGGTCGGCAGCACGGGGATCGGCGCCGTCGTCACATCCACATCGGCGAAGATTCGCGCGGTCTCGGCGATGCCCGGCAAGCGTTGGTGGATCAGGTCGGAATCCAAATGCTCCAGATGCAAATGGATATGATCGCTGTCGCTGCCGTGCCCTCGACCTTCGCGAATTTCGACGGTCATTGCCCGGCTAACCACATCGCGGCTGGCGAGGTCCTTGGCCGACGGAGCGTACCGCTCCATGAACCGTTCGCCCTCGGAATTGGTCAGGTAGCCACCCTCGCCGCGCACGCCCTCGGTGATGAGGCAACCGGCGCCGTACACGCCAGTCGGGTGAAACTGCACGAACTCCATATCCTGCAGCGGCAAACCGGCGCGCGAGACCATCGCATTACCGTCGCCCGTACAGGTGTGGGCCGAGGTGCACGAGAAATAGGCCCTGCCATATCCGCCGGTGGCCATCACTGTCTGATGGGCGCGGAAGCGGTGGATCTTCCCGTCGTCCAGGTTCCAGCAAATAACGCCGCAACAGGCGCCTTCCTCATCCATGATGAGGTCGAGGGCGATGAATTCGACGAAAAACTCAGCCTCGTATTTTAGCGACTGCTGGTAAAGCGTGTGCAGCATCGCATGGCCGGTCCGGTCGGCCGCCGCGCAGGTCCGGTGAGCAATGCCTTCGCCGAAATGGGTGGTCATGCCGCCAAAGGCACGCTGATAGATCTTGCCGTCCTGTGTGCGGCTGAACGGCAGGCCGTAATGCTCCAGCTCGATGATCGCCGGCACTGCCTCGCGGCACATATATTCGATCGCGTCCTGGTCACCGAGCCAGTCTGAGCCCTTGACCGTGTCATACATGTGCCAGCGCCAATCATCCTCGCCCATGTTGCCGAGCGACGCGGATACGCCGCCCTGGGCAGCGACAGTATGGCTACGGGTCGGGAAGACCTTGGTGATACAGGCTGTTTTCAGCCCCTTTTCAGCCATGCCGAAGGTCGCGCGAAGACCGGCGCCGCCGGCGCCGACAACGACCACGTCATGCTCATGTTCAATAATATCGTAAGCGGATGCCATTGGGCTGTTAGCCTCCTACGGCCAAACGGAGGACTGCGACAACGCTGACCAGCGCGAGCAGCCCGAGAATGAATTTTGTCACAACGTCGGCGATCAGCCGGCGCAGATGGTTTGAGATATAGTCCTCATAGACCACCTGCAAACCAATCGCGCCGTGGTAGAAGGTAGCGGCGATCAGGGCGATAAGCAGCGCGGCGACCAGCGGGCTAGAAGCCCAGTCGACAAACTGGTCATGACTGGCGCCGACAAGGCCGAGCACGGAGATCACGAACCAAATCACCAAAGGCACCAAGGCGAGCGCGGTCAACCGCTGCAGCCACCAGTGATGAACGCCATCCTTGGCTGCACCGTGGTTTCTTGCGCGGGCGAGGGGGGTGCGAATGGACATGGTCGACGCCTCCTACCAAACGATCCAGCCGATGATGAAAACGAGGATCGTCAAGCCGGTTGCTGCACCCAAGACCATCACGCTTGATCGCATCATCGTCGAAATCTCAAAGCCGTAGCCGGCATCCCAAACCAAATGTCTTATTCCGTTGCACAGATGATAAAACAATGACCAGGCCCAGCCGATCAGCAAGATCTGGCCGATGAACGATCCGATGAAGCCCTGCGCCGAGCGGTAGGCATCGGGGCCCGCCGCGGCTGATACCAGCCAGTAGACCAGCAGCAGCGTACCAATCGCCAAGACGATGCCGGTGCCGCGATGCAGAATCGACAGAACCGAATTGATCTGCCAGCGATAGATGGAAATGTGGGGTGACAGCGGTCGGCTAGTGGCGTTTCCGTCGGCGGCCATGACGGTCCTCGGTTCGTTCAGTGGGCACCCTTGCGCCGGGCGGCATCGGAAGGGTTTAGCCCGACTTCGGCCGGGCAACTTAACAATGATGTACGCTGCCCCCCAAGACGAGTCAATTCACCGTAAGATCAAGGGTTTCCGGCGAACAAATATGCGCGAGTGCGACCTTTTTGAGCGCGCCCAGCTCTGCCTCAAAGCGCAGACGCACCGGCCTATCTATAGGATGATCCGATACCGCAGAATATCGGCCTCACCGTAGGCCGCATGCTTTCGTGACCGCTCGACCAACTGTCCCCCGGCCGATTGGATTACCCGTTGCGATGCGACGTTGTCTGGGTCGGCGGTCAAATAGACGTACTCCAGCCCGCGAGATCGCGCCTCCGGTAATAACGCTGCCAACGCGCGCTTCGCGTGCCCTCGCCCGCGTTTCCAGGGAACGATCGTAAATCCGATATGTCCAAGTACGTAGGATGGCAGTTCCGACGAGCCCGGCTGCCAACGAAAACCGATGCTGCCGCAGAGTTCACCGTCCCAGACCCATCGCCGAAAGCCGGGCAATCTCGGCACCGTTGTGCCGTCTGGAAGCTGAATAGGATCGCCAACCGCCTCCTCGTCCGTCAGGCCGCTAAGGAAATCGGCCGAGTTCCGATCGATAGCACTCAGCTCTCTAAGCGCCGTTTTGTCGGGCTGCACCGTATCCGGCGACCAACCGCGTTCCAGCGCCTCGCGATAGGAGGCGAGATGCTCGTGAGCTGGGATTACCAAGACTGACGATTGGCTCATGCCGTTCCCTTTGCCATCAAACAGGCCAGGCGACACAGCTAGCAAATGTTGACGGCCGCCTGTTCCGTTGGAGATCGAATGGCAGCCATCCGTACATCCTTTAGATTTTCCAACACGCTAGGAGCGGACTTAGATTCCAGTTATGGATACGTGGCGACTGTCGGGGTTAGAACCGGTGGACAGGCTGTGGATAGATTCGGGATAGTTTTAAAATTTATGCACAGAAAACTTCTCTGAAACGTCACTTTCTTGTTGTTTGCAGGGCCATTTTGAAGGACCCTTTCCCTGCACGCAAGCAGCGTGTCGACTTGTCCGGCGGGGTCGGACGTCCCTAAGAGGTCTTCGGATCAGGCGGGGGAAAACGGCCAGGCGGACGAGGTTCCGAGCGGAAGCGCGGGTCAGGATGGTCTTAACGGGCCTTGCTAAACCGAGTTGAAGTTGGGAACAGGCAGGTAAGCGGCGTTTTGTTTTCGGCCTTGGGTTTCGGCCTTAGGACGGGGATGGGGCGAAGCGGAACTGACCGGGAAGGCAGCCCTATCAGGGCGTCTTCGACGAAGCTAGGCTCTTCGGGGTCGTAGTTTCGAGCTGACGGTGAAGGTGGCGTTCGCGTGGCTGGATCGGTTGGCAAGTCGGCGAAAGAGAAGACCTTCGGGTCATCTTGTTCGGTGGCGATCGAAGCGCTACGGGTGGTCAGAGCGGTTGGGGACCTGCAGGTTATCGGCCCGATGGGGCGCTGCGACGAAACGGAAGGGGCAACCCGGACGGATTGGCGCGGAAACCAAAGGAAGGGTAACCAATTCGGTGGAACGGGTAGGAAAGCGGCTTGCCGCAGCCCTGCCCGGACCCCGAAAAAGCAAATCGCCCGGCAGGCCAGTGCCAGGCGGATTGCGAAGGGTCGACACAAGCGACAGTGCTTGAACCCGAAAGGGTTCGACCGGGCGTCAGGCTATGGCGTTGGGCACCGACTTCTCAGGAGGAAGGCGCCAACCGCCAGGAAGGGTTCCATCCCTTCGCCTGACGCCTATTTTCTTATCAATGCACCGGAGGGGTCGCAACAGCATATTGTGGTCGGTATCGATTTGACCGCTAACTGTTGTAATTTTGCATCACGCTAAGCGGCGGATGCGGCCTCCAACGCCGAAATCTGATCGGCCAAGGCAACCAGGCGCTTGGCATTTTCCACATGCAGGTTCTCGACCAACTTGCCGTCCAAGACGATGACGCCCTTGCCTTCGGCCTGCGCTGCCTCGAAGGCGTCGATGATCTTGCGCGATTCCTCCACCGATGCAGGTGAGGGCGCAAAAATCCGATTGGCCGCCGCAATCGTTTTTGGATGGATCAGACTTTTGCCGTCAAAGCCGAACTCCAAGCCCTGTTGGCATTGCTCGGCGAAACCCTCGTCGTCCTGAAGATCCAGATGAACCCCATCGACGATGGCCAGCCCATAGGCGCGGGCGGCGAGCAGGCACCAGTTCAGCGCGGTGACGAACGGTAGCCGTAGTGGCGTGTGCGCGGCATGAAGATCCTTGGCGAGGTCGGACGTGCCCATGACAAACCCGGCCATGCGCGGCGCGCCGGCAATCTCCTCGGCCTTCAAGATCCCCACCGGGGTCTCCATCATGCACCAGATTGCCAAATCGTCGGGCGCACCTGCCGCCGCCAAGATCGAGCCTGCCTTGCGCACGGCGTCCGCGCTCTCGACCTTGGGCAGCAAGATGCCATGGGCACCCACCGTGGCCATTTGGGTTAGATCATCGACCCCCCATTGCGTCTCCATCGCGTTGACGCGAACGATCAACTCACGCTGTCCATAGCCGCCCTCAGCCAACGCCGATGCAATTTGCTCGCGCGCTAACTGCTTGACATCCGGTGCCACCGCGTCCTCGAGATCGAGGATCAGCCCGTCCGCCGGAAGGCTTCGCCCCTTTTCCAACGCACGCGCGTTTGAGCCCGGCATGTAGAGCAGTGAGCGGCGCGGGCGGGCGGTGGCGGCCATGGGGATCTTCCTTCTTAAGCGGTTTAGGCAGGTACCATCAGATGGTCTTCGACCAGCGCTTCTGCGATTTGAACGGCGTTGAGCGCCGCGCCCTTGCGCAAATTGTCGGACACCACCCAGAGGCTGAGCCCGTTTTCGAGTGTCGGGTCTTCGCGGACACGGCTGACATAGACCGCATCCTCGCCCGCGGATTCGACCGGCGTGACGTAACCTTCATCGGCGCGATGGTCGACCACGACAACACCCGGCGCTGCCCGCAGGGCCTCGCGTGCCTCCTCGGTCGAGATCGGGTCCTCGAATTCAAGATTGATCGCCTCGGAATGGCCGATGAAGACAGGTACGCGGACACAGGTCACGCTCATCTTGATCTTCGGGTCGAGGATCTTCTTGGTCTCGACCACCATCTTCCATTCTTCCTTCGTCAACCCGTCATCCATGAACTTGTCGCAATGGGGGATGACGTTGAAGGCGATCTGCTTGGTGAAGTTCTCCTTCACCACCGGATCGTTCACATAGATGCCGCGGGTCTGATTAAACAGCTCATCCATGCACGCCCGGCCGCCGCCCGAGACGGATTGGTACGTCGCAACCACGGCCCGCCGGATCGTCGCGAAGTCATGCAGCGGTTTCAGCGCCACGACCATCTGGATGGTCGAGCAGTTCGGGTTCGCGATGATGTTGCGCCTGCCATAGCCTGAGATAGCACCGCGATTGACCTCCGGCACCACCAGCGGCACGTCCGGGTCCATCCGGAAATGGGAGGTGTTGTCGATCACCACGCAACCGGCCTTGGCGGCCCTCGGCGAGAACTCGGCCGAGACGGAGGCGCCCGGCGAGGACAGCGCGATATCGACTCCGCGAAAGTCGAATGTCGCCAGGTCCTTTACCTTGAGTGTCTCGTCATCACCGAAGCTGACCTCGCGGCCGGCGGATTTCTCCGACGCCAGCGCGATCACATCGTCGACGGGAAATTCCCGTTCGGCCAAGATTTGCAGCACTTCACGACCGACATTGCCGGTCGCACCGATGACGGCCACCCGATAACCCATGGCACCACTCCTAAAGGTCCTGACGCCCGCCAACCAAGATGGCGGGATCGAAGCGTGCCTGACTAGCGTCGTCGCCCTAAGGGCGCAAGCGGCGCGTATGCGGGGCAGGATTGCCGGCCAAGCACAGCTTTACTCGCTGGCGATATAGGGTCGCTTCCCTTCAAAGCCAATCGGAGTCACAATCGCTGTCGCTATGAGCGAAAAGATGGACAGCTATGCCGCCTTTTGGCCGCACTATCTGAGGGAGCACGCCCAGCCCGGCACTAGGCGCCTGCACTATTTCGGCACGGCATTGGGGATTGTGCTGCTGATCGTCGCGATCGTCTTCCAAATCTGGTGGCTCGTGCTGGTCGCGATCGTCTCAGGATACCTGTTCGCCTGGGTCGGTCACATGACGATCGAGCGCAACAGACCGGCCACCTTCACCTATCCGTTTTGGTCGCTGATCAGCGATTTGCGGATGTTCTATCTTTGGTGTCGCGGGCGCATGCAAGGTGAATTGCGGCGGGCAGGCGTCGAAGACTAGAGAAACCTAGTTTCCTTCTCACGCCTCCGGCATGGGCGCACCGTCCCAGGAAATATCGCCGATATAGGCTTGGCCAGCGTCGATATGCTCGCGTGAGGCAATGGCAGACCAGTGCCGTTGGCTCAGCAGAAAATAGAGAGCCGGCATTACATCCCTTGCGGACATATAGGCGTCGGGGGTGGTGAGCAACTCATGCACCAGCTTGCCCGGCGGCAAGTTCACGAGATGACGGTTCAGCATGAATGCGTCGTACTGTCGGCTGATACCGGGTTCGACCTCCATCAATCCGGTCGGGCTGCCGATAACAGCCTCGCTGACCCAGCCTTGCGGCATGAGAAAGACGCCCGGTCCCGTTCG
>JBCCER010000015.1:0-43475 GCA_039030175.1 Pseudomonadota bacterium
GAGGCGGCCCTCGGCGACGACGCCGATCGGGCATTTACCATGAACAAAGTGCGTGCCCGGGCGCGAAGTCCAAAATAAAAAAAGGCGGAAAACATGGTGGAGCCGAGGGGAATCGAACCCCTGACCTCTACAATGCCATTGTAGCGCTCTCCCAACTGAGCTACGGCCCCATCCTGGGACGTCGCGGAGCGCTGATGCGCCTCGCGACGAGTGGCCGGGATAATATGAGTCACGGGCCACTGTGCAAGAGAAAAATCACCGATCAGGACGCGAATGTCGGTTCGCATTGAATAGCGCAGCGGCAGCAAATGCGCGCGGCCGTTGAAGGCCGGTCGAGAGGCCGCGCGGAAAAACATTTGCATCGCAAGTTTTCCTGCGTACAATCATAATAATGCGAAGCTGAACGAAACAAAACGAAAGTTCGGCACGCGACCAAGGGGAGGTGGTAGGCATGGCGATCTTGAACGCGATCATCGCGATTCTCGCCCGCATCAACACCGTGTTCGGTTATTTCGGTAAGTACATCAGCCTGACGCTGATCGGGATTATGATGATACTGGTCGTTTGGCAGGTCGTTCTTCAGTGGTTCGGCGATGCCCCGTCCTGGACCGAAGAAGTGTCGATCTACATGATGATCTGGATCACCTTCCTGGTGGCCCCGATCGCCTACCGCACCGGCGCGAACATCTCGATCGAGTTCGTCAAAGGCATCCTGAAGCCACGTGCGCGCGGTATTTTGGAACTGATCTTCGCGATCATCATCATATGGATCTTGATCGTACTGGCGCTGGAATCCCTGAATTGGATTGATCGCGGCTTCAACACGACAGCCCGCACCTTCGCCGTCCCGCTTGGCTACATTTATCTTTGCATGCCCATTGGCCTGGTCTTCACAGTCTTGGCCGCATTGGAAATGGCGATTAGGGGACTGCGCGTCTTGCTGGATCGCAGCTACCTTGATGACCCGGTCTTGAACCATGAGTTGGACCGGCCGGAGTCCCAGATGACCGGCGTCTCCGTGGAAGTGGAAAGGGAGTAATCGATCATGGCACTAGTCCCTTTCTATTTGCTGATGGGCTTCATGATCATCGGCATGCCGGTGACATTCGCGTTGCTGGTCGGCCCAGGCTTTGCCTTGCTGATCGCCGATCGCGAAGTCTTTTTCCAGATGATGCAATCGCGGCTGTTCAACGGCATTAACAGCTTCCCACTGATGGCGGTGCCCTTCTTCATCTTGGCCGGCGAGGTGATGAACCGCGGCAACATCACCTTCCAGCTCGTCCAATTCTCACGCTCGCTGATCGGCCATGTGCGCGGCGGCCTGGCACAGGTGAACGTACTGTCGAGTATCCTGTTTGCAGGCCTTTCGGGGTCAGCAGTGGCGGACACCTCGGCGCTGGGGTCGATGCTGATCCCGGCCATGGAAAAGAACGGCTATTCCCGCCGGTTTGCCGCTGCGATCACGGCGGCCAGTTCGGTCATCGGCCCAATTATTCCGCCCAGCGGCCTGATGATCCTTTACGCCTTTATTATGAATGTCTCTGTCGGCGGCCTGTTCGCGGCTGGAATCATACCGGGCCTGATGGTCGGCGGCGGCCTGATGATCATGACCTGGTACATGGCCAAACGGCACGGCTTCCCCGTGGCCAACCGCAGAGCCACGTGGCGCGAACGCGGTGAGGCGACGAAGAAGGCCATCTGGCCCCTGCTCGCCCCGGTCATCCTGTTAGGCGGCATCCTTACCGGATTCTTCACGCCGACCCAGGCCGCCGCGGTCGCGGCCGCCTACGCCTTCATCGTCAGCATGGTGATCTTGCGCACCTTGAAGGTCCGCGACTTGCCGAGCGTTTTGTGGTCGTCGGCGCTGTCGTCGGGCGTGATCCTGTTCCTCGTGGCATCGGCCACGGTCTTCGCCGCTGTCCTGGCACCCCCGCCGTTCCAAACGGCGTCAGTTCTGGGCGGATTCGTCACCGCGTTGACCGAGAACCCCTATCTGCTGCTGTTCCTGATCAACATCCTGTTGTTCATCGTCGGCATGTTCCTGGATGCCGGCCCGGCAATCTTGATCCTGGGCCCGATCTTGGGACCGGCGGTGACCAGTCTCGGCGTAGAGCCCATGCATTTCGCGATCGTCATGTGCGTGAATGTGACCGTGGGGTTGGCCACGCCGCCGATGGGACTGGTTCTGTTCGTCGCGGCCAGCATCTCTCACGAGAAGCTGGAGGCGATCTCGAAAGAGATCTTGCCGTTCCTCGCGGTACAGGTGGTCGTCATTTTCTTGATCACCTTTATCCCGGCCCTGACCCTGACGCTGCCGCGTCTCTTGGGTTTCCTCTGAGGAGGTTGGGACCGCTCAGTTCAATCGTTGGGCCCGTCGGACAAAGCGGGTCGTTTAAAGGGAGGAAAGTTACCTAATGTCTGTGAGATCCATATCGAAGATGCTGCTCGGCGCTGCGACCGGGCTGGCGCTTGCGGCCGGTACGTTTATGTCGGCCCAGGCCCAAGACCACACGATCAGCGTCGTCTTCCTGGCGAATACGGAAGACGAGGATTATGACGGCGCGCTGGTGTTCAAGGATTATGTCGAATCCCGATCCAATGGCTCAATCGGGGTCGACATCTATCCGGGCGGCCAATTGTGTGGCAATCCCACGGAGTGTATCGATGCGGTGCAGTCCGGCCTCGTCACCGTCTTCATCACCACCATTGGCGGCCTGAGCAACGTCTTCCCGCCAGCCCAGGTGATGGACGTGCCTTACATGTTCCCGAGTGACCGCGTTGCCGAATGCGCCCTCGGAAATGACAGCCCGTTCTTCAACGCGCTTCACGACGCGGTTTTGGAGCAAACGGGTGCGTTGCGCCTGATGACCATCGGCAATACCGGCGGCTGGCGCAACATCGCGACCACCGATACGCAGGTAGCCTCACCTGCAGATGTCGAGGGCCTGCAGATCCGCACGATCAGCTCGGAGATCCAGCAAGAGCTGGTGCGTTCCCTGGGCGGTTCTCCGACTCCGGTTTCATGGCCCGAACTCTACACCGCGCTTGCCACCGGTGTGGTCGAGGGCACGAAGAACGGCATCACCGACATCGTCGGCATGTCGTTCCACGAGCATCTCAACAATCTAACGCTCGACGGGCACGCCTATATGGGCGCGCTGTGGTGGATGAATAACGACGCCTTCCTGTCCATGACCGAGGATGAACGCCGAGTTGTCGAGGACGGCTTTGACCGTCTGCGCCTGACCACGCTGGTCATGCCTCAACGGCGCCAGATTGACGCCTACAACACGTTCCGCGAGGCCGACGGCACCATCTATGTGCCGAGCGCCGAGGAAATGGATCAGTTCCGCGAAGCAGCGACGCCGGTTCGCGACTGGTATGTCGAACAGTATGGCCCAGAATGGCTTGACCTGCTTAGCGAGACAGTTGCCGCTTGTGAAGAAAGCTTGGGCAGCCAGTACCGCCTGAACTAAGGCGCTTCCTCTCAGGGAGATGCAAAAGGCCCGCCGGATGGCTCCGGCGGGCCTTATTCTTTCACCACTCGCTAGCAACCGCGCAAGCGGTGGAACCAATCAGGTATCCGATGTCGTCGAATCCTTGACGATGTCGACATCGTCCAGATCGTCATCCAAGTCATCGTCGATATCGTCGTCATTGATATCGTCGGTATCCTCAATCAGACCATCCGCATCGCCGAGGTCGGGCTCAACCGCGACATCGCCGTCATCATCGTCAGTGCTTTCGACAACCTCGGCGCCTTCGACGACGTCATCGATCTCCTTAACCTCGTCATCGTCGGTCTCGTCCTCGTCCTCGGCTTCGGATGCCTCGGCATTCTCTACCGCAGCCTCCTGCTCCTCCTCCTCGACCTCTTCTTCCTGCTCGGGCTTCTTCTTTGCCGTAGCGGGCTTGGCCTTGGCAGGCAGTTCTTCCACCTGCGCACTTCTCGTACGGCGAGACTTCAGAAACGCTTCAGGATCGAATACGGCGGAACATTTCGGGCAAACGATTGGATCTTTGTTCAGGTCATAATAGCGCGTTCCGCAATTATGGCAGATGCGCTTTGTACCCCACTCGGCTTTGGACAAGGCGGAAACTCTTTGGCTGTCTGGGATAATGGTGTTCGGCTTTGCGCAAGTGCCATGATCAGGCGCGGCTGTCAAAGCGAAAATCACACGCGCTCGCCAAGCAATCCTCGCAACCGTCCAGCTTCTCGGCAACAGATGATGTCAGTGGGCCAATTGAGAGGCTAAGAACCATTGATTGCCCCCCGCCTCTTCGTGCTAGTATCCGACCGCTCTTCGGCCCGCTACCGATCGCTTTCGATCTCCTAAAATGACAATAGAAACCGCAGTTTCGCCGGTATCCGCGCGCGCGTCCGGACCGCTGACCGGCCGCGTCCTCGTCCCGGGCGACAAATCCTTATCCCACCGTGCCTTGATGTTCGGCGCCTTGGCGGTGGGGCAAACCACCATCGATGGCCTGCTTGAAGGCGAGGATGTCATCGCCACGGCTACCGCCATGCGCGCCATGGGCGCCCGCATCGACAAATCCGAGGACGGCCAATGGCTGGTCTGGGGCGTTGGTGTCGGCGGCCTAACCGAACCTTCCGAAGTAATCGATCTCGGCAACAGCGGCACCGGCGCCCGGCTAATGTCTGGCCTGCTCGCCAGCCATCCGATGACCAGCTTTGTCACCGGCGATGCATCACTCGTGAAACGTCCCATGGCAAGGGTGGTAGAACCGCTGTCTCGCATGGGTGCCCAATTCGTCACCCGCTCAGGGAACCGTTTGCCAATGGCTGTTATCGGCAGCGATGAGTTGGTGCCGATTGAGTACGAGGTCCCGGTTCCCTCAGCGCAGGTCAAGTCGGCAGTGCTGCTGGCTGCGCTCAATACTGCCGGGAACACGACCGTTATCGAACGCACGCCCACCCGCGATCATACCGAGAACATGTTGCGCCATTTCGGCGCCGAACTTTCCGTCGAACCGGCGGAAGACGGTGGAGACGCGATCACTCTCGTCGGCCAGCCGGAGTTGACGGGCCGTGCAGTGATCATTCCCGGGGATATCTCGTCGGCAGCCTTCCCGATGGTCGCAGCGCTCATCCGCCCAGGATCGGACATTACGATAGAACGGGTCGGCCTTAACCCCAGACGGGCCGGCCTGGTCGATACGCTGATCGAAATGGGCGCATTGATCGAACGGCAAAACGAACGGGTCGAGGCCGGCGAACCGGTCGCGGATCTTAGGATTCGATCCAGCCGACTGACTGGCATCACAGTACCGCCGGAGCGGGCGGCCAGCATGATCGATGAATATCCCGTCCTCGCCATGGCCGCATCGTGCGCTGAGGGGCCGACCGAGATGCCGGGCATTGGCGAATTGCGCGTAAAGGAGAGCGACAGGCTGGCGCAGGTCGTCGACGGCCTGATCGCGTGTGGCGTTACTGTCGACTCCGGCAATGACTGGATGATTGTGCATGGCGATGGCAGCCCTCCCGCCGGCGGTGCCACCGTTGCCACCGAGTTGGACCATCGCATTGCCATGAGCTTTCTGGTGCTCGGCCTGGCGGCAAAAAGCCCTGTCACCGTCGACGACGCAAGGCCAATCGACACCAGCTTTCCCGGCTTCGTCGACCTAATGAACGGCCTGCTGAAAGACGGACCATCTCTGATCGCAACGAACGCGGCCGGCAGTTCCAAGTCGTGATCATCGCGATCGACGGGCCGGCCGGGTCCGGCAAGGGAACACTGGCAAGACGATTGGCTGCCCATTATCGGGTCCCGCATCTCGATACCGGGGTGCTCTACAGGGCGGTCGGTCTGCGGGTCTTGCGCGCTGGCGGCGACCCCGCCAGCGAGGACGAGGCGGTGGCAGCGGCACGACTGGTCACTGCCAAGGAACTGAGCGACCCGCAGCTTCGCGCAGACGAGACCGCGCAGGCCGCCTCCGTCGTGGCGGCCATTCCGGCCGTGCGTGACGTCTTGCGCGATTTTCAGCGCAAGTTCGCCAGCCAGGAGGGCGGCGCGGTGATGGACGGGCGTGACATCGGAACCGTGATAGCGCCGGGGGCCAACGCCAAGATATTCGTCACCGCCTCGATCGGGGTGCGGGCCCGACGACGCTGGTCGGAGCTGCGTCAATTGCACCCCGACCTCAAACTCTCCGAGGTCGAGGCCGACATGCGGCGTCGCGATGCGAGGGACAGCGGGCGGACCATCTCGCCCCTTCGCCCGGCCGACGACGCCTTGATCTTGGACACAGACGATCTCGACCCGGCTGCGGTGTTCGCCCGTGCCTTAGCCCATGTGGATAAATCGGCCGGCAAAACCCCTGATTCACCTTGCGAACCGGACGATCGGTCCGTATAACGCCCGCTCTCGCAGGGCAGTAGCGCTGCGAGCAAACATTGCAAGGGCCGTTCGACAGGACGGTATCCGGCGATCGGTTTCGTGATCTGTCATCGCGACCGTGAACCGACGCCCGGCACTCAACCGCCAGGCATCTTGGTTTACGCATGGTCGACGATGGCTTTTTGCGTACCCCGATTGTCGATACGCGGCCCAGGCAACGACATGACACCAGCCAAGTCGCCGGCGATCGTCCAACCGGTGCATCCGTGACATTCCTTCAGGGTCGTCACGGCTTGTATGTTCTAAGGAGATTCAATGGCCACAGCAGCCGCCCAAGTCGCCGAGAAAGAGAGCTTTGAAGCTCTGTTGGAAGAATCCCTCGGCAACACGGAATCCTTCGAGGGTACCGTGGTTAAAGGCACCGTCCTGTCGATCGACAATGACATGGTGCTGATCGATGTCGGTCTTAAATCCGAAGGCCGCGTTGCTCTAAAAGAGTTTGCCACACCGGGACAGGAGCCTGAGCTTAGCCCCGGTGATACGGTTGAGGTCTATGTCGACCGCTTGGAGGACAAGAATGGCGAGGCCATGCTGTCCCGCGAAAAAGCCAAGCGCGAGGAAGCCTGGACCCAGCTTGAAAAGGCCTACAACGACAGCCAGCGCGTCACCGGCGTGATCTTCGGCAAGGTCAAGGGCGGCTTCACCGTCGACCTGTCCGGCGCCGTTGCGTTCCTGCCGGGCAGCCAGGTCGATATCCGCCCGGTAAGGGATATCTCACCGCTGATGCACACGCCGCAGCCCTTCCAGATCCTGAAGATGGACCGCTCGCGCGGCAACATCGTGGTCTCGCGCCGCGCTGTGCTGGAGGAAAGTCGGGCCGAGGCACGCTCGGAACTGGTGGCCAACCTCAAGGAAGGCCAAGTCCTGCAGGGTGTCGTCAAGAACATCACCGATTACGGCGCGTTCGTCGATCTTGGCGGTGTCGACGGTCTGTTGCACGTCACCGATATCGCCTGGCGGCGCATCAACCATCCGAGCGAGGCGCTGCAGATCGGTCAGAACGTCACCGTTCAGGTCATCCGCTTCAACCCGGAAACCCAGCGCATCAGCTTGGGCATGAAACAGCTTGAAGCCGATCCGTGGGAAGGTGTGGACAAAAAGTACCCGGTCGCGGCCAAGTTCGTCGGACGCGTCACCAACATCACGGACTACGGCGCCTTCGTGGAGCTGGAGCCCGGTATCGAAGGTCTGGTTCACGTCTCCGAGATGAGTTGGACCAAGAAGAACATCCATCCGGGCAAGATCGTCTCGACCTCTCAAGAGGTGGAGGTGATGGTTCTGGACGTCGATCCGGTTAAGCGCCGCATCTCTCTCGGCCTGAAACAGTGCCTGGAGAACCCGTGGCACGGCTTTTCCGACAAGTTCCCGGTCGGCACCGAGATCGACGGCGAGGTCAAGAACATCACCGAATTCGGTCTGTTCGTCGGCCTGCCGGGCGATATCGACGGCATGGTCCACATGTCGGACATTTCCTGGGATACGCCTGGCGAGCAGGCCATCCAGGACTACAACAAGGGCGACGAGGTCAAGGTTAAGGTGCTGGACGTCGATACCGAGAAGGAGCGTATCTCCCTCGGCATCAAGCAGCTTTCCGATGACCCGATGGATGGTGCCGCGGCCTCTGGCGTCCGCAAGGGCGCGGTGGTGACGTGCACCGTTACGGCCGTCAACGACAACGGCATCGAGGTCACTGTCGGCGAAGATGGCATGACCGGCTTTATCCGCCGCAGCGATCTAAGCCGAGACCGGTCGGAACAGCGGCCGGATCGGTTCGCCGTTGGCGAGAAGGTGGACGCCAAAGTCACCCAATTCGACCAGAAAACTCGCCGCATGACGCTTTCGATCAAGGCCCGCGAGGTCGAGGAAGAAAAGCAGGCGATGGCCGAATATGGCAGTCAGGATTCCGGCGCTTCGCTGGGCGACATCCTGGGTGCGGCGCTGCAAAAAGCACGGGCCAATGCCGAGGAAGCCGCCAAGAGCGACGACAGCTAGCTGTCTTGCGTTGTCAGCGTGACAAGGGCCGTCCGATCTGGGCGGCCCTTTTATTTTGTACCGTTCAGTCGCCTTCAAAAAACCCTTATCCTGGAAAGACTTACCGTTGCGTTTCGCAATTTGGTCTGGCACGATGACGGCTTATCGGGGCCATGCTAGGTCTGGGGGTTGGGGCATATGTAAGGGAAGCTCAACCAGTCCAGCTCTGGCAGCCGGATGATGGGCGGTCCCTAATGAGCGGGCGGGGGAGAAGGCAGACGGCCAAGTTGCGACGGCCTGACGAATCTGCCAAAGCCGCTGCGGGAGGAGTTAAGTAGCCATGACGAAATCGGAGTTAATCGCACGACTGGCGGAGCAAAACCCACATCTTTACCAGCGAGATGTCGAGCGGATCGTATCCACCATTTTTGATGAGATCGCCGAGGCATTGGCGGCCGGACATCGGGTGGAGTTACGCGGATTTGGCGCCTTTTCAGTCAAACACCGTGAGGCGCGCACTGGCAGAAATCCGCGCACTGGCGAAACGGTAAGCGTCGCACGTAAAAGCGTGCCGTTTTTCAAGACAGGTAAACAGCTGCGCGAGCGCCTGAACGCAAGCTAGACGGCCCCTACAGCGCCCGTCGGAGGAAGATCGTTGCGTTACTTCAGTTGGATCATCACCATTCCGCTGGCCGTGATCGCGGTGCTGTTCGCCATCTCCAATCGTGACCCGGTAACGTTGGATCTTTGGCCACTTCCCTTCACGCTCACGATACCGATCTTCATCGTTGTATTGGCGGCAATCGTCGTCGGCTTCCTGGCCGGCGGATTGGTTGCCTGGATGGGTAGCAGCCGGTATCGGCGCGCCGCCAGGCGGGAACGCGCCCGAGCCGATGCGCTGCGTGCGGAAACCAAGGCCGCGCAACAATCCGCCGCCAATGCACGACGCCAGGCGCGCGAAGCCTCCGCTGCCGCACTGCCAGCGGCAAACATCCAGGGCGCCCTCGCCGACAAGCGTTGAATTTGGAATTAGACGAGGGCGGGCCGATATGCGGGTGATCGACGCCGCTGCGGTTGAGTCCGCACTCGACTACACGGCCCTTGTCGAGGCGCTTCGGCAAGCATTTCGGTCCGACATCACGACACCACTGCGCCACCACCACACCATTCCGGTTCCCGGCGGGCAGGACGGCACGTTGCTGCTGATGCCTGCTTGGCAGGACGGTACGCATATAGGGATCAAGATCGCCAGCGCCTTTCCCGACAACGGCGCAAGCAATCTGCCGATGATCATGGCGACCTATCTGCTGCTCAACGGCAGGACAGGCGAGCCGCTCGCGATGATCGACGGCGTGGCCCTGACCGTTCGACGAACCGCCTGCGCCTCGGCGCTGGCCGCGAGCTATCTCGCCCGCGAAGACAGCGAACGCCTTCTCATGGTGGGTACCGGTCAACTCGCGCCGCATCTGATCAAGGCCCACGCCGCCATACGGCCCATCCGCGAGGTTCTGATCTGGGGGCGTTCGCCGGCCAAGGCGCGCTCGCTTGCCAGCACCCTGAATAGCCCCGACCTCAAGGTCGACTGGACCGAGGATCTCGCCAGCGCGGCGGCCGGGGCGGACATCATCTCATGCGCGACGGGATCGGCCGATCCGCTGATCAAGGGCGCTTGGCTGACTGCAGGTACCCACGTGGATCTGGTCGGAGGCTACCGCCCCGACATGCGCGAGACCGATGACGATGCAATACGCCGGTCCACAGTGTTCGTCGACACACGGGAAGGCGCCTGCGTGGAGGCGGGCGATATCGTTTTGCCGATCGAAAACGGCCTGCTCCGTACCGAGGACACCGCGGACCTGTTTGATCTCACTAAAGGGGATCGAGACGGACGGCGACATGCGGACGAGATCACCCTGTTCAAATCCGTCGGCACGGCGCTGGAAGACCTTGCCGCCGCCCAACTTACGATGCAGCGCACATGACACAATCGCACGCCGTAGCCATCCCGCCGCTCCGGTCGTGGACGACCGACATCCTGCTCCCGTTCTGGGCATCGAAGGGATTTGACGAAAAGCGGGGCTGTTTTGTCGAACAGCTTGCGTTGGACGGGACGCCGAACGATCCGGGCTTCACACGGTTTCGCGTTCAAGCCCGCCAGACCTACGTCTTTGCCCATGCGCATATTTTGGGGGCTGGCGACTATGCCCTACCCCGCGCGCTGGACGGCTTTGCCTTTCTCAAACGGTGCTGGAGCGAGAAGGATGGCGGCTTTCCGATGCGCCTGACGTTGGATGCGGAAATCGTCGACCCCACCATCGACCTTTACGACCATGCCTTCGCTATCCTGGCCTTGGCCTGGATGCATCGCGCGACCGGCGAACAGGAGCCTCTGGATTGGGCAGAGCGTGTATTGTCGCTGATCACCGAAAGAATGGCGCACCCAGCCGGCGGCTTTGTCGAACAGCTGCCCGTCGACAGCAGCAAGCCGCGCCGGCAGAACCCGCATATGCACCTTTTGGAGGCTTTCCTTGCCGCACACGCGGCGACGCGGGACGCGCGATGGCTGGCCCAAGCCGAAAACATGGTCGGTCTCTTGATCGATCATTTCTTGGATGACCAAGGAACATTGGCCGAATTCTTCGATGACGAGTGGCGCCTCAAACAAGGACACGAGGGTCAGATACGCGAGCCCGGCCATCAGTTCGAATGGGTCTGGCTGCTGAACCGGTATCGAGCCCAAGGGGGCGCGCGTGATGTCGATGAAATCGCCGACCGGCTCATGACCTTTGGCGTGCGCCACGGCATCGATACCAGCGAGGGCCAAGTTCTGGCTGCATTCAACGAGATCGCGCCAGATGGGCAGATTATTGACGGCAGTAAACGGTTTTGGCCACAGACCGAAGCCATCCGCGCCTTTGCCGTCATGCATGAGCAAGCCGAGGACGAAGGGGCCGCCGAAATGGTCCGTACCCTGTTAGCAATGCTGTTCCAGCATTATCTGTCCGCCGAGGACGGCATTTTGCGCGACGGGCTGTCGCGAGATGGCACCGCATGCGATCCTTTCAGCCCATCCAGCAGCCTTTATCACCTATGGGGCGCCATCTTGGAGGCTCGCGACCTCATCGACGGCTGATATCGTCATTCTTCAGTCCGATGTCTTGCAACAGATGCTCCGATAGCAGCCATATCCTGGCGGTGCGCGCAGAACGTCTTCTGTCAGCCAGCGACCAAAGCTGGCACAAGGCGAATAGTCTGTAACGGCGAATGCTCCACATTGGCGGCTTCCCCATGCGATCGGAAGCCAACACTCAACCATTCGCTACTGATTTGAAATTCCCAGAAATCAAATGATACTGTTCAGAAATGAATAGGCGGACGATGAGTTGGGATCTGTTGCAGGTGTTTCAGGCCGTTTCGGAAACCGGCAGCCTGTCGGCGGCTGGACGCAAGCTGGGCCTTAGCCAACCGACGGTTGGGCGTCGGATCTCGGCCTTGGAGGCGGAGCTTGGGGAGCGCCTGTTCGAACGACGACTCGACGGGTTGCGCCTGACACGGGCGGGCGGAGCGCTTCATCCCATCGTCGAGGCCATGGGGTCGGAAGTCGATGCGCTCGACCGCCAATGGCACGCCGACAAAAGTAAGCTCTCCGGCACGGTTCGTATCTCGGGCGGCGAATGGAGCAGCCGAGTCGTCGTCCGGAATATCGCGCGCCTTAGAGCGTCGATGCCGGACGTCGAGATCGAAGTCGTCTCCAGCTTCGACTTCATGAATCTGAGCCGTCGCGAAGCAGATATCGGCTTACGCAACGCCTTGCCGGAAGCAGGGGACCTGATCACGCGACTGATCGCGAGATCGTCGCGAGCGGCGTATGCCTCCAAGGACTATGCGGCGGCAAACGAAGCCGCGATGACCGAAAACCGATACTTAGAGTGCCGCTGGGTCGGCTATGACGACAGCCGACAGCAACTGGTGGCCGCCCGCTGGCTCGAAGCCCAGCGCGAAGGGCGGCCGCCTGAGCTGCGTTGCACATCGTCGATACTGGTACTGGAGGCAACGAAGGCGGGCGCCGGGCTTGCGCTGCTGCCCCGGTATGTCGGCGACCAGGAGCCGGACCTTGTCCCCGTAAGCCCGACGCTGGGCAATCTGCAAACCAATCTCTGGCTCGTCTATCATGCGGACGGCAGAAACCGGCCCGCCGTGATGGCCATGGTCGACGCATTGACCGACTTGTTCTCAGACGGCCAAAGACATAGTGTCGGCCCACCCGATTCCCACGAAACCAGCGCTGAATGAACAGATGAAAACATTGATTGTCGGCGCCGGCATCATGGGGTTGTCGACTGCCTGGGCACTTAACAAGCGCGGACACAAGGTCACCGTCGTCGAACAAGGCCCGATCCCCAATCCTCTGGGGTCGTCGGTCGATCAACACCGGCTGATTCGCTTCCCCTATGGCGCGATGGACGGCTATGCGGCCATGGTATCCCATGCTTATCCAGCGTGGGACCGGCTTTGGGACGACCTTGGCCGGCGCTTGTATGTCAAAACCGGAACCCTGGCGGTTGGCACCAGCGGGCAGGATTGGCTGAACGACAGCGCCGCCGTCTTGGAGGCCCAGAACCACGAGCTGGAGCGGCTGCCACCGGACGACCTCGTGGCGCGATTCCCACTGCTCCGCGGCAACGATATCGATCAGGCCTTCTATCTCGACAGCGGCGGCGTCCTGCTCGCCGGACGCATTGTGGAGGTGTTGGCACACCATCTGGCACGTCGAGGCGTGACACTAATGCCCCACCATGCCGCTACCGAGATTGACCCAGACCAGGCGACTGTTCAGCTGCGCGATGGGCGAACGCTGGAGGCTGACAATCTGATCGTAGCCGCTGGCCCTTGGGTCGGCCGGTTGCTGCCGGATGCGGCATCCCGCGTATCCGCCTCGCGGCAGGTACTGGTCTATCTTAAGCCGCCGGTGGATCTGCAAGCCGGCTGGGCCGCTATGCCCATGTTGCTGGATATCGAGCCCGACCGAGGCTTCTACTTGATCCCGCCTGTCGCCGGCACCGGCCTGAAAATAGGCGACCACAGTTTTTCCATGGCGGGCGATCCGGATCTCGACCGCGAAGCGACCGAGGACGAAGCGCGTGCGTTATTCGCCCTATGCGAAAACCGGCTCGCCTCGTTCGACCAATTTTCCTTGGACGCCGGCAAGACCTGCTTTTACACCGTCCACCCACCCGAGGAGCGGTTTATCGTGGAGCCAGCCGGCGCCTCTTCCTGGGTGATGACCGGTTTCACCGGCCATGGCTTCAAGTTCGGCCCGCTGATGGGTGAAACGGTGGCCGACGCCTTGGAAGGTCATCGCAGGGCCGAAGAAGTTTCGCGCTGGGCCGCTGGATACATTGACTGAATAAACTGACTGACCCATTACCGGAGCGTCGCCATGTCACCGATCTTTGTCGCCATCGACACCATCTCCATGGACACGGCGCTCAACTGGGCGCGCGCGGCCGGCCCACACGTTGGTGGCGTCAAGCTAGGGCTTGAGTTCTTCTCGAACAACGGGCCGCAGGGCGTGCGAGAAGTGCAGCAGGCGTCCGGCAAGCCGATCTTCCTGGATGTCAAACTGCACGACATTCCGAACACGGTGGCGGGGGCCGTTCGGGCCCTGTGCCCGCTCGGCGTCACCTACATCACGATCCACACCAGCGGCGGTGAGGAGATGATGCGCGCGGCCGCCGAGGCTGCGGAAGAAGGCGCCAGTATCTACGGCGTAACGCGCCCGAAACTGCTGGGCGTCACGGTGCTAACCAGCCTTGAGTCAACCGATCTTTTAGAGGTCGGCCAGGACCCCGATGTCGGCAGTCAGGTTCATCGGTTGGCGTCGCTGGCGATCGAAAGCGGGCTCGATGGGCTCGTCTGTGCGGCATCGGAGATCACTCAGCTTCGCGCGGCGCTTGGCCCCGACGTGGTGCTGATGGTCCCCGGCATTCGGCCGGCAGGGTCGGCCGAGGATGACCAGAAGCGCACAAAGACGCCGCAAGAGGCCATGGCGTTGGGGGCAACCCACCTGGTCATCGGCCGGCCAATCACCCAAGCCGACGACCCCGGCGCGGCCGCAGCGACCATCAATCAGCCGCTCGTGGCCTAGAGAAGTTGAACAGGACGGCTTTCGGCCCCATGCTATGCCCATGAGGCTGGAAACCAAGATTTGCGGGATAACGACGCCGGAAACATTGGCCGCTGCCGCCGCGCACGGCGCGCGGTATATCGGGCTTAACTTCTATCCGAAGAGCCCGCGCTATGTCGGACCGGCGGTGGCTGCCCAACTGGCGCGTCGCGCCCCAACCGGTGTACGCACGGTCGGCCTGTTCGTCTCACCTGACGACGAACTGCTGGACAGCGTTTTGTCGCAGGTTCCTCTCGACATGATCCAATTGCATGGCGACGAGACGCCCGAGCGCGTTGCCGAGATCAGACGCAATGTCTCGATGCCCGTCATGAAGGCAATTCGCATCGCCGGCGATGAGGATCTTGACCAGGTGCCCGCCTTTGAGGCCGCAGCCGACCGGCTGCTGTTTGACACCAAGCTGCCGAAAAACGTCGCCACGCTTCCCGGCGGCAACGGCGTCGCGTTTGACTGGACGCTTCTCGCCAACCGTGAATGGTCAAAACCCTGGATGCTCTCCGGCGGGCTGAACGCGGATAATCTGGCCGAGGCCATTCGCACGACGGGCGCAACTGCGGTCGATACCTCGTCGGGCGTCGAGGATCGCCCTGGTAACAAGACGCCAGCTTTGATCCGCGATTTCCTGACCCAGGCCGCGCAACTTTGACGCCAATCAAGCCGCGGGCAGCGGCTTGGCGAAGTTCAAGGTCTCGCCAGTCTCCGGATTCACGATCGGCTCTGCCGAGTACTGGCACACATAGGCCCGCCTTGGCGTCTGCGTGCGGTTCGGGCCGGACCGGTGGAGCGTCACGCTGGAGAACGCGACGATAGTACCGGCCTCGCACGGCACTGCGATGCCCTCCTTGTCCCCGTCATAGCCGACCATCTCGCTGCCGGCATCGTCCCACCGATGGCGATTGACCGAGACATCGGCGTCCAAATTGCGCGGAAGAACATGGACGCAGCCATTATCGAGCGTCGCGTCATCCAACGCGCACCACAAGGTCAGATACGGTCTATGCTCAAACCCGACATAGCCGGAATCCTGATGCCAGGCGAAGCCCGATCCGGCGCCGGCAGCCTTAAAGACAAATTGCTCCGTAAACAGGCGAGGGTCCGGACCGATCAATTCCCGCGCCAACTCGGCTGCTGCCCCCTCGAGCACAAATGAGGCGACCGCCGGATAGGCCTCGTGCTGCCGCGCTAGAAACAGGCGGCGCTCGCCGACATTGATTTTGTGCCGCGACTTAACCCTGGCCTCGCGGTCCGGGTCAGCGACCATCGTATCGCAGGCCTGGCGAAGGTCAGCCAAGGCAGCGGCGTCAATTCGATTGGGGAACACGCAATAGCCATTGCGGCGATAGTCGTCATTTGGGTCGACGGTCATAACCTGTGGTTCCGTATCTTGCTTCTGATGTTGTTCTATCCGTCAGCGATGCGTCGGTCTTTGCATTCAATGGCAAAGACATTGCATATTGTGCTGTGGCTTTCGTCGATCTGTTCTTGCCTGAGGGGCATGGCGGCGCCTGCTGGCGCTATTCCGACCGTCATGTCCGGAACGCCTCGCCGCACCGCCATGCGGAAATCGAAGCCAATTTGGTTCTGCGCGGACACGCAAGCTATCTGATCGGGGAGCGCACGCGCCAGATGCTCCCGGGCGAGCTGCTGTGGTTGTTTCCGGATCAGGACCATCTTTTGGTCGATGCCAGCCCGGATTTCGACATGTGGATAGCGGTTTTCCGACCGGATTTTCTGGACCGGAGAGGCATCGAACTACCGAAAATGGCCGAAGATGCGCCCGAGGTAACCGAGGCCCGCATTCTCCCTCCAAACCTAGCCGACGATTTGTCCCGTCTGGCAAACGAGATCAATGCCCAGGGATCGGACCCGGCGATCGTCGACGCAGGGCTCGCTTGGTGGCTGTTGCGGGCTTGGCGGGATTATGCCGCTGGCGAACCTGCGCCCACCCGGCAGGTCCACCCCGCGGTTCAGCGCGCCACCATGCTGCTGCGCGATGACCCGAGCCTCGATCTGCCGACGCTTGCCAAAGCCGCGGGCCTCAGCGCCTCGCGCCTGTCACGCCTGTTCGTCGCCCAGATGGGTGTGAGCGTCACCCAATTGCGCAATCGCGTCCGGCTCGACCGGGTCGACGCCATCATGGCCCGGGCAACCTCCACTCCCTTGCTGACAGCCGCCCTATCCGCCGGCTTTGGCTCGTACGCCCAATTCTTTCGGGTTTTCCAAAGCACTAGGCACGTCAGCCCCAATCGATATTACGGCCAGCACGGCGGCTGAACAGCCCAAGGAGAAAGAATCATCGCAATCCAACACTTGACATATCGACTTTTCTAGAAATATAGTTTTCTCATGACTGAAACGATGAATAGCGTCCGT
Source organism: Pseudomonadota bacterium (assembly GCA_039030175.1). Classification (GTDB taxonomy): domain Bacteria; phylum Pseudomonadota; class Alphaproteobacteria; order DSM-16000; family Inquilinaceae; genus JANQGH01. The sequence continues at coordinate 16,951 of JBCCER010000015.1, forward strand.
GCGGCTGCCTGCCTGGCGGCGCTCGGCAAACCGACCCGGCTAGAGATCTTTCGCCGTTTGGCCCGCTCCGGTCCAAACGGGATGACTGTGGGCGGTATTCAAGAGGCGCTGGGAATCCCAGGCTCGACGCTGGCCCACCATTTGAGCGCATTGACGCGATCCGGGCTGGTTCTTCAGGAACGGCAAGGGCGCGAGGTCATCTGTCGGCCTGCATTTCCAGTGATGGATGCCATGCTGGCTTATCTCACCGAGGAATGCTGCGCCGATCTCGGCGAGCAGGACGGCGACAGCCATGTGCATGGCGGCGCCGGCAACCGTCCGACCATAAAGGCCGTGTCATGACCGCCCTCATTCGCCGCGCGAGCCACACGCTGGCCCTACCAAACCTGCGCGAACCAGTCTGGTGGGTGATTGCCGCGATCCTGGCCGCCCTGGCTTTGTTGGATCCATTCCAATTCATCGAAAGCGCGCGCTCGACAGGGTGGAGCTTGGTCGAAGTCTTGCCCTTCCTGGCCCTGGCGGTCGGTGTTGCGGGATACGCCAAGGCCAGCGGCAGCGACCAACTCATCGCCAACGCGTTCATCGGCCGACCGTTACCGATGATCTTTGCGGCGGCGCTGATCGGTGCCGTCGCCCCCTTCTGCTCCTGCGGCGTAATCCCGCTGATCGCGGCTCTGCTCTCCATGGGCGTGCCGCTAGCCCCGGTCATGGCCTTCTGGCTAGCGTCGCCGATCATGGACCCGTCCATGTTCGCCCTGACCGTCGGCACGCTGGGGATAGACTTTGCGATTGCCAAGACAGCGGCAGCCTTTGCCATTGGGGCGTTCGGCGGGCTGGGCGTGTTGCTGTTGCAGCGCGCGGGCCGGTTTGAGAACCCGTTGCGTGAAGGTGTCGGCGATGGCGGATGCGGTGGTGCAACTATACGCGCCCCACAGCCAATCGAATGGTGCATCTGGCGCGAGGACAGCCGCATGTCGACCTTTGGAAAGGAAGCGCGCCGGTCATCTCTTTTCCTACTGAAATGGCTTACTTTGGCCTTTGTGCTGGAAAGCCTGATGCTGGCCTACATCCCGGAGTCCTGGATCATCTCCGCTTTAGGCAGTGACAATGCCTGGTCCCTGCCGCTGGCGACGATCATAGGTGTACCGGCCTATCTGAACGGCTTTGCCGCCTTGCCGCTGGTCAGCGGCCTGTTGGAACAGGGCATGGCGCCGGGTGCCGCGCTCGCCTTTATGGTCGCCGGCGGCGTCACCTGCATCCCAGCGGCCATCGCCGTCTTTGCCTTGGTACGCAAACCGGCGTTCCTGGCCTATCTCGGCTTTGCCTTGGTTGGGGCGTTCCTGTGCGGTTTGGCCTTCCGGGTAATCATGGCCTAGTCCCAAGCAGGGAAGTTACCCTCCGACGCGAGGTCGGCCATGGTGGCCTCCAACTTGGCGACATAGCCATCGCGGCCGCCTTCGCTGGGCGGGATGACCGGTTCGCCGACGAAGACATCGCAAAAGAATGGCACAGGCAGCCAAGCCCCCTTGGGCAGCACCTTGCCAAACCCGTGTAAGAAGACTGGCGTCACCGGCACCTCGGGCCGCCGCTCGACCAGCACGGCGATGCCCTTTTTGAAGCGCTGAACCTGCTCCGGCTCGCCCCGGCTGCCCTCGGGGAACAGGATGACGATGCTACCCTCGTCCAGCGCCGCATAGACGGGCACCAGCGGGTCCTCGCCCTTGCTTAGGGCGTTTCGATCGATGGGGATAATGCCGATCAGGCGTTGCGACACGAAAGATTTCAGCTTCGAGGTCAGAAAATAGTCCGCCGCCGCAGCGGGGCGGACCTTGGCCAACAGGCGCAGCGGAAACAGGGCGATCAGGCCGAGCGTGTCGAAATGGCTGTTGTGATTGGCAACGACGATAGCGGGGCCTCGCGTCGGCAGCCGCTCGCGATGACGCGCATTCAGCCCCACGGCAATCGCCATCACGGGCCGTACGATCAGCGCGAAGAACAGGAGCCGCAGCATCAGTAGTACAGGAACGCGACGTAGTGGAAGAATAGCGGCGCGGCAAAGGCGAGACTGTCCAGCCGATCGAGCACACCCCCATGGCCCGGCAGCAAACTGCCAGCATCCTTCACGCCAAGATCGCGCTTTAGGGCGGAGATCACCAGATCGCCGAAGAAGCCACCGAAGGCGATGATTGCGCCCGCCAACAGGGATTGCGAGATGTCGAACGGCGTAAGGGCCGGCGCCAGGACCGCCGCGAGCACAAGCGTGGTGCCCAATCCGCCTAGAAACCCTTCCACCGTTTTGTTCGGGCTGACCGCGGGCGCGGCCTTGGTTTTTCCGAATGCCTTGCCCCAGACATACTGCGCAACATCGTTAAACTGGGTCAGGATCACAAGATAGAGCAACCAGCCGGCGCTGCCCGCAACCGGATTGCCCTCGTTCGGGGCGGCCAGCAACTGCGCCGTATGGCCCAGCAGGAAGACGCAGATCATCAGGCCCCACTGGATCGAGCCGGCCGCGCGCAGGAAGCCCTTGGTCTCGCCGGCGATGACCATGATCATCGGCATCAGCAAGAACATGTAGACCGGCACCCAGATCAGGAACATCACGTACCAGCCGGTGCCAATCCAATAGAACTGAATAGGGATGGCCAGATAGGCCCAGAACAGGACACGTCGGTCCACGCGCCGGGTCGGAATCAGCGAAAAGTATTCCTTCAGCGCCAGGAAGCTCGCCAGCGTTAGCAGCACAAGGCTGGCTGTGCGGCCGATCAGTATCGCCGCGCCGAACACGATCACAAGAACCCACCAGCTGTTGGTGCGATCGGTCAGTTCTCGCCAGTTCCGCTGGGGGTATCTGCGCCGTAGCGCCCACAGAAGCGCACTGACGACGACCAATAGCACAAGCAGGCCGCCGAGCGTCCACTGGACGAGGGGAAAGGAAATATCGCCCACTAGGCAATCACCTTGCGCGCACGGTTGACAATCGTCGCGATGGCCAAGGCGATCAGAACGCCAAGCACCACGGGCACCCAGACCCAGGTCGCCCAGCCAAGCGCCGTCAAGATAGCGAGCGCTCCAAATGCCAGCGCGCGGTCGGCCTTGCCGAATGGGCCGTCATAGCGGCGATCACCTCCAAGGGTCGGTCCCAACATGCCAATGGCCTCACCGACCAGCGCCAGCATAACGAGCACCACCACCATCCAACTCGGGGCTGCAAAAGAGATCGCGAGGGGCAAGTAGAGTGCGGCGTCCGAGACGAGGTCCCCTGACTCGTTGAGAACCATACCCAGCCGTGTCTTTTGGTCATGCTCCCTCGCCAGCATGCCGTCGGCAGCGTTCAGCATCATGCGGATCAGCAAGACGACCGGCAGGCCAAGCAGCAGCACAGTGGAAAACGGCCAGGCCGCAATCGCAAGGCCATAGACAACCGAAAGCCCCAACGCCGCGATGGTGATCATGTTGGCCGTGATGCCAGCGCCGGCCAGTCGATCGACTTGCGGTCTTAGGATTGCCTGAAAACGAGGCTTGATGTCGTAAAGACTGGCCATGGGCGCAACATCTAGCATTCAATTCGGCCTGATGGCACTAAGCGTTCACCCTGAGCGATTTTCAACACAGACATGCTGTAACAGCCGGTTCACACTTCCAAAGGGCATGGGTAAGGTCGCCGCCAATTTTCGCGAGGTGTCGTTCTATCGACACTCAACGCCGGACCGGAGCCACCGATGACACAAATCGACTCGCCCCAATCCGCCGGCTCGAAATCCCCACAAATTTCATTGGATATCGCCCCGTGACCGCAGCCCTTCGCGTGAACACATATCGAACCGGACCCGACGAAGCCGGCCATTTCGGCATCTTCGGCGGCCGCTTCGTTGCAGAAACCCTGATGCCGTTGATTTTGGAGGTCGAGAAGGCCTATGAGGCGGCCAAGGCAAGCCCCGCCTTCAAAGCCGAATTGCAGTATTACAACGCCCACTATACGGGCCGGCCCTCGCCACTCTATTTCGCCGAGCGGCTGACACGCCATCTCGGCGGCGCAAAGATCTACTTCAAGCGCGACGAGCTGAACCACACCGGCAGCCACAAGATCAACAACTGCCTTGGCCAAATCCTGCTGGCCAAGCGCATGGGCAAAACACGGATCATCGCTGAAACCGGCGCCGGCCAGCACGGCGTCGCTGTCGCCACGGTCTGCGCTCTCTTTGACCTACCCTGCACCGTCTATATGGGCGAGGTCGATATCGAGCGGCAGAAGCCGAACGTCTTTCGCATGAAGCTGCTGGGCGCCGAGATCAAGGCGGCGACGTCCGGCAGTCGCACCCTGAAAGACGCCATGAACGAGGCGTTGCGCGACTGGGTCACCAATGTCGACGACACCTTCTACATCATCGGAACGGCCGCCGGCCCCCATCCCTATCCCGCCATGGTGCGGGATTTTCAGTCTGTAATAGGCGAGGAGGTGCGCGAGCAGATCATGCAGCATGAATGCCGCCTACCGGATCTTCTGGTCGCCTGCATCGGCGGTGGCTCGAACGCCATCGGCCTGTTCCACCCCTTCCTGGACGAGCCCGACGTCGACATCATCGCGGTCGAGGCCGGTGGCAAGGGTATCGACAGCGGCGAGCATGCCGCCAGCCTGACCGGCGGCCGACCGGGCGTTTTACACGGCAACCGGACCTATCTTCTCCAGAGTGATGACGGCCAAATTCAGGAGGCGCATTCGATATCGGCCGGCCTCGACTATCCCGGCATTGGCCCCGAACATGCCTGGCTGCACGACCAGGGCCGCGTGACCTATGTATCAGTGACAGACCATGAAGCGTTGGAAGCCTTCCAGCTCTGCTCCAAGCTCGAGGGCATCATCCCGGCATTGGAACCGTCCCACGCCCTCGCCCATGTCGCCAAAATCGCCCCTGATATGGATCCAGACAAGATCATCGTCATGAACCTGTGCGGTCGCGGCGATAAGGACATCTTCGCCGTCGCCGAGCATCTGGAGGTTGAGGTCTGATGTCGGCGGCGAATGGAACCGCGCGGCTGACCGATCGGTTCGCCTCGCTAAAGGATGCGGGTCGGGCGGGGCTTGTAGCCTTCATCACGGCAGGCGATCCAGACACCAATACGAGTTTTGAGGTGATGCGCGGCCTGCCTGATGCAGGCGTCGACGTCATCGAACTTGGCATGCCGTTTACCGACCCGATGGCCGACGGCCCCTCCATCCAGGCTGCGGGCCTAAGGGCGCTTCACAACGGTATGACGTTGCCCGGAACACTCGACATCGTCCGCAAGTTTCGAATGGACGATCAGACCACGCCGATCGTTCTGATGGGGTACTACAACCCTATCTACAGCTACGGAGTGGACCAATTCCTCGTCGATGCGCTTAGCGCTGGCGTCGACGGGCTGATCATCGTCGATCTGCCGCCGGAGGAGGATGGCGAGCTATGCCTACCTTCGGTAAGCGCGGGCCTGCCCTTCATTCGCCTGACCACACCGACGACCGACGAGGCCCGCCTACCGGCCGTCATGGCCAACACGTCGGGCTTCGTCTACTACGTTTCGATCACGGGCATAACGGGCGCCGGCTCGGCGACCAGCCAAGACGTGGCCTTTGCCGTCAAGCGCTTGAAAAAACACACGGAACTGCCGGTGGCTGTAGGTTTTGGCATCAAGACGCCGGAACAGGCAGCAGAGATCGCGCGCCACGCCGATGGCGTCGTTGTCGGCTCCGCGATTGTCGATCGCATCGGCCAAATCGGCGAACAAAATGGCTCGGTTCAGTCGGTACTGGACTTTGTCAGTTCACTTGCAGATGGTGTTCGCGGCGCGCGTTCCTAAATAGGTTTGCGAGGGCCTTGTCGGCCCCGTACGCGTACGAATGGGTTTTCCGCCGTCTGAGGAGCCTCGGCACAGGTCATGAACTGGCTTACCAACTTCGTTCGGCCCAAATTGCGGGCGCTGGTCTCGTCCAAGCCGGAGGTACCAGACAATCTCTGGCACAAATGCCCCAATTGCGAAGCGATGATCTTCCATCGCGACTTGGAGTCCAACCTCCATGTCTGCCAGCATTGCGGCTATCACATGCGGCTCGGTGCGCCCCAGCGGCTGCAGATGCTGTTCGACGATGGCGAGTACACCACCATCGAGCTGCCTGAGGCGGCCGTTGACCCGCTCAAATTTCGGGACACGAAACGCTACACGGATCGGCTGAAAGAGGCCCAGTCGAAAACCGGCCATAACGACGCGATCACCGTGGCCCATGGCGATATCGGCGGCAACAAGACAGTCATTGCCGTGTTCGACTTCAAGTTCATGGGCGGCTCCATGGGCACGGCTGTCGGTGAAGGACTTTTAGCAGCGGCCAAACTGGCAGTTCTTCAGGACGCAGCGCTGATTGCCATTCCGGCCTCCGGCGGCGCCCGCATGCAGGAAGGCATCCTGTCCTTGATGCAGATGCCGCGCAGCGTGATTGCGATCGATCTCGTGAAGGAAGCGTCCCTGCCCTACATCGTCATCCTGACCGATCCGACGACAGGCGGAGTGACTGCCTCGTTTGCGATGCTGGGCGATATCCACATTGCCGAACAGGGTGCTCAAATCGGGTTTGCCGGCGCGCGGGTGATCGAAGAGACCATTCGCGAAACGCTGCCGGACGACTTCCAGACCGCCGAATATCTGCTTGAGCACGGCATGGTCGACATCGTCGTCCATCGTGCGAAACTGCGGGAGACGATTGCACGTATCGTCGGACTGCTGCGCCAGCCGACGCCGTCCGCACAGGTTGTGCCGCTAAAACCGGACGCGCCAACGACCATCGAGGCGGCCAGCGGCGACGGGGCTATGGAGCAGATCGCAGATCAGTCGTCGGGATCGGAATCGGAGGAGACGACCGATCAGGCCGACGGTGAGGTCGAGGACGCCACCGAGGAAGCGCCCGCCGAAGAGACCGAAGATGGCGAACGCCCGAGCAGCTGATGCCGTCGCAGCCGCGCTATCGCGACTAAGCACGCTTTTCCCCAAACAAGCCAACCTCTCGCTGAGCCGCATGCCCCGGCTGCTGGAGAGGCTAGGCCATCCTGAACGCAGCTTACCGCCGGTCGTGCATGTCGCGGGCACCAATGGCAAGGGATCGGTGGTCGCCTATTTGAGCGCGATGGGCAAGGCTGCCGGACTGAAGGTGCACGCCTATACCTCGCCGCATCTCGTCAGGTTCAACGAGCGCATCCGGGTTGGCGGTCAGGAGATCGACGACGACCATCTGCTGGACGTGCTGGAACGGTGCGAGCGCGCCAACGATGGCGGCGACATCACCTACTTCGAGATCGCGACCATCGCAGCCCTCCTGGCCTTCTCCGAGAACAAGGCCGATTTCGCCCTGCTCGAAGTGGGTCTTGGTGGCCGTCTCGATGCGACGAACCTGGTCGACAAGCCGCTTGCCACCGCCGTCACCTGCATCTCCTTCGACCACCAAGCGTTCTTGGGCAACACGATCGAGGCGATTGCAGGGGAAAAGGCCGGCATCTTGAAGCCGGGCGCGCCGGCGATCGTCGGCCCCCAGGTCTACGATGCCGCCAGCCAGACATTAGTCCGAGAGATTGCGGCCACGGGTGCGATCGGTGACGTTCACGGCATCGACTGGCATTACCGGCGGGCGGGCGACGCGCTGATCGTGACCGATCGGGACGGCGAGACGAGCTGGCCGTTACCGGCGCTGCCCGGCGCCCACCAATGGGGCAATGCTGCGACCGCTGTGCGGCTCGCGCGCCTGATCGAAGGCTTGAACGAGAATACCGGCGCCCAATCGCAGGGCTTGAGACAGGTTGAATGGCCTGCCCGGCTGCAGCGCTTGCACAAAGGTCCGCTGATCGACGCGCTTGGCAGCGACGAGGTCTGGCTTGACGGCGCTCACAACGACAGTGGGGGTGCTGCCCTTGCGGCCTGGCTTGCCGAACAGCCCAAGCGTCCGACAACCGTGCTGACAGCAATGCTGGCCAGGAAAGATGTTGAATCGGTGCTAAGGCCCTTGGTTGGCGCTGTGGACAAACTCATCGCCGTGCCAATCCCCGACGACAGCCCGGCCATCAGCCCCGAAGACCTAGCCCAACGCGCCGAGGCTATCGGCATTTCGGATGTCGACTGGGTCGCCGACATGAAAGACGCGCCCAACCGGGTGCTCCCCGGCGGGCGCGTCATTATCTGCGGTTCGCTCTATTTGGCCGGCGCTATCCTCGCCGAAAACGGCTAAGCCAGCCTAGAGAACCGAATCCACCCACTGGAACAGGGCACCCTTCGGCAGGGCACCGATTTTTGTCGCTGCCACCTCGCCGTCGCGAAACAGCATCATGGTGGGAATGCCGCGCACGCCATATTTCGACGGCGTACCCGGGTTCTCGTCGATATTGACCTTGGCAACGGTTAGTTGGCCGGCCTTTTCGCCCGCCAGATCCTCCAGCGCAGGCGCAATCATTTTGCACGGTCCGCACCATTCGGCCCAAAAATCGACCAAGACTGGGCCATCGGCCTTCAGGACATCCTGCTCAAAGCTGGAATCGGAGACGGCTTTTGTTGCGCTCATAAATAGCTTCCTCGCTTGTTTTCGGGGCTCCTCGGAACCCCCCTTCTCGCGTCGAGTCTGGCCAATATGGGTATTGCCGGTCGGCTTGGTCAAGGAGCCGGCTCTGCATCCGGCGCATGGCGATCTAGCAAATCGTCGGGCAGAGGCATCAAAATCGGCCCGTCCGTCCAGCCCAAAACGCAGGCGATCGGCCGATCTGGATAGATCGCCCGCAAGGCTGCACGGTACGCAGCCATTTGCTGCAAATAGACTTGATCGACATCGCCCGGCATTCGCGGAGGCGGGCGATTTGTCTTGTAATCCAAAATAGTGACGTCTGCGTCGGCAACGAGCAGCCGGTCGATCTGCCCCGACAGGACTGTCTGGCCGATACGCGCGGTCACAGGCACCTCCGCCCTGCTGTCCGGGCCAAACAGAGGCGCGAATTGAGGATGGTCGATCACCGCCAGTGCCTCGCTGGCATAGGACATTTGCTGATCGCGATCCAATGCGTGGACGGGCCTTTCCAGGAACCGGGCAGCCGCGCTTGCCCGTTCGTTTGAGGGCAGATCCGGCAACATCTGCAGGAGTTGATGGATGAGCAGGCCTCGCTTGAACCGCTCTCCCTCCTCGTCGGCCAGAGGAGAGCGTACCGCCGGTTCGTCCGCCGACGGCCGCGACGGGATTAACGGCCGTGTGGGCTGCGGCTCCGGTGGCGGTGGTTGATCGGCCCAAGCAGGCAGTTCGACAGGCTCCTGCTCGAGAATGCCATGCTCACCCCTTCGCGGTTCGACTGTCTGAGGTTGCTCGTAAACCAGCATGGTGTCCGCCCAATCGGCATCGAACGAGGCTGGCTCAACGCCATTCAGGCGATTCATCCCCTCCCGGCACAAATCGTACCATTGCTCCTTGGGCATACGGGAGCCATGGTGACCGGTGATGATCAATCGGTCTTCCGCGCGGGTGAGGGCGACATAGAGCAGCCGGCGATATTCTTCGGCCTCGCGTTGTTTCAGCCCGTCCTCCAACGCCTGTGTGACCGGCTCGCGAAGCTGTACATGGGGCCGCCATAACGGCGGTCCGTCGTCGCTCAGGCCCGGCCAAAACAGGGATGTCCCCCCCGCCGGGCGTGACATTGTGTCGGCCAAGACAACGATCGGGGCCTGCAACCCCTTCGCGCCGTGAACCGTCATAATTCGCACTTGGTCGGCTGCACCCGTCTCTAACTCGCGCTTTAGCTCCATGTCGGCCTGACGCAGCCAATGAACGAAACGCTGCAGCGATGACGGGTGATGTCGCTCGAACGCCAGCGCCTGGACCAGCAACTCGTCAATCGCGTCCTTGGCATCCTCGCCTAGCCGGTGGATCAACGCTCGTCGGCCGCTGCCTCGTTTTGACGGGCCCTCCGACCGGTCGCCTGGGCATGCCTGCACAAGCAAATCCGCCACGAGCGCGTGGGGGCCGACATAATCCGCGCGGGCCAGCCAATAGGAGAGATAATCAAAAGCGGGCCGATAAACGGGATCACCCGCACGAGCCGCCAAGGCCTGCCAAAGCGGCCCTTTGCGCCCATGGGCAAGCCTGAAAAGATCGTCTTCGGCTAAATCGATCAGCGGTGATTTCAGGACCGTCGCAAGGGTCAAATCATCATCCGGCAACAGTAGGAAGTCGATCAGCGCCAGCAGATCCATGACCGCCAACTGTTCGGTAAGGATCATTCGGTCGACCCCGGCCACCGGCAGGCCGCGATCCTTCAGGGCACGAACGATCTCGTAAAACACGTCGCTACGCCGGCGCGCCAGGATTAGAAAATCGCCCGCGCGTACGGGCCGATCGGCAGATACCAGGCGATCGCCATCGTCGATCAACCGCTTGACCCGATCGGCGATGGCGGACGCCAGCCGTGCGGCCGGGGCCACATGCCGACGCTGGTGAACAGGCGGAGACCAATCTCCTTCGTCATCGTCGTCGACAGGCCCGACCGGCGGCCATAGCTCGACACGCCCGCCGACCCCCTCTCGCGCTGCACCGTGGGCCAGGGGTTCGACAGCAACGCCCTTGCGGACCTCTTCCGGTGCAAAGATCTCGTCCACCGCGTCCAAAACAGCCCGTGCCGATCGAAATGAGATCTGCAGCGGGACACTGCGCCAAGTCTGCTCGGCGGCTTGGATCTGGTCTTGAAAACGCTTTCGCGTGACGTCAAAGGCGGCGGGGTCGGCCCCCTGAAAGCCAAATATCGACTGTTTTTCGTCGCCGACGGCGAAGATCGTGCGCTGAACCTCCGACCGGCCCTTACCGGCAAAAAACTCCTCCGCCAACGCGGTAACGATCTGCCATTGCTCTGGGCTGGTGTCCTGGGCTTCGTCAACCAGAATATGGTCAATACCGCCGTCGAGCTTGTAGAGCACCCAAGCCCCCTTATCGGGACTTCGCAGCAGAGCGGCGGCGCGCAGGATGAGGTCGGTATAGTCCATCACGCCGCGTTGTTGCTTGGCTTTCTCATACGCCTCGATCAAGGCCGATCCAATCGCGAAGATCGCCATGCTAGCCTTTGCGATAGCGAGAGCCCTTAACCGATTGTCCAGCGCGACAAGGCGCGCCGCCTCGGCAGCAAGGATATCCGCCCCGCCGGGACAACGTTCCAAGGTGGCCTTGTTCATCAGCCTCGCACGCACCGTGCCCGCATCGGTGAGGAAGACGCGCCTGTACGCGTCGATCATCGACACCCGTACGTCCGCTGGCGCGTTTAGCCAGTCGAAAATCGCCGACGCTCGCTGGCGTTCCGGGTCGCTGCCATCCGCCAAGGCCTCCGCGCAGTTTCGCAAGCCCGGACCGTCGAAAGCGCGGTCCAGGCATCCCGCCGCCAACAAGCGCTCCGCACTGTCTGCCTCATCCATGTTCAGCCGACGAATGATAGCGGCCGACAAGCCCTCAGGCTGCCTAGTGGCCAATTGCAGCTTCTGACGGTTGGCGAGCATCGAATCCATCAGCCCATCGAACGTGTCCGCGTCCACCAGTCCGGTGACAAGCCCGAGCGGCGCAACCAACTCCGGCATCGGATTCTCAAAGAGGCGCTGGCGAACGGTCTGCTGAATCTCGAGCGCATCCCGCTCGTCAATCAGATCGAAATGAGGCGGTAGCCGCGCTTCGATAGGAAACCGTCGCAGGAGCGATTGGCAAAACCCGTGGATGGTCGTGATCGCCATGCCGCCAGGCGTGTCCAAGACACGCGCGAACAAGCGCCGCGCCGCCGCTAGGTCGGCTTGCCCAGGCGTCTCCGCAGTCAACTCTGTCAAGGCTTCGACCAGCGCTGCCTGCCCCATCGTAGCCCAGCCGGCCAGAACAGCGCTGATCCGCTCTGCCATGTTCGCTGCGGCAGCCTTGGTGAATGTCAGACACAGGATCCTGCCGGGCGGTGTGCCCACTAGCATCAGCCGAAGGACGCGGTCGGTCAGAACCTTGGTCTTGCCCGTTCCCGCCGAGGCGCCGACCCAAACCGACGCGCCGGGGTCCGATGCCAACCGCTGCCGTTCGCTGGCCTGCGAGATGGCATCCACCGCGCTAGCAGAGCCGGTCACCCGTCGCCTCCCGCCGTACCGGCGGACCATTCCTTGACGCGTGCAAGATGGTCGTACCCGAACGGCCGCAAGGCCCGTCCGCGCGGGTGCGAACGGTACGGCGTTTCCGGTCGATCAAAGGCGGCGATCAGTGCCTTCAGCCCCTTGTCTGCCCCTGACTTCAGTTCCTCAACCTCGGCCTCGTCAAACGCGCGCTCGCGCCCCGGTTCGCGGCCGCCGGAAAGATGCCAGAAGGCTAATCTCTCCACCTGGCCTGAAACGCCAGCAAAGCCGCCGGCTTCAGCAATCAATGCTTCAAGCTGCAATTGCGGATAATACCCGGACGTCACCATGGCCGTTGAGGGCGGTTGACCTGTCTTGTAGTCGATGATTGTCAGCGCCGAGGCGCCTGCCGCTGCACGCCCGTCGATACGGTCCACGCGCGCGGTGACTTCGAACCGCCCTGCCGGCGCATCCACATACAGCCGGCCCGCTGCCTCCAGCGCGAGAGGTCGCTGGCCGGTTGGGCGATCGCGTTCCCGCGCCACGATCCAAACGGCAACACGTTCAAAGCGAGGCCACCAAAAGGCCATCAGACCTGGATAATCGCTGAGGGTACGAAAGTGCGCCCGGCCGATTTTCAGCAGCTGGGTGAGCGCATCCGGCGAAGTGGGGTCAATCTTGGCCAGAAACTCAGCCAATATCGCGTGCAGGATTTGCCCGCGTTCGGCTGCCCCAGGGCTTGCCTCGATCGGGTCCAACTGCCGAAGACCCAGGATCTTTTCGGCATAGAGCGCGTAGGGATCGACCTGCCAGGCGTAAAATCCTGTGACGGAGAGTTTGCGGGGTCGGGCTGCGACGGGCGGCCGGGGCTCGGGCGGCAGCCGCGGTCGCACCGAACCCGGATCGTCCAGCAACGCCGCCCGCTTTTGGTCGGCCTGCTGGTATGGCAAATCCAGTTGGGCCGCCTTGAGCACCGCATCGAGCCGAAGCCACCAGCGCGACGCAACCATCGGGGTGCCATCGACCCGACGGGCTCTTGTCAGCAAGACATTTGGCGCGGCCATCGCCTGCGCCACGTCGTGGGCCGCCAGTCCGATCCGACGCTCCGGCGCCGGCAACCCGAATTGCTTGCGCATCGGGCGAGACATCCACGGATCGATGCCGGGGTCGGCCGGCCATGTGCCCTCGTTCAATCCGCCCAGCACGATGAGGTCGGCCTGCTGCAACCTCGCCTCCAAAGGTCCTAAGATGCGTAGGCGCGGATGGTCGCCATAGCGGGGGCGCACGACGGCGCCCGCCAACAGTGCCTCCAACAGCGCCGGAAACTCAGGCGGCCTTACGGCCGGGAACGAGGCCAGCGCATCCATGGCCTCGGCGATCAGGGCGGCGGCCGCCTCGCCATCCTCATTCCGCCACAGCCGAAGCGGTCCGGCCATCTCGTCGGTCTCGGCCAAGGCCTCACACACCTCCGCAAGAAGCCGCAGCAGGTCTTCGGGAGCGGCCGTCGTCGCTGACATCGCGTCGAAGAATGGCGAGAGGACAGGCGTGAGGTCGGCAAGCCAACGCCCAAGCTCCCCATCCGCTCGACCGGCCAACAGCGAGAGTCTGTCCAACCCTGGCGCAGGCTTGGGTCCGCGTAGCACCAACAACTCAAGCTGCCGAACCCTATCGCGGAACGCCTCCCGCGACATGCCACCGGCAGCTAGCGGGTGTTTCAACAGCGAGAGCAGGGCGCGGGGGGCAACCTGTTCGGCCGCTGCTTCAGCCGTCACGCGCAAGAACGCGCCCACCGGCGTTTCCGATAGCGGCTGGCCGGCGCTGTCGTCGATCTCGATGCCCCAACGGCCCAGCGCGGCCGCGACCCGTCGAGCCAGCGGTCGATCCGGCGTCACCAGCATGGCCGTATGGCCTGGGATCTCCAAAATCTGACGCAAGCGCAGGGCGATGGTTTCAGCCTCCTCCCGCTCGGTGGCAAGTTCTGCCCACGCCAATCCCTTCAGTGCGGCCCTGTCCAGGCCTTCGATGCGGCGCCATTCATCGGCCGTGGATGCCGGCCGCATGATTTCGCGCACGAGAACCGAGCGATTGGCAGCCGATGCCTGGGGACGCTCCGCCGGCCAATCGGCAACATCATGGCGCTCGACCTCCAAATGGCCCAGCAGGCGCTTCATGCCATATTGAGGATGGGTCTCATCCAGGGCCTGCCATTCATCGTCAGTCAGCCTACGATCAAGGCCCGGCAGCAGAACCAGACCCTTCTCGAGCGCCGCGATCACGGCCAACAGATCGGCGGTCGCGGGTATCGATCCCGTTGACCCCGCGGCAATGACCGGTCCCTTGGGGGGCTTTGCCCGCCACAACTCCGCCTGCATCCCGATCAGAAGGTTGCGCCGTTCGGCCTGGTCGATCGCCCCAATTTCCGCCAAATGAACCGGCCAAGCCTGCGTCAAGATCTCAAGAAAGCGCACCGTTTCCTGCCAATGGACCGCCATCTCTTCGGCCACGATGTCGGCAAGATGGTCAAAGCCGAGCCGCTCGGTCTGCGACTCGTCCAACAGGCGGCCCAGAGCGTCGGCCAAATGCAGTGCTTGGCCCGCGGTCAAGTCGAGATCGCCGCGCGCCAGCAATAGGCGGGCCAGGCTCGTACGCCGGGTCAACGCGCCCAGCGCCGGCGGCAGGTCAAGCGGCTGCCCGAGCGCGGCCTGGCTGTCGAAATCGATGGCGTCTTCGGCAACGTCGCCGATCGGCCGCAATTCCGGTAGCAGCAGGGCCCGCCCCTCGGAAATTCGCAGGAAAGCGTCTCTCAACGCCCGACAGGCCCGGCGCGTCGGCAGCAAAACGGTCATGGACGATAAGGTCAGCGGGTCGCCGGCCGCCCAGCCGATCAGCCCTTCAGCCAGCCGATCGACGAAGGGCGCGCCAGCCGGGATGGTGCCGACATTGCGGTGTGGGTTTTGTGGATCTGTCATTGTCCGGCGAGATCCGGCAGGCGATCACGCCAGGAGGCGCCGGCCGCCACCGTGACCACCCTTGCGTCCGGCCCGTCGCCTTCAGCGAGACTCACATCCAGCCGGTCCCCCGGCAGCAGGCCGCCCAAGCGGTCGGGCCACTCGACCAGAACGACGCCTTCGCTTTGCGCCTCCAGCCAGCCCAACTCGACGACTTCGTCTTCCCCTGACAGCCGGTAGAGGTCGAAATGCCAGATATCGGCGGCCTTTGAATGATAAATTTGAACCAGCGTGAAGGTTGGGCTTGGAACCTCAACAAGGTCGCCCAGCGCCGCCTGGATCGCTGCCCTTGCCAGTTCGGTTTTCCCCGCCCCGAGATCACCGTTGAGCGCGATCACGTCGCCAGCCCGCCAGGCCCTTGCCAGCCGTCGCGCAAATGATCGTGTCGCCGCCAGGCTCGGCAGTGTGATCGTCGCTTCTGTCGGCGAATCGGCGGTTGATGCGGATGTCATTGGCGAGATTGTCGGCGGCCGGGCGCGGTTTGCCAAGCAGGGACGGTCCGGCCCCAACTTCGCCCAACGAACGCCTTCACATGAAAGCACGGGACAGCTATGTCCTTGACCTCGTCAAAACCGCCCGTTGTCAGGAGCGTCCGGGTTATGACCGCTGCCACCGCATCTACAGACGTTGCCATAGTTGGTGCCGGCCCCGTCGGATTATTTACTGTTTTTGAGTGCGGCATGCTCAAGATGCGCTGCCATCTGATCGACACGTTGGACGTCATCGGCGGCCAGTGCGCGGCGCTCTATCCTGAAAAGCCGATCTACGACATCCCGGGCTATCCAGAAATCGGCGCCCAGCAATTGATCGGCAAACTGGCCGACCAGGCGGCGCCGTTCGAGCCCGTCTATCACCTTGGCCAACAAGTCACCGGAGTGGAACGGCGGGGCGAATTCTGGCGACTCACCACCAGTAAGGGGACCGTAATCGATGCAAAGGCCGTGATCATCGCGGCGGGCGTCGGCGCCTTTGGCCCCAACCGGCCGCCCCTTAAGGGTATCGAGGCGTATGAAGGACGTTCGGTCCACTACATGGTCACCAATAAGGACGCTTTTCGCGACCAACGGATCGTCATCGCGGGCGGGGGGGATAGCGCCCTGGACTGGGCGATCATCCTGGCCGACATCGCGCAAAGCGTGATGGTGATCCACCGGCGGGCCAAATTCAGGGGCGCGCCGGATAGCGTTGCAAAGCTGCACGCCCTTGCCAACGAAGGCAGGGTCGAGTTGGTCGTGCCCTATCAGCTTGACTCTTTGGAAGGCAGCGACGGCGCGCTATCCGCCGTCAACGTTGCCACACTGGATGGCGACAAAAGACGGCTGGAGGCCGACGCATTGCTGGCCTTTTTCGGCCTCTCGATGACGTTGGGCCCCATTGCAGATTGGGGTCTGGCGCTGGATCATGACCATATCGTCATCGACCAGGCGACAAGCCAAACCTCTCTCCCGGGCATATTTGCAGTCGGCGACATTGCGACCTATCCGCAAAAGCTAAAGCTGATCTTGACCGGTTTTGCCGAGGCCGCCCAAGCGGCCCACGCCGCCTATGCCCTGGTCCATCCGGGCGAGGTGCTGCATTTCGAGTATTCCACGACCAAGGGCGTACCGGGGGCTTCCTAGACGTCAGTCGAGGTTGGCTTCTTGGCCATCGACGTCGACCAGCCAGATCAGATCGACACGTTGGGGTTCGCCGTTCGATCCGACATGGATGCTCTGCCCGCGCTTTCCGACCAGGCGAAGCGATTGCCGATCGGCGCGTCGAAGCCGAAGATCGAACGGAACGCCCTTCGCACGCAGTTTGCCAAAGGCCTTTGTCAGCCTGGCACCGTCTTCAGGGGCTAGAGAGGCGGTCAGATCGTCAAAGGTCGCAATGTCCGGCCCGCCAAGCGCCTCGGCGAATTTCGGATCCTCGATCGCCGTGCCGTCGGAGGTCCAGCCGAAATGCGGCCAGGGCGCGCTGTCGAGCACTGCTTCCAGCATGCGGCTGCGGCCGAGAAAATGGTCGGCGCGCATCGTCTCGCGCCGCGCTACCCGCCGTTGCCAAGCAATGACGACCAGCGAGATCGCCGCGATCAGCATGGCCGCGAGGCTGCCGAACAACGGGTCATCCGTCCCCGCGTCGGCGGTTTGGGCAAGTGCCGTCGCCGGCAGGGCTGACAAAGCCGCGCCACCGATCCAGCGAAACGCTTGTCGCCTCAACCGTGTCGCAAGGGGTGGTGCTTGTTCCGATGGCGATGGATCGCTATCTACGCTATTCACGGTTGATCACTCGCTGGTTCGGATTGTTTCCCCATGTTCTTTGTCACCCCTTTGATTCAAATTATTCTTTATGCGATCGACATTTATATCTGGCTGGTCATCATTTCGGCGATCATGAGCTGGCTTGTCGCCTTCAACGTGATCAATACCGGTAACAGTTTTATCTATCAGATTGGCCGAGCGCTCTATCAACTGACAGACCCTGCCTTAAGGCCGATTCGACGCTTCATGCCCAATCTCGGCGGCATCGATATCTCGCCGGTAATCTTGATTCTGCTCTTGTATTTCGTGCAGATGCTTCTGGTCCAGATCAACATTGCCCTGATCCAAGCGATGTGAGCTGGCTGTCACCGCAGCCAGATGGCGTTCGCGTAACGATACGAGTAACACCCCGCGCGCACCGAAATGAAATCGCCGGGATCGCGGAAAACGCCGACGGATCAAGCGCCCTCAAGATAGCAGTGACCGCAGTTGCCGAACGGGGCAAGGCGAACAAAGCCGCGATCGCCCTACTTGCCAAGGCTTGGGGGCTCGCCAAATCCGATTTCACGATCGTTTCCGGAACGACGGCGCGCACCAAAATAGTGCGTGTCGCCGGACCGCCTGACGAGGTCATCACGGCGATCCGTGCGGCCACACACGGTTCCCTCTCGCGATAACCGGCCAATTTCCCCGCGCGCGAGCGCAGGTCCCTCATGTAACATGGGTCCTCGTCTTAGCGGAGGAGGCAGCGATGATCACCGTGTACCTGAAGGACGGCGACACGATTACGCCACAGCCGATCGCCGCAAATGACCCGATCCCGGACAATGCCGTTTGGGTCGATGCTTTCAAGGTAAGCGACCATGACCGCGAAGCGCTAAGCCGTTCCCTGGGCGTCACGCTGCCCACAGCCGAGGATATGCACGAGATCGAGGCGTCGAGCCGCACCTACACCACCGACGGTTCGATCTTCCTGACAGCGCCGATGATTGGCGAAGCCGAGAGTGCACACCCGAGGTCGGAACCGATTTCGTTCGTCCTTGACGGTCGTCGGCTGATCACCTTGCGCCTGGCGGAAAGCAGTCCTGTTGCGAGCTACACCGAATGGCTACTGCGCAAGCCGAGAGAAGAAAGCGACCCGATCGATATCCTGCTCGGCCTCATCGATGCAGTTTTGGATCGGTTGGCGGATCTGATGGAGATCTTGATACGACGGATCGAAACGATCTCGGCCGAAACCTTTAGGGAAGAAGACGGGCGCCGCGACGGACGGCAAAAGCGCGAACGAAACAAATCCTTGCAGGACTCCTTACGCACGGTCGGACGAAACGGGAGACTGCTGGCCAAGATCAGATCAAGCCTAACCGGATTTGAAAGGGTGCTAGGGTTCCTAACCACGCATCTCGCCGACCTGACCAAACCGCAAAATGCCGCCCTCACGCACGCAAGGCACGACAGTATATCGCTGGTCCAGCAGGCTGACTTTCAGGAGCAGCAGATAGCGTTTCTGCTGGATGCGCTTGTCGGCCTGATCTCCATCGAGCAGACGGAAATCGTGCGGGTGTTGTCCATCGCCGCAACCATCTTCTTGCCACCGACCTTGATCGCGAGTCTTTACGGCATGAACTTCGCGAACATGCCCGAACTCAACTCCCCAATCGGGTATCCGCTTGTCCTGCTGGTCATGTTGATGTCCGTCGTCGTGCCCTTGTGGTATTTCCGGCGCAAGGGATGGATGTAGTACCAAGGAGCAGTCTGACAGCGCATGACGGATCTTTGGCCCTTGGCCGCATCGGCCCTGGTCTTCGTTGGCGGGCATTTCCTGCTGTCCAGCACCGGGTTGCGCGGCATCTTGATCAGTTCAATCGGCGAGCGAGCCTATCTCGGGGTCTACTCTCTGATCGCGGCAATCTCGCTGATCGCCATGATTCGCAGCTATTTGACCCTGCCCTATGGACAACCGCTTTGGTTTCTTTATCCGTTCGGCGGCTATGTCGCAGTCATCGTAATGCCGGTGGCATTGCTGCTCGTCATCGCCGGTTACAGCCAGCCTAACCCGACAAGTATTGGCCAAGACCGGGGCCTCCGCCGTAAACCCATCGGTATACTGCGGATTACACGGCACCCGGTTATGTGGGGTGTCGCCCTCTGGGCCATCGTGCACCTGCTCGCCAACGGGGATATGTCGAGCCTGTTGTTCTTCGGTGCTTTCCTGGTGTTGACCCTAGGCGGTACGGTCGCGATCGACGGAAAGAAGGCGCGGAAATTCGGCTCGGTCTACGATGGTTTCCGCGAGCAGACTTCGAACCTACCGTTCCTCGCGATCATCCGCCGACGCCAGTCCATCGGCGATGCGGTGCGCGAGATCGGGTTGTGGCGCCTGGCCATCGTCGTGATCGCCTATGGCGCTCTGTTACACCTGCACCGCTGGGTGTTTGGCGTCTCGCCCTATCCCGGCCTTTAGCTCCTCCGCCGGGCCATCGCCTCCAGTCGCAATCGCAGCGCATTCAGCTTGATGAACCCCTCCGCGTCGCGCTGATCGTAGACCGTATCCTCCTCGAAAGTGACATAGTCCTGATTGTAGAGACTGTGGGGACTCTTGCGGCCCACCACGGTCGCCGAGCCCTTGAACAACTTCATGCGCACGACGCCGCTGACATATTCCTGGGTCTGATCGATGAGCGTCTGCAGGGCCTCCCGCTCCGGCGCGAACCAGAACCCATTATAGATCAGCTCCGAATAACGCGGCATGAGGCTGTCTTTCAGATGGCCCGCGTCGCGATCGAGGGTCAGCGATTCCATCGCGCGGTGGGCTACCGACAGGACGGTGCCACCCGGCGTCTCATAGACCCCGCGGCTCTTCATGCCAACAAACCGATTTTCGACCAAATCCAGCCGGCCAATACCATTGTCTCCGGCGAGCTTGTTGAGCTGGGTCAGCAGCACAGCCGGGGTGAGGGCGATACCATCGATCGAGACGGGGTCGCCCTTCTCAAAGCCGATCTCGACATAGGTTGGCTGATCCGGCGCATTCTCCGGCGCCACGCTGCGGGTGAACATGTCCTCATCCGGCTCGACCCACGGATCTTCCAGCGCCTTACCCTCATACGATATGTGCAAGAGGTTGGCATCGGTCGAATAGGGCGCTTCGCCACGCTTGTCTTTAGCGATCGGGATCTGCCGCGCTTCGGCATAAGCTAGTAGCTTTGTGCGGCTGCCAAGGTCCCACTCCCGCCAAGGGGCGATCACCTTGATATCTGGTTTCAGGGCATAGTAGCCAAGCTCGAACCGGACCTGATCGTTGCCCTTGCCGGTAGAGCCGTGGGCGACCGCGTCGGCCCCGACCTGGTTGGCAATCTCGATCTGGCGCTTAGCGATCAACGGCCGAGCGATGGAGGTGCCAAGTAGATAGGTGCCCTCATATAGCGTGTTGGCGCGCAGCATGGGAAAAACGAAATCGCGCACGAACTCTTCGCGCAGATCGTCGATGAAGATGTGTTTGTCTTCGATGCCAAGTAGACTGGCCTTTTCTCGCGCCGGTGCCAATTCCTCGCCCTGGCCCAAATCGGCGGTGAAGGTCACAACCTCGCAGCCATACGTGTCCTGCAGCCAGCGCAAGATCACCGACGTATCCAGCCCACCGGAATAGGCGAGCACCACCCGTTTCACCTCACCCGTCATCTTCATCCCTCTGGAATACCTGTTGTTGCCCCGCCGGACGTTCGGCCAAGGGCGGCGGGACATTAGGGAACCGCGACCCTGGACACAAGCGGCGATGCAGGGCCGCTCATGTTCGACGCAGGACAAGCCGTCCGAACGTGGCTAGAGTGCCGCCCCATGACCGGCTCACATTCCCTGACTTTCAAACCCGCGGCGGCTGTCCGGGCAGTTATCATCCTTGTCGTGATTGCCTTGTTTGGCGGCGTTGCGAGTACGAACGCAAGGGCGCAGAGCGACAGCTTTCTAGGCTTTGTCGAAACCTATTATCGCAATGGCGAGCCTGAAGAGGCGCTTGACTGGATGGAGCGCATCGCGCCGACCATGATGGACGAAGTGTGGCAGGCGGCCGACCCCCAAGGCCAGCGCTTCGCCCTGGTCGCTGCCTTTTTCGCCCATATCCTGCACAACCAGCCCAGCCAAATTCCCTTGCTGACCGAAAGGCTGATCGCAAACGACGAGCCGAACCTATCGGCGCTCGGGGCCTTGTCCATCGCCTCCAGCGGGGCGGTTGGCGTCGAGTCCGCCCTCAACCGTCTGCGCCAAACCGGTACGGTGCCGGCCGAGACAGTCCAGGCGCTGGCAGCAACGCCATCCTATCCGTTCCCGACCATGCAAGTAACGGGGCCGACCGATCTTGAGTTGATGTGGCTGTCCTTCTACGCGACGGGCAACCCGCTCTACGTCCGCCGGGTCGCCGAGGCCATGGGACACGCAGAACAAGGCGATGCCGGCGTCGCTCTGGCGGCATTCGCCTATGCCTCGCTGGCAGAACGGGTCACCCACCATCCTGCCGTCGTCGACACGCTGCGGAGCATTGCTGCCCAACGCCGCGATCTTGTCGGCCATTCGGCCGCCGAATTGGTGAGCCTGGCCGAGGGTGGCTAGCCCTCGGGGTCGTCGAGCCGAGGCCAACGGACGAAGGCAAAGACCCAGATTGCGATGAGCTGAACGACGGGAATCAGCAGCAGAACCGACCATAGGGGGCTGCGACCGGCGCGGACCAGAATGAAGGCACCGCAGCCCATCATCGAGACAATCAGAACTCCGGCGATCGCGTGCTGAAGGACGGGGTCGAACGTCCAGATCCACTCCATTACCGGCGTACCTTCTCGCCGCCCGGTCTTGCCGGCATCGCAGGCCAGCGCTGACCGACCAGGGCGGCTAGGCCAAGCGCAAACCCAACCACGGGGACCACCACGAGAAGAGCCCCCCAAGGGGCCAAGCCGGCCCGCCTGTAAATCAGCAGCAGGGCGGGCAGCGCGATCACCACGAACGCCACATGCATGCCCAGAGGCGATTGAAAAAACTCACTCACGGTGCGGTCCCATCGTGCTCAACGTCAACGCCCTCTTGCGCCTGCGATTGCGCCTCTTGCAACAACCAGTTTCCGAACGCCTGCACTTTAGGCCGGCTGACATAGCCCTCTGGATAGACAAGATAGTAGCCGTAATGCGACGGCAGGCTGATCGTAAATGGGCTTACCAGCCGTCCGGCCGCAATGTCGTCAGCGACCAGGGTGCTGCGACCCAGTGCCACCCCCTGCCCGTCGACGGCCGCTTGAAGCAGCAAGCTGGAGTCATTGAAGGTCAGACCGCGGTTGGCGTCGACATCGCCGCCGATGCCTGCCGCTAGCAGCCACATGGGCCAATCCGTACGTACATCATCATGCAGCAATGTGTGATGGCGTAGATCGCTTGGCTCGCGCAGGGGGTTGGCACCTTCCAAAAGGGAAGGGCTGCACACCGGAAAGAAGCTCTCGCCAAACAGCGCCAGCGTGCGCAAGCCGCGATAGTTTCCGCCGCCATACCGAATGGCAACATCAACCCCATCACGGTCGAATTCGGTTAGACGGTCCTCTGCCGCGACCCGTAGATCGATTTCCGGATGGGCGGCTTGAAATCGCCTTAGCCGAGGCACCAGCCAGCGCGCCGCAAAGGACGGCAGCACACTGACCGTGAGGATGCCGCTGGCGTCGCGCGTGTGCAGCCGGTCGGTTGCCGCGACCAGCCGATCGAACGCGTCACGCACCGGCGTCAAATAGGCCTGCCCGGCCTCGGTCAAAACCAAACCGCGCGGTTCGCGTCGGAACAGCTTGATGCCAAGCTGGTCTTCCAGCGTCTTGATCTGGTGGCTGACCGCCGCCTGGGTCACGTTCAACTCATCCGCCGTCTTGGTGAACGACAGATGATGCCCGGCGACGGAAAACGCCCTCAGCGCGTTCAAGGAAGGCAATCTCATCTCACAAAACTACCATGAGAGATTCTAATGACAAACATCAGAAATCGTCTTTTGAAATTGCCGGCTAATTAGCGCAATTCTAATCACCCAAGGGCAGCACCGCATGACGGCCGCCAAAGAAAATTAAGGATGATCGAGATGATTTTGACCAAGACGCATGACATTCGCGACCTGGTGGCAGCGCCGGAATCACGGCTGGCCCGAGCGTTCGCTACATTGACCGTGTGGCGCCACAGGATCAGGACGCGCAGACATTTGGCGCAGCTCAACGACCACCTGTTGGGCGATATCGGCATCGATCGAATCGCCGCCGACCGAGAGAGCGAAAAGCGCTTCTGGCAATCCTAAGATGCCCGAAGATACATCTTCCCGATGCCATTCATGGCGTCGTAGGCCAGATCGAATTGGCGTTTAAATTCGGCCCACTCCAACGAACCGCGCAGGGCAACCAGCTGCTCGTGGATTTCACCGATGCTGGTTTGCCCGTCGCAGCGGCCGATGATGGCGCTGGCCAGGGGCGGCATTGCCTGGCTGATCGGCTGGTCTTCCAGGGTCACCGACATTGGCTGACCCTTGGCCAGCGATTTGGCCAGCCGTTCGCGGTCTATGGCACGCAGAATCGGGATCATTTTTGGGTCGTCGACATCTGCAATGCGATCGCTCGCCTCTTCGGCACGTGCGGCATAGACGATGTGGGTTTTGATCGCCCCTGAGAGGTCTTCCGCCAGGGCGGCCCTGGTTGCCGGCGACAGATCGGCCGTTCGGCGGGCAAGGCGCGGGTCGCTAAGGTAGGTTTCCGGCTGGTAGAGCGTCGGCAACGCGTGGCTGACCAAGGCCGTTCCGGCCCGATCCAGCCAGGCCAGCACATCATCATGACTGAACGGGACGTCCTGGCTGTGCAACAGCAGGTCATAGAGTTCGGCGTCGCTCGCCTTGTGATCGGCCAGCACCGCATTACGCTTGAAAAGATTGGTGTTGGGGATCGCCGCCATCAGTTGCTTGGCCAAGGCCACCTGGCGATCGGGCGTCAGTCCCTCGTCCAAGATCCGCAAGGCTCGCTGCATGGGGTAAACGCCCGTCCGCCCTAGCGCACCGTAAACCATCAGCCCCATGCCACCGCCGGGCGCCAGCACGGATTTGAGGGCAGCCAGACCCGCATCCGGGTCCTCCAAATGGTGCAACACGCCGCAGCAATCGATGTAGTCGTAAGGTCCCGGTGCCAACTCACTGACCGACAAGAGCGAGCCGGTCACAAACCGAACGTTTGTGAGGCCGCGCGCCCTGATCCGCGCCTCGGCTATCGCCCGCGAAGCCGACGATAGATCCAGATAAGTGATTTCAGCAGAGATGTCTGCGTCATGGGTTTGTTGGGCCAGCATCACCAGGCCGTCACCCGTGCCGCCGCCTGCGAACAGAACGCGAAACGGGTTCCGTTCCAAGCGGCCGCGGAACAGGAAATGGGTCAACTCGTCCAGATGGCTGGGCGAGCCGGAGATCAGACGCTTTGCCTCATCCTTCGGGTCGCGCGCCGGATAGGGGTAGGCCTCATATTGCTGGCGGACCGTATCGCTCATCGCCGAACCGCCAACTCGCTAAACACCCTTGGCGAGACGAACCTCGCCAATTTCCAAACCGGCCCTGTTCAACAAGGTGGGTCGTGTCCAGTCGGACAACTCGTCCATCTGGTCATTGGTCAAGACGCCCAGCTTGTTCAAAATGCCCGCGACCGCAACTTCAGCTGCGCGGCTTGCCCCATCGGCGATTTTCAAAGCCAGCCCCAGCTTCATCTCGTCCAAACAGGCGCAGAACACGCCCTCGGCACCGATCTTAACCATGGCCCTGCCGTTTAGAGCGCGGTTGATCGCGGCGTCAAAGCGGTCGGTGCCGGACATTAGTTCCGGATAGCCGCTCCAGGCTGCCTTTACCCGTTCGGCGGCGTCGATCCGTCGGTCGGGCTGGTCGTCGGGCGCTGCAAGCCGGGCCATGGCAACGGCTAACCCACCCAGCGACGTGGCAACCGTCGGCAATGAGCAGCCATCGATGCCCCAAGGGGCCGACCCTAGCTCCTGCCCGGTCATCCGTTCCAAGATGCCGAGAATGCGCTGCTGTGACGGATGGGTCGTTGCGGTGTAGCCGGTCAAGGCCTCGCCCTTATGAAGCACCGTCGTTAGCATGCCGGTGTGTTTGCCGGAGCAATTGTTGTGCAGCCGGGTCGGTTCTTCCCCGGCGGCTATCATGGTCCTGGTCGTCGGCTCGTGCGTTGGCCATTGGGGGCCGCATAGCAAATCATCAACGCTGCAGCCGATCCGATCGAGCCAAGCCGCAACGCGGGTGGTGTGCATGGGTTCACCGCCATGGCTGGCGCAGGCCAGGGCCAACTCCTCCGGCGATACCTCGAACGCATCCGCGGCCCCGGTCTCGACGATGGCCAAGGCCTGCAGCGATTTGATCGCGGAGCGTGGATAGACCGGCTGCTCAAAGTCGCCCCAACTCACCTCAACATTGCCTGCGGCATCGGCGACGACGGCAGCACCGATATGGTGGCTTTCCACCATGTTGCCGCGCGTAACTTCGACCAATGTCTGCCATTGGCCATTCGAATTCGCGGGCAAGGTTTGGGGGCCTGCGTTCACCTGCTGGCTTCCTTTGGCTTTTTTGATTCGGCCTCGCACCTTGCCGCGCGTCGCGGTGGCGTGCAAGAAGCCTAGAACGACAACAGGCTGGTATCACGCATGAAGGGCTATTTCGCAATCGGGGCCGAAGGGATCAGCAAGCCGCCCAATTTGGGTGCGCTGATCAGGACAGGGCACGCTTTCGGGGCCTCATACGTGTTTTCCGTGGCGCCGGCGACGGATGCGGTCGATTTGGGCTCGTCGGATACCTCCGAGGCCGCCCGCAACTTACCCTTCTATCGCTTCCCATCGGTCACCGACTTCGTGCTTCCGCAGGGCGCAAGCCTCATCGGCATCGAGCTGCTGGACAAAGCCGTCGATCTGCCCAGTTTTCGGCATCCGCGCCAGGCGGTCTATGTGCTGGGGCCAGAACGCGGCGGGTTGTCAGATGCGATGATCGCGCGCTGCGACCATGTGGTGAAGATACCGACCCGCTTTTCGATCAACGTATCCCTGGCGGGCGCCCTGGTGCTTTATGATCGCCTGATTTCCCTGGGCCGATTTGCCCCGCGTCCGGTCAAGCCGGGCGGGCC
>JBCCER010000016.1:0-42416 GCA_039030175.1 Pseudomonadota bacterium
GTGACCCTTTTGTTCAAAAGCACGGCAATACGGTCGCAGATTGCGTTCAAACTGTCGAGGTCATGTGTGACCATCAAAACCGTTAAATTCAGGCTCTTACGAAGCGATTCTATCAGATTGTCGAATGAAGAGGCGCCAATTGGGTCTAGGCCCGCCGTCGGCTCGTCTAGAAACAGGATCTCCGGGTCCATAGCCAAAGCGCGCGCGAGCCCCGCCCTCTTTCGCATCCCACCCGACAACTCGGATGGCAACTTATTACAGGCGTCCGGCGCCAACCCGACCATGGCAATCTTGGCTCTGGCGATCTGCTCGATCAGAGAGATCGGAAGCTTGGTGTTCTCTCGAAGCGGAACCTGGATGTTCTCCGACACCGTAAGGCCGCTGAACAGCGCCCCGTCTTGAAACAAGACTCCCCACCGTTTTTGCACCTGCCGCCGCAGATCAGGCGAGGGATCGTAGGGGTTTAGTCCCAACACCCGAATGGATCCCGCCTGCGGCTTGCGCAAACCGACAATCGTGTTCAGTAGGACAGACTTACCGGTCCCCGAACCGCCGACCAGCCCCATGACCTCGCGTCTTTTGACATCGAGGTTGAGGCCGTTGTGAACGACCGTCGACCCGAATTGGTTCCGAATGCCGTGGGCCTGTATG
This sequence comes from Pseudomonadota bacterium, assembly GCA_039030175.1. Taxonomy (GTDB): domain Bacteria; phylum Pseudomonadota; class Alphaproteobacteria; order DSM-16000; family Inquilinaceae; genus JANQGH01. The sequence continues at coordinate 652 of JBCCER010000016.1, forward strand.
ACGAACTGAGAATCGGCCATCTTCACCTAGAAGCCAATTTGGGCGAACAAGACCGAAAAACCGGCGTCCAGCACAAGAACAAGCATAATCGACTGAACCACCGACTGTGTGGTCTGTCGGCCCACGCTTTCGGCGCTGCCGGTCACGCGCATGCCCTGAAAACATCCGACCATGCCGATAACAAAGGCGAAAACAGGCGCCTTGATCAAGCCAGCGAAGAAGGTTCGAAGCTCAACCGCGTCCTGCAATCTGTTCATAAACGCCCCGAAATCGATGCCGAGGGCACCGGCAGCAACCAGGGCACCGCCGAACAGACCAACGATATCGGCGAAAAAGACCAGCAATGGCATGGTGACCATCAATGCCATCACGCGCGGTATCACCAGAACTTCGATCGGATCGAGGCCCAACGTTTCCAAGGCGTCGATCTCCTGATTGACCATCATGGTGCCAATTTGCGCCGTGAAAGCCGACCCAGAACGTCCGGCCACCATGATCGCCGTCAGCAGGACGCCCAATTCACGCAGGATAGAAACGCCGAGCAAATCAACCACAAAGATCTGCGCGCCGAACTCGGCCAGTTGCTGGGCGCCCTGATAGGCCAATACGACCCCGATCAGGAACGACAGCAGGCCTACTATGAACATCGCCCGGATGCCGGTCGCCTCCATGTGATAAACGGTGGACGCACCGCGTATCTTGGATGGCCGTACGATCACCTTTCCGAGTGTGATTAAGACCAATCCCAGGAAATTCAGAAGCTGAACAGACTCGTGATAGAAGTTGACGATGACTTCACCGGCACTGTTCAGAAAAATCAGAAACGGTCGCCGCCTGAATGGTGGCGGCATGTTGTCGATATCCACTTTCTGGACATCGGCAATCAGATCCACCAGCGTTTCGGGCACGCGCACGAAACGGACGTCACGTCCCCCAGCGGCAAATCGGCGTCGAATACGCTCCAGCAACCACGCGCCAGCCGTGTCCAGACGATCTATTCCGGCAAGATCCACCGCGATTGGACTGCCTCCCTCCGGCGCGGCGATGCGCGGCAGTCTGGCATCCAGCAATCCGGCTGTTGAAAGGTCCCATACGCCGCCAGCGACAAGGCGGCGCCTCCCGTCGGCCCACTGTAGGGTTGGTCTAGGTGCCGCAGCCATGGCTATCGTTGCGCACGTCGATTGGTCAGGATCAAAGAATCGTTCGCCCCTGACCCACCTTGCTTTTCACACATCGGTTCTAGCACGCGACAGAAAGCTGCTGACGGATCAAGGCAATCATCCTTAATGTGGCTTTCGGCCTGGCGTTGGACCGGGCACCATGCATAAGCGCCAAGCATACGGGGCAGCCACGCCGAGGAAAATGATGAATTTACAAGATCATATCCGACATATCCCAGATTTTCCAAAACCAGGAATATTATTCTACGATATCTCGACGCTATTGGCGCATCCGGGCGCCTGGCGCGAAACGGTCGAGCAACTGGCTGCGGCCGTAAAGCCAGAGCGGCCGGACGTCCTGGTCGGCATCGAATCGCGTGGTTTTCTGACCGCCGCGCCCTTGGCTCTGGTTCTCGGCTGCGGGTTTATCATGGCGCGTAAACCTGGAAAGTTGCCTGGTCCCACAGTCGGCCATACTTATGATTTGGAGTACGGTTCCGACCGAATCGAAATCCAGGAAGATGCGGTTCAGCCGGGACAGAGCGTCGTTGTCCTGGACGACTTACTGGCAACCGGCGGCACCATGGCGGCCACGATCGCGTTGCTGGAAAAGATGGGGGCCAACGTCTCGCGCGCAGCATGCATCATCGAACTGACGTTTTTGGGCGGCCGCGAGAAGCTGGACGTGCCCGTTACCACCCTTATTCGCTATGACGCCTAAAGACGCTTAAGACCGTCAATCGAAGGGCGGATCAAACCGTTTGACCTCTTGCAGAGTCTCGATGAGACAGCGTGCAAGATGCTCGACAAGTTGCCGCCCCTTGTCGGCGTCAGCCGCGGTGGCGTTCCCCATGGCCCCTTGCCGGTTGAGATCCTCGGACATCCAGCCAAAGGGTACTGGGCCGGTCGGCCCGAGCCAGCGGAAGTCCTCCGCGATATGTTTACCTTCCGTTGGAAAATCGGCCAGCTTGTCCAGTCGTACTGAGCCCGGCTCTGCATAGAGCATGATCGACGTTTCGAGCGCACCGCCATGAATACCGTGAGCGAGCTCCTCGGCGTCGAACATTCCGTCCGGCACGCCGAAATCAAACCAACTGACGTGAGCCGCGAGCATTGAATGGCGCAACCTCAGGTCCTGGGCTACGCCTTCCATGACTTGCGGCTGGCCGCCGTGGCTGTTGAAAATGAGCAGTTTGCGAACGCCCGTTCGCGCGAGACTGTCGCCAATTTCGGTCCACAAGCGGCTCAGGGTAGTCGCTTCCACGGTAAGTGTGCCCGCAAAGTTGCAGTGTTCCGGACTCAATCCGATCTCCTGCGCAGGCAGCACGACAACGGGCAGTTCGGGCGACATGCGTTCAACTGCCGTATCGACGATCGCCCGATTGATCGCTGCATCGGTCGATAACGGAAGATGCGGTCCGTGTTGTTCAATGGCAGCGACAGGCAAAAGGGCGACGATTTGGTCCTTATCAACTGCAGCCAGTTCCGCAGTGGTCCAATCCTGCCAATATCGGTGAAAAGGCATTAAGCTATGCTGGGGCATCAAGTACTCGCTGAAGAGGTCTACTATCAGATCCATGATACTGGCTCAGATTACCGATTTGCACATCGTCGATAAGGGCGAGCTGCTATGGAACGAATGGGACTCGGCTACGGGGCTGGAGAGAGCGGTAGTCCGGCTCAACGCGCTTGAACCCAAACCTGACTTCCTGATCGTGACCGGCGATATGGTCGATCTGGGCAGCACATCCAACTATGCCCATCTGGCTGAGCATCTGGGCTCGCTGACAATGCCCTTTGGGCTCATTCCGGGTAATCACGACGGACGCGAGAACCTCACCGCCGCAAATTTAGGGCATCTGCCGGATTCGGACGCTGCGCCATTTTATCAATACGCGATCGACCTGCCGCCCATCCGTTTGATCGCCCTTGACACGCTCGATGAAGGCAAATCTAGCGGCGCTCTGTGCGAGATGCGGCTCACGTGGCTCGAGCGCAGGCTGGCCGAAAACAGAGCGGTTCCCACGGTGGTGGCAATGCATCACCCACCAGTCGCCAGTGGCGCGGGCTTTATGGATGGCATTGGATTGACACGAGGCGGAGATGAATTCGCAAAGATCATTGCGGCGGCGCCAAACGTAGTGCGGATCGTTTGCGGCCATCAGCACCGGTCGACGGTCGCCACATTGGAGGATGCCGTGGTTCAGATCTGCCCCAGCACCACAGTGCAGATTCCCTTTGATCTTGGGCCTGATCTGCCCCTTCCGCTAACCCCTGAACCGCCGGCCTTCCTGCTTCACTTGTGGCATCATGGCCAACTGGTCAGCCATTCACTTTATGTGGATAGCTATTGAACTGACAGCAACTTACCTAAGACGCCAACCATTGAACGACAGGCCCATCCATTCTATCTCCAGCTTAGGCCTTCCGCAGATCCCAAGGATAACCCGATGATTTCTCCCACCCTGTCTCGCGCCTATGCGACCAGCGCAGCCGATGACGACAAGGAAGACAACAGCGATAACAAGGAAGAGAACGGACGAAAGGGCGGACAAGGGCCGCAAATCGGCCAGATCCTTTTTCAGCAGCGCACCATTCTCTTGATCGGCGAAATCGAAATGAAGGTGGCGCGGGAGTTTTCCGCTCATCTGCTGGCGCTGGCCGCCGAAGGCGATGACCCTATCAAGATAATTATTAACTCGCCCGGCGGGCACGTTGAGAGCGGCGACACGATTGCCGACCTGATGCGTTTCGTAAAACCGACCATCAAGGTGTTAGGGACCGGCTGGGTCGCTTCAATGGGGGCCCATATTTTCCTGGCAGCAGACAAGAAGCATCGCTATTGCCTGCCGAACACGCGCTTCATGCTGCACCAGCCCTTGGGTGGCGTCGGTGGCAAGGCGGTCGATATCGACATCGAGGCGCGTGAGATCATCAAAATGCGTCGGCGCATCAACGAAACAATCGCCAAGGAAACGGGCCAGCCGATCGAAAAGGTCGAAAAGGACACCGACCGGAACTATTGGATGTCAGCCCAAGAGGCCAAGGATTACGGCGTGGTCAGCCACATTATCACAAGCCAGTCAAAATTCTGATCGGCAGGCGATACCGCAGCCGACTAGCGGCGCCAGAATTCGGGCGCCAACAGTATTAAGACGGCAAAAAATTCTAACCGGCCAAGCAGCATGGCAAACGCCAGCACCCATTTGGCCGCATCGGGAAGGGGTCCGAAGCTTCCGGCGGGCCCGATGATAGGACCCAAGCCCGGCCCGACATTCGCCAAGGCCGTGGCGGCCCCGGACGTCGCCGTCAAGATGTCGAGCCCCATGGCCGCCAAGATTAGGCTGACAAGCAGCCACATCAGTAGAAACAGGAAAAGCAAACCCATGACCGAGACCAGCAGGCTTGGGTCGATGGGTTTGCCCTGATAGTTAAGCCTAATCACGCGGTGCGGGCTCAAGAGCCGGGCACGCTGTCCGCGAAAGGCCAGCCCAAGGATTTCGAACCGATAGATCTTGATGCCGCCGGATGTCGAGCCGGTACAGCCACCGACAAAGGTCAGCATTAAGAACAGCGTGACGGCAAAACTACCCCACATTTCATAGTCGGCCGAGACAAAACCCGTCGTCGAGACAATCGAGGTAACACTAAAAATGGCTTCCCGGCAGGCCGCCAGAAAGTCGTATCCATTAAACAAATTCATCCAGGCTGCCAGCATGACGCAGCACAGCACTATAAACAGCAGGAAATTGCGAATCTGACTGTCCCGCCACAGCCCGAGCCAATCCCCGCGCACGGCAGCGACATAGCGCAAGAAAGGTAGCGAGCCAGCGATCATGAAGATGATCAGCGGCCATTCAAAGTCGAGATTGAATCCGCCGATTGAGGCATCACTGGTGGAAAATCCGCCGGTGGACAGGGTTGTCATGGCGTGATTGATCGAGTCGAAAATCGGCATGCCGCAGATGATCAGGGTCAAAGTACAGGCTGCGGTTAACGCGACGTAGATCAGCAATATTGAGAAGGCGACCTGGTTCATCCGCGGCAGAACCTTCTCTGCCTCGTCGGATCGCTCCGCTTGGAACAGCTGCATTCCGCCGACTCGCAGGAATGGCAAAATGACGATTGCCATGGCGATAATGCCAATCCCACCCATCCACTGTAGCAACGACCGCCACAACAGCACGGCACGCGGCGCCTCGTCGAGCCCAACCAAGACCGTCGAGCCGGTCGTGGTCAGCCCCGACATCGTCTCGAAAAAGGCGTCGGTTTCGCTTAGTTCGTAGACACCGAAATGGAATGGTAGCGACCCGAAAAACGCTGCCGCCAACCAGCACAACGTCGTTAGCATGAATGTCTGTCGAACCGACAAAACAACGTCGGATTGCCAACATGTGACAACCAGGGCGCCGCCCGCGAAACCGGTCAGCGCCGCGCTGAGCCCGAAAGCTATCCAACTGTCTGTCCCATAGATGAAACCAACCATCATGGGGATGGTCATGGCCACAGCCTCGACAATCAGGACAAAGCCGACGACGAACAGGACCGGAATCGGTGACAACGGGTTGCGGCGTCTCTGTTGAAACTCCGCTCCCTTTTCAATGAAGAGGCGCCGGCCCTGCGACATGGGGAGTGTGCATTGGTTGGTGGGCGATTAATCCGGCATCCCCAAGGCGCCCATGTAGAGATCCAGCAGTTCTTCCAGTTCACGCCGGTCGGCCGTTTCCATTTTGCGCAAGCGCACGACCTGGCGCATCACCTTGGTATCGAACCCGACTGCCTTTGCTTCGGCGTACACTTCACGCACATCCGCGGTCAGTGCTGCCTTTTCTTCTTCCAGACGCTCAATGCGCTCAATGAAGGAGCGAAGGCGGTCAGCGGCGATGCCGTTGACATCGGACATAGATGAACCTCTTCAAAAAAGGGCTGGGGTTGATTTGCGGGCGGCGAAAGATAGGCCGGAGCCGGTGCCGTCGTCCAGACATTCAAACGGTGTCGGCGGCCAAACGTGAGCCACTCAACAAGTGCCAACAGTCTAGAGGTAAGGGCTCGCTAACCAGACCGTACTGTCGCGGACCTTTTTGACAAATCCCCGGCTATTGACTGCATCAAGGGACAGCCGTTTGCTGCGCGACAGGATGGCGTCGATATGGGCGTCCAAGTGCCCCGCGACGCCCGGATCGTAGACCTCGATGTCGAACTCGAAGTTAAGGCGCAGGCTGCGCGGGTCCCAGTTTGAAGAGCCGAAATAGGACCACAGATCGTCGATGACCATGAGCTTGGAATGGTTGAATGGCTCCGGCTGCAGCCAGACCGAACATCCAGGCCGAATGACATGCCGAAGCTGCGCGGTCGACGCCCATTGCACCAGGCGAAGATTGTTCTTCTCCGGCACGATGATATCGACTTCGACACCGCGTTGGGCCGCGACTGCCAAGGCGCCGATCAACTGCTGATCCGGCAGGAAATAGGGCGAGAGGATACGCACCCGGCGCTGGGCCACTGCTAGGGCGCCCATAAGGACCATGTGCGTGCCTTCGATCGGCCGATCCGGGCCGGACGCCACACCGCGCGCCAGGACACCGTCATCAAAATCGTGTAATTCAGGGAACCAATCGTCGTCGTCGAGTACCTCACCGGTAGTAAACGCCCAATCCTGCGCGAAGACTTCACCGATATGGGCGACAACCGGCCCCTCGATCTTGAAATGGATATCGTGTTGGGTGTGGGTGTTGCCATCCACGCTGGCAAACGCCTCTCTGATGTTCATGCCGCCGGCAAAGCCGACTTGCCCGTCGACGATCAGCATCTTCCGGTGGGTGCGCATGTTCGCGTAGGCGAGCCGCCAGGGGACTCGGGTTTGCATGAACAAGCCGACTGTTACGTCGCGGGCCCGGAGTTCGTGGGTGACCGGGGGGCGGCTGTAGTGCGATCCGACCGCGTCTAACAACACTCGGACTTCGACCCCGCGGCGCCTGGCATCGGCCAATGCGTCCACGAATTGCCTGCCGATCCGGTCCAAATCGAAGATGTAGCTGCCCAGCGCTATGGTTCGCTCCGCCGCCGCAATGGCTTCGAGCATGGCCGGATAGGCGGCATCACCGCCCATTAGCGGCTCGATCCTATTACCTTGGGTCAACGGCTGGTGGGTCACCCGGTTGACCAGGCGACGCAATTGCGACAGGTGGGGCGACATCGCCGTCACGGCCCCGCGCACGGCCAGCGAACTTTCCGGGATATCTTGGGTCGGGCTCCGCGACCCCCGCGCGCGCAGGCGCACAGCCCGCCTGCGAATACGGTTGATACCCAGCAGATAGTACGCCAATGCGCCGAGAAACGGGCTGAGCCAGATGACGCCGACCCATCCAGCCGCCGAACGGACGTCGCGTTTGGTTAGCGACGCATGGATCGTCGCCGTGATCGAAATCAGGATGCTGAGCGTGGCTGCCGAATGCGGCCAATACCCGTCAATAAATTCGCTGATCATCGCGGCGGCGCGCGGTCAGTCCTTGTTGGCGGCCTCGAACGCGCGCTTTTGTTCGGCCGTTGCCTCGGTCTGATAACGCGACTTCCACTCTGCATAGGGTATGCCATAGACGATCTCACGGGCCTGATCATAGTCCATTTCCTGGCCGCGATCCTCGGCGGCGGCGAGGTACCATTTCGATAGGCAGTTCCGACAAAAGCCGGCAAGATTCATCAGATCGATGTTCTGAACATCGGTGCGCTCACGCAAATGAGCCACAAGGCGCCGAAATGCGGCCGCCTCAAGCTCGGTCTGGGTGGTGTCAGCCATCTCCACATGCTCCCGTTTGAGAAGTCGTCAAACCGTCCAGATGGGACAGAAAACCGAAAACAAAAGGGCTTAGAGACCGTGCCGGGTCTCAGCAATCAGCCAATCGACGACTGATTCCAATGCCTTGGCAGGGGGCCGCCCTTCAGCAAGGGCGTCTTCATACTGCTGAATCTGGTTATGCGCGCTTGTCTTTCTCTCCAGAATGGTTCGGGCGTGCAAAACCTCGTCCAGGCAGCCAAGCGCTTCTGCATCCTCCCGCACCAACTCGATGACCTCATCCAACAACGACGCATACGGGACCAATTCATGCCGGCCAAAATCGATAAGCCCGGCGTCAATCCCGTAGCGCATCGCGCGCCACCGGTTTTCGTTGATCAGCAGGGTGTTGTATCGGCGCCACGTAGCGTTCGTGCGCTTCAAGCGCCACAGCATGCGCAGGACGGAGAGGTAAATCGACGTGATGGTGATCGAATCGTCCATCCGTGTGGGAATGTCGCAGATCCGCATTTCCAAGGTCGGAAACCGCGCCGACGGCCGAATGTCCCACCAGATTTTGGTCCCGTCCTCGATGACCCCAGTCTCGGTCAGGATGTGCAGATGCTGTTCGTAGTCGCTATAGCCGGAGTACGGCTCCGGGATACCGGTTCGCGGCAGCTCGTTAAAGACGGCGAGCCGATATGATTTGAGCCCGGTGTCTGTCCCTTCCCAGAACGGCGACGAGGTCGACAGCGCCAAAAGGTGCGGCAGGAAGTACCGCATCTGATTCATAAGATCGATACGTAGGTTGTCGTCCTCGATACCGACATGAACATGGGTCGCGCAGATCAACAGCCGCCGGACCGGGACGCCGATGTCCTGGCGCAACTGTTCATACCGGTCGCGCTCAGTTGTCTTTTGCGGACGCCACGAACCGAACGGATGGGTGGACGAGGCGATGATTTCCAAATCGTGTGCGCGCGCGATGTCCGAAACTGTTCGGCGAAGATTGGCCAACTCGACGCGGGCTTCACCGATGTTGGTGCAAACCGGGGTGCCGACTTCGATCTGGCACCGCATGAATTCCGGCGAGACGCGGCCTTCAAGCTTGCGACTACACTCTTCAAAAACGGATTGTGGAGGGTCTACCGCCAGATTGCGGGTGACGGGATCGACGAGAAGGTATTCCTCCTCAATACCGATCGAATAGGACGGCACGGACAAGGGCATTACGAATTTACCCGATTGTTATTGGTGTCGTTCGCGCTTGCGACGCCGCACCCAACCGTCGGCAACAGCGCGCTGAAACAATCCGCCAACCGATCGGCCCATTCTTCGACCCCATCCGCATCATCGATCAGGTCTTGCCGCACCTCGATCAGCGTATTGGGCAGATTTCTGGGATAAGCGTGGGTTTCGACGGTGTAGCCGTGGCGGTTCTTTCCGGTGTAGGGCTCATTGTCTCCAACGCAAAGATCCGGATCTTGCGCTAAGCGGTTGATTACCGGCACGGACAATCGCCCCTCGTCGCCCCACAGGATGCCTACTTGCCAGGGCCGATCGAAGCCCTTGAATTGCGGGGTGAAGCTGTGCACCGCGATCATGGCGGGCGTAACGCCTCGCTCCATGAACCCATCGATCCATTCCTCGATCAACTGATGATAAGGGTGAAAGAACGCATCGGCGCGCGCTTGGGCGTCGGCGTGGCTCAAACCCCTGTTCCCCGGCACGATCACGCCGTCGCTGATGGCGCAGATTGAGGTCGGGTCGTCAATGCCGCGATTAGGATCGATCAAGAGGCGCGAGTATTGATGGATGATGGCCGGTGCGCCCAGACGCTGCGCCAAAGCCCTCGTCAGTGCGTCAACCCCGATGTCATAGGCTATGTGCCGATCGAAGGGCGCCGACCCCAAACCTAGCCGTCCGAGACTTTCGGGCACGCATCGGCCAGCATGGTCGGCCACCAGGAAGAAGGGTGCCGTGCTGCCCGGATTGACAATGTCGAGCAGCGGCGGGTCTTTAGGCGACCGTAAGGTTTGAGCAGACAACGGCGCGCGATCGAGCGCCGGAGCAATTGAACTATCCATGATCATGCACGTTACTATAGTGAAATTCGCACAGTCGAGTACGGCCGAGCGCGAGCGCGGCGCGCCACATTACACAGGCTGGCGATTAGCTCAATCCCAAGTCTCTGAAGATCGACCTGGGATTGACGTTGATGGCAAGGTGTGACACCCCAAGGTCGATGGAATTGCCTTCCGAAAATGAGAGACCACAAGCGGGTGGAAAGGCCGATCGGGTCGCCCAAACGGTGACCGAGATGATCGCCGACGGCACCCTGTCCCCTGGGGAACGCCTGCCAGGTGAACGCCAATTGGCGGAGGAGATGGGCGTTAGCCGAGTGTCCGTTCGAGCTGCACTTCAACAGCTCAAAGCCCAGGGTATGGTGACGTCGGTTCAGGGCGGCGGCACGCGGGTAGCCTCGGCATCCGCACCCTTGGATGCCGGCCTGGCTGTCCTGCTGCGCGAAAAGCTCGACAATCTCCACGACCTGGCGGAAATCAGAATGGCGCTGGAAAGCTGGGCTGCCGGTCGCGCCGCCGAACGGGCCACCGAAGCCGAACGGGCCGAGATCAGACGTCATCTGGACGCGATGGATGCGATTGGCGACAGGCGGGGCCGTGCCAACGATATGGCACGCGAAGACGTGCTGTTTCACATGGCTATTGGAAAGGCGGCCGAAAGCCCCGTCTACACCCACATTTTGAGCACGATTCGATCGGTCCTGGTCGAGATGCTCGACTTTCACCGCTACGAGCTTTTTTCCCAACCGAACGACGACGCCACCGTACTGAATCAACATCGCGCCATATACCAAGCGATCGAAGCACGTGACCCTCAGGCGGCGGAAACCGCCATGCAAACCCATCTGGCTTGGGTGCTGGCCTATTACGCCCGCCACGGTGTGCCGGCGCCCGGCGACTGACATCGCATCAGACGGGGTCCGCGACGACGGAAAGCCAGCCTTTTGGTCGGCATTTGCGTGAACTTTCGAAGATCTGCGCTTTCCATCGTTTCGTTTGGCTTGGCGGCCGATGCGTGATGTGCTTTTCTCTGGCGAAAATCAGGGCTGCGGAGCGAAACCGCAGTCGTCGATCCCCAGCCTCCCGCCAAGAGACGTTGCCATGACCGCAAAGAGTGCAGAGTCAATCAGCCTGACGCGTGGGCGTCAGACTAAGATCGTGGCCACCATCGGTCCGGCGTCCAGTTCCGCAACCGTGTTGCGCGACTTATTCATCGCCGGTGTCGATGTTTTTCGGATGAACTTCAGCCACGGCAGCCACGAGGACCACCACAGCCGGTTGAAGATCATCCGGGACCTGGAGCGCGAGTTCGATCGGCCAATCACGATCATGGCGGACTTGCAGGGCCCGAAACTGCGCATCGGGACCTTCGCAGATGGACATGTTACGCTGACCGAAGGCCAGTCCCTTCGGCTTGATCTCGACAAGACGCCCGGCGATACCTCACGAATTTGCCTGCCCCATCCGGAAGTGTTTGAGGCACTGAGCCCCGGACAACAGGTACTGCTCGACGATGGCAAAGTCCGTTTGGAGGTCGTGGAAAACGGCGACGACTTTGCTGAAACCAAAGTAATCGCGGGCACCCGCCTGTCGGATCGCAAAGGGTTGAACCTACCCAATGCGATTTTGGCGGTTTCGCCGCTAACGCCGAAAGACCGCGACGATCTTAGGTTCGCATTGGATATCGGCGTCGATTGGGTCGCGCTGTCTTTCGTCCAGCGACCGGAAGATGTGGCCGAAGCCCGACGGCTAATCGGCGGGCGCGCTAGCCTGCTGGTCAAGATGGAAAAGCCATCGGCCATCCATCATCTCGACGAACTGATCGTGCTGACCGACGCGATGATGGTCGCGCGTGGCGATCTGGGCGTCGAAATGCCGGTCGAAGACGTTCCTGGTCTGCAAAAGCGCATCGTTCGCCATTGTCGTCGTGCGGGTAAGCCCGTGATCGTGGCAACGCAGATGCTGGAAAGCATGATCAACGCTCCGATGCCGACTCGCGCGGAGGCGTCGGATGTCGCAACAGCCGTGTTCGACGGTGCCGATGGCATCATGCTGTCCGCCGAAACCGCTGCCGGCGACTATCCGCTGGAAGCCGTCAAGACGATGAACCGGATCGCCATGCGGGTCGAGGGTGACCCCCTCTATCGAACGATCCTCGACCACGAACACTATGATCCTGAAGAGACGGCGGCCGACGCCATCACAGCCGCGGCGCGACAGGTGGCCCATACGATACGCGCGGCCGCCATCGTCACCTACACTACGTCGGGGTCCACTACCCTGCGCGCGGCCCGCGAGCGACCGGAAGTGCATATCCTGTGTCTGACCTCGAGCCTAGAAACGGCGCGCAGGTTGGGCATGGTTTGGGGCGTTCACTCGATCCATACCGAGGACGTTCATGACTTCAATGAGATGGTCAAAAAAGCTGTAAGCCTCGCGAAGCGGGATAACTTGGCCGACGAGGGCCAGCGTCTGGTGATCACTGCCGGCGTTCCGTTCGGAACGCCGGGAAATACAAACGTTTTGCGTATCGCCTGGGTGGACTGACAGAGCGGGTTATCCATGCCGGTCAGCCGAATTGATTGGGTCAATCAGTCTTGCCAGTTGTTGGCTCAAACCGCGCTCGAGTTCGACAAGACACAGCCTTTCGCATCGCTAACCATCGGCACGGGAATTCATCTCGAGCCAAAGACCGCCGCCTTATTGCAAACTTTAGCGCGCGGCGGTGCGACCGTGGTTGCTACCGGGAACCTCAACAGCAGTCAGCCGGAAACCATCGAGCATCTGGAACGAAACGGCATCGAGGTTATCGGCGCGCCGACGAGCGACCGGAAGGAGCATGACGGCTTTCTCGATCAGCTCATGGCGCGACAACCGGACCTGTTGCTGGACAATGGCGGCGATCTCTTCGCCCGCTTCGCCGCTGCACCCTATCCTTCCTTGCTTGGCGGAACCGAGGAAACCACGTCGGGCCGGATGCGACTGACAGGACTGCGCGAGGCAATGGCGCGGCCGGTACTCGTGATCAATGACAGCCCGATCAAGCAATTCGCCGAAAACCGGCATGCCGTTGGGCAGAGTATCTTTGAGAGCTACATGCGGTTCACCAACCGATCCACAAACGGAAAGCGCGTCACCGTGTTCGGCTATGGCGCCTGCGGAAAAGGTGTTGCGGCCTGTTTTCGCAATGCCCATGCCGTTGTCAGTGTTGTTGATCAAGACCCAGTTGCTGCCCTAGAGGCCCATTTCGACGGCTTCCTGACCCCGCCACGCGATCAAGCGATCGCCTCGGCGAACGTGATCGTGACGGTGACAGGCGCTGAGAATGTGGTAGCAGGCGATGATGCGGACCTGTTCAAGGACGGTGTCATCCTAATCAATGGCGGTCATTTTCCGTGGGAAATCGACGTCGAAGCTCTAACGAAACGGTCGAAATTCTCTGGGACCTCGAATAGCGAAGATACGTCGATCATAAGTCTTGAACAGCGTGACGGACGGACGATCCATTTGCTGGCGGATGGACATATGGCCAACCTCGCTGGGCCTCGCCCCCTCGGCAACAGCATCGAGTCGATGGATCTGGGCTTTACTCTACAGGCACGATGCCTGGAGCTGATCGCGCGCGGCGCGATCGGAAACGATGCCTGTGTCGTGCCAGTTCCCACTGAAATCGACGAAACGGTTGCTACGGCCTACCTGGCTCTTCATCGCTAGAGCCATCAGCCAGTCAGATCGGCTCGCCGACCACCGTTTCCCGCAAGGTCTCAGCATTCGCCCGGGCCCCCGGCAGATGAGGATTCACCTCCAGCGCGGCCTCGAACGCAGCCAATGCCAACTCTGGCTCCTCAAGCGCTAAGTAGACTAAGCCTTGGCCGGCCAGGGCGCCAAAATGGCGTGGCTCGAGTTCGAGCGTGCGGTCGATGTCCGTAAGCGACTCTTCAAGCGCGCCACGCAAGTAATTCACTGTCGCGCGGCGGTTCCAGCCCTCAGCAAAGTCAGGATCGGCATGGACCACATGGGAGTAGAAAGTATAGGCGAGATCGAAAAGGCCGTTCTGGTTGGCGTATTGCCCCATGGCCATCCAGCGATCCACGTCCTCATGGTCGCCAGCATAACCGTACCAGATCCGCCAGATCTGGCCTTCAATGGCCCTCGCCTCGGCCGGATCGAGATTGCCGCTTAGCTGAGCGAATAAAACGTCAAGCTCTGGATCGTTCTGATCGGCCGTGGCCACCGCAGGCACCAACAGCAGCACAGCGCCCAACAACCAGCGAAAACCCAACCCCCGCAGATGTCTCAATCCCATGGCAGCATCCTCATCCCTACAACCAGTATGGAGCTATACCTGTGGGATGAAAACTAAACTGACCGTGAGATTTTCAAGCCGCGGCGACGGAGTTGACCCGCGTTTGGTCGGGTTTGGCTGCCACAACGGGCTCAAGTTGCGGGGGCATCGGGCCGCCGGTAGCCCAATCGAGCAAGGCGACGGTGTGTACGACCGGAAGCGCTGTGCCGCTACCGATTTGGGTCAAACAGCCGATATTGCCGGCGGCGACTGCATCGGGCTTCAGCCGTTCAATGTTCCCGACCTTCCGGTTTTTGAGCGCCGTGGCCAGATCCGGCTGCATTAGATTGTAAGTTCCCGCCGATCCGCAGCACAGATGACCTTCCGGCACTTCAGCGATGGAGAACCCAGCAGCGGTCAGGAGTGCCTTCGGTTGCGACCTAACCTGCTGGCCATGCTGCAAGGAACACGCGGCGTGATAGGCTAGATGGAGGGATGGTCGAACAACCGGGGGCATCAGACCAAACTCGTCCATGAACTCGCTGACATCCTTGGCAAGGTCGGCAATCTCCGCAGCCTGTTCCGCATAGGCGGGATCGTCGCGCAGCATGAAGCCGTAGTCTTTCACTGTCGTCCCGCAGCCGGACGTATTGATCACGATGGCGTCGAGCCCCCCGCCGCCTTGCGACTTCAACTCGCGGGACCAGGCATCGACATTGGATTTCACCGAGCGAAGGGCCGCAGCCTCCTTGCCCATATGGTGGGTCAGCGCCCCGCAGCAGCCGGCCCTCTTGGCGACGACGACCTCAACGCCGTGGCGGGTCAGCAGTCTAATGGTCGCCTCGTTGATCGACGGATCAAGAACTTGTTGGGCACATCCGTTGAGCAAGGCGACACGGGCCCGACGCGGACCCTCGGCGGCAATCGTCTGTGGTTTGTCTACGGGACTGGGGCCTTCGAGGCGCTTTGGCGCCAACGCGATCATTCCTTTCAGACGCCCCGGCATAAAGCGGCGCAGCGGTCGTCCGATCATCGCGCCGACCAGTGCGAGGCGGAACAGAGTCGGGCGCGGCAGAACCGTCGCCAACATCGAACGCAATACCCTGTCCGGCCATGGCCGGCGATGGGTTTCCTCGATATGCGCGCGAGCGTGATCAACAAGATGCATATAGTGAACGCCTGAAGGGCAGGTCGTCATGCAAGACAGACACGACAGGCACCGGTCGATATGGGTAACGACGCTGTCCGGCGCTGGCCGGTCGTTCTCCAGCATGTCCTTGATCTGGTAGATTCGCCCCCGGGGACTGTCCAACTCGTCGCCCAGAAGTGTGTAGGTCGGGCAGGTCGCCAGGCAAAAGCCGCAATGCACACAAGTGCGCAGAATCTTCTCCGATTCCGCGACGGCGGAGTCTGCTAACTGCGCCAGGGTGAAATTTGTTTGCATGACCCCCTCGCGCTTCAGTCAGCCAGGCCCATGCGGCCGGGATTTAGGATACCCTTTGGGTCGAACGACTCCTTGATCCGTCGCGACAAAGTCGCCAGCGGACCCGGTTGTGGTTGAAACACGTCATTGGCTGCTCGCACTGGCTCGGCCGCTCTCACAAGCGTTGCATGACCACCGATCTGATTGACGGCCTCGCGCACACTGTCGGCGCCAGGCTCATTCAACGCCAACCAAACGAGTCCTCCACCCCAGTCGAAAACAGCATCGCCATCGATATGATCTAGAATGCGGTTCGCAGCGCCTGGACCTTCGCTGGGTGCTACGGACAGGCGCCAAACTGACCTCTCGTCGCCCGAGTCGGGCCAAAACGGGCGTACATCTCTTACTGCCTGCCAAAACGCTCGCGAATTCTGGGTGTGTAGTTCATCCAGCGCCCCCCAATGGTCGAGCATCTGTCGCAACGCTGCACAACGATAGTCAGCCGACGGACCAAACCCTTCAACGCGAACAGCCGTCACGGACGCACCAGGCTCAGAAATACGGTCGACTGGGATGCTCGCGATCAGACCCGCCGGGATATGCGCTGCCGCCGAAACCTCATGAGAGCTCTGAAGTGCCTCGGTCATCGCCTTCACCGCTGCCGCAGGCTCCAGGCCCATCAGCAAAACCGTTCGGACCCGCTGGGCACGCGGCAATACCTTGACCGTCAAATGCGTGAATGCGGCCAGCGTACCGAAAGAACCGGTCAGCAACTTGCACAAATCATAGCCCGTGACGTTCTTCATCACTCGGCCGCCGGTTTTGAAGGCTTCGCCGCGTCCGCTGACACCGCGAAGACCCAAAAGGTGATCACGCGCAGCACCGGCACTCATCCGTCTTGGTCCCGCCAAATTACACGCTATCACACCGCCCAGCGTTCCTTGACCTGGCGGAGCGCCGAGCAGAGGCCCGAGATCCATTGGTTCGAACGCCAACTGCTGGCCTTGTTCGGCAAGCATTGCCTCAATCTCTGACACTCGTGTTCCCGGTGCGGCGGACAGCACCAGCTCGTCGGGCTCGTAAAGCGCAACGCCATCGAGTGCACTTAGATCAAGCGTGCAGGCTGTCTGCAAAGGGCGGCCATAGCCACGCTTGGTGCCGCCGGAGACAATTTCGAGCGGCTTTTCTTCAGAAACGGCCCAGCTAATCGCATCGGCGACCTGATCTTCCGACCCTGGTTTTAGCGTCTCCCCCATCGTCAGAAGCGCGGTAGATCGGGGAACGGCATCTGTCCGCGATGAATATGCATGCGGCCCAACTCGGCGCAGCGATGCAGTCGCGGGAACATCTTGCCGGGATTCAGCAACCCGTCAGGATCGAACGCGCATTTGACCCTCTGCTGCGTCTTGAGGTCGACTTCGTCGAACTGAACCTCCATCAGGTCTCTTTTTTCGACGCCGACGCCATGCTCGCCCGTCAGCACGCCGCCGACTTCGACACACAGCTTCAAGATTTCAGCGCCGAACTCCTCGGCTCGCTCCAATTCCCCTGGCTTGTTGGCATCGTAGAGGATCAGCGGGTGCAAGTTACCGTCGCCGGCGTGGAAGACATTGGCAACACGCAAACCATAGTGGCGGCTCATCTCAGCAGTACGCTTAAGAACCTCGGGCAGCCGGCGCCTGGGGATCGTGCCGTCCATGCAATAATAGTCGGGGCTGATGCGACCGACCGCTGGAAACGCGGCCTTACGCCCGGCCCAAAAGGAGGCGCGCTCTTCATCCGACTGGCTGACCCTGACCGAGGTGGCACCGCACCCTTCGGCAATACCCTCAACACGCTCAATCAAGTAGTCGACCTCGACCTCCGGCCCGTCAAGCTCGACGATCAGCAGCGCCTCTACGTCGAGCGGATAGCCAGCGTGAACGAAGTCCTCGGCCGCGTGGATGGCGGGCTTGTCCATCATCTCCAAACCGCCCGGAATAATGCCGGCACCAATGATCTTGGCGACGCAATCCCCGCCTGCCTCCGACGAGGGAAAACCGATCAACAGCGCTCGCTGGCTGGTCGGCTTGCGCAGCAGGCGCACGGTGACCTCCGTAACGACGCCCAGCAACCCTTCGGAGCCCGTCAGCACGCCCAAGAGATCATAGCCCGGAGAGTCGAGATGCTTGCCGCCGATGCGGACGATCTCGCCGGCCATCGTGACCAGTTCGACCCCAAGGATGTTATTGGTCGTTAGCCCGTATTTCAGGCAGTGCACGCCGCCGGAGTTCTCCGCCACATTGCCGCCGATCGTGCAGGCGATCTGGCTGGAGGGATCGGGCGCATAGTAAAAGCCTGCATGCTCGACGGCCCGGGTGATGCCCAAATTGGTCACGCCGGGCTGAACTTTGGCGCACCGATTATCGAAATCAATCTCCAGGACACGGTTGAATTTACCGAGGCCCAAAAGAATTCCATCCGCCAAAGGCAACGCCCCACCCGACAGCGATGTTCCGGCGCCACGGGGCACCACTTTGATGCCATCGGCTTGGCAGTAGCGTAGGACCTGTGCTACCTGCTCAGTCGTTTCGGGCAGCACAACGATCAATGGAAGCTGTCGGTAGGCGGTCAGTCCATCTACTTCGAAGGCTCGCAGCTCGTCTTCGTTCGCCTTAACGCCCTCGCCCGGGACAATGGCTCGCAGTGCATCGACTATCTCGGCGCGGCGTTCTATCACCGTTTGATCGGGGGCCGGCATCTCCATGTGGGCAGCTCCTCCAAATTGGTATTACCAATTTGGAGCCATGGGGTCGAATTGTCTAGATGCTAGTTGACGGGGACCAGCAGTGTTCGGACATAAAAAAACCGCGCCAAGGGGCGCGGTCTCTATCGTTTCTCGGCACGCTGGGCTGACTTGCCCGGTTAGACAAACCTGCGGCTAACCCTGGCGCGCCTTAAAGCGAGGGTTTTGCTTGTTGATGACGTACACGCGGCCCTTGCGCCGGATCACGCGACAGGCTCGGTGCCGAGACTTCAGTGTTTTCAGCGAACTAACGACTTTCATCGGAACACACCCACCAAAAAGGCCCGCGCGACACGGCGGACGGTCATTGACAAGGCCGGGAACATAAGGTCGACCCCGGTACCTGTCAATGATTTGGTAAGGGCTTGCATGATGCCGAAATCGATCATACTATTTATCGGCGATCAGAAGAACATAAAATTATCCTGATTAACGAATTGCCCTATTCACTTTCGGATTGCACTTTTGGATTAAGTAGCCCCAAAATGCCCTTGATTCCTCAAAATGATAAAGATTGCAGTGACTGACCGACCTATGCTTTAGGTGGTAGGTTTACGACACAGCGAAGGTCGAATCGACACAATGGCTCAACGAACGTCCAGCCAGATGGATTATTCGATCTATGCCGAGTTCGGCGGGTTGCCGCCACCTTGGTTGGCATTAGGCATGCCGGAACGCTGGGTCGATCGATATCGGGATACGCTTGGCCTCCAGACGGTAGCAGACATTCAATCCGCCCTTAAGGTTATCGATACCGAGGCGCCATCGGCAATCGTGGTCAATGTCGCCGATCAACATTTCGATGGTTTGCTGAATGCCATCGACAATCTTTCGATCCCCATTGCGGTAATTGCCTTCACCGCTTATCCGGACTCGGTGGCGACCCAAGGTTTGATCAAGAAGGGGGCTCATTCCGTTTTGGTCGCCCGACTAAAACCAGAAGTTGAGCGGGCCGCACTTCAGCTGATTACCACGGGCGCACGCTATGCGCCGGTCGATCTTCTATCCAAGTCGGACGAAGGCAGCGAGCTGGACGCGCTACTAAGCCAGATGCCCGCTCGCCTGCAAAGCGTGGCGGTTTACATCTCGCAGGGCCTCTCAAATAAGGAGATCGCCGGCCGGCTTGGCCTGACCGAGGTAACGGTCAAGGTATATGCCAGTCAGCTTTTTCGCCGGATGGGCGTGCGAAACCGGACAGAGGTCGCTGCCAAGATACTAGCGCTCGACAAGTAGGTCGGCCTAATTCGGCTTGAGTAGATAATGTTGAAGAATGGTGGGCGGTACTGGGATTGAACCAGTGACCCCTTCGATGTCAACGAAGTGCTCTCCCGCTGAGCTAACCGCCCAATGCCAGACGCAACGGCCTTCGAAACAACTCGCTGCGTTGGGAGCAGGGGCATAGCACCCTGCCGGCCCGGCTTCAACCCTTGCGGACGGAATGCAGAAATCTCGTCGCTGCGGCATTGCGACCATGACAGCAGCGGCCGGATCGCTTAACTATCGACGTCATGACACCCGCCCCCATCAGGAAAGCCGTCGAGGATAGTGTAATCGGCCTTTTCTTGCCGCCGGAACAACGCCTACCGCTGATCCTGGCTTCACCGCATAGCGGCCGCACTTACCCTGCCCACTTCCTCAAACAGGCCCAGCTCTCCGGCTTGGATCTGAGGCGGTCGGAAGACAGCTTTGTCGACGAAATCTTTCGACCGTCGACGAAACTGGGGATCCCAATGGTCCGGGCATTGTTCCCCCGGGCCTATGTCGACCCAAATCGCGAGCCGCTTGAACTCGATCCGGCCATGTTCACCGATGCGGTTCCCGCGCAGGCCAATACACGATCGCCTCGGGTCGCAGCAGGTCTGGGAACCATCCCGAGGGTCGTTGCACAGGGCCAGGAAATCTATCGAGGCCGCATCAAGATCGACGAGGCGCTGTCTCGAATTCGCGACCATTATCACCCCTACCACGCCGCGTTGCGCCATCTGGTCGACGAGACCGTTCGGCGGTTCGGCTATTGCGTATTGCTCGACTGCCACTCAATGCCCTCCAGCGGCACTGCCGCGGACGCCAAAGCCGGCAAGGGATCGCAAGAGGTCGACTTCGTGCTCGGGGACAGCTATGGGGGGTCGTGCGCGGCCGAGGTGACGGAAACAGCGGGCGGCTGGCTGCGACGTGCCGGCTATCGGGTGACCCGCAATGCGCCTTACGCCGGTGGATTCACAACGCGGCACTACGGCAAACCTCATAGCGGCGTGCACGCGCTGCAGATCGAGATCAACCGCGCGCTGTATATGAATGAGACGCGGCTGATCAGACGCCCGACCCTGCCAGATCTTGCAGCGCAAATGATCAATCTTGTCGAGACCGTCGGCAACATAGACGCAGAGCATTTGCGCCTGCCTTTAGCCGCTGAATGAGGCGGCCTCGCACCGCCACGAATACGCTGGTTTGCTGCGGTTCCCGTCGGCTGGGCTCAGCGTTTTGAAGCCGCGTTGTCATCCTTCTGGTGGAGAAGGTCACGGTCACCCAATGAGATGACGGCCGACTCTTTTTCGTCGATCAATGCTTGAGATGCTGTTCTGAATTGGCCCGACACTCCCCAGCAAGACTAAATGGGTGCTCCAGGCAAAGAACATGGAGGCTAAAAAATGGGCCGCGAAAAAACGCGGCCCAAGTTTAGGGAGGAAACGCCCAATAAAGTGCGTACGGCAAGGAGGCACCAAACGGCCTCGAATGCCGCACCGCACAATATGATTGTTGCAGCGCACATAAGCAAGCGAATATTTCAAATCCAGCCCAAAAAACTTGATCAGCGACGCGCGATCCGGATGCGGATTGCAGGTCGCCTTGCAAGCCGATTAACGATAGTCTCAGCGCGATTTGCCTTATCTTGCGTCATCTGACGCTGTTCAAACGAAATGACGTTTCTCGCCTTGAAAACCACACCCCTGCCCGACCCAGAACAACTATTCGCTGACATCTCGCCGGCACTGTTCCTCGACATCGACGGGACCCTGATTGATATTGCGGCGACCCCCGACACCGTCTTGGTTGCGCCGAACTTGCCCGACCTACTCATTCGGCTGCATGCGCGCCTCGACGGCGCTGTGGCGCTTGTCACGGGACGCAAGCTGGACGATATCGACCACCTGTTCGGCACTCTACCCTTGGCCGCAGCCGGCCAGCACGGACTGGAACAGAGGAATGCGGACGGCAAAATCACCCGTCATCGCGTCGATTCTGGCCTGATGGCCGGTATCGCCAGCCGTCTTTCGGAATTCGCGTCAACACATCCCGGAATCCAAGTGGAAGATAAAGGGCTGACCGTCGCACTGCACTATCGCAACGCGCCATCAGCGGAGCACCAAGCACGGCTCTGGGTTAAAGAAACAATGCGCGATGCCGACGGGGAGTTGTCCCTGCATGATGGTAAGATGGTGCTGGAGATCAAGCCGAACGGCATCGACAAGGGAACGGCGGTCCGTGACCTGATGACTAGGCCGCCGTTCTTTGCAAGATCACCGATCTATATCGGGGATGACGTTACGGATGAGGATGGTTTTCGGGCAGCCAATAGCCTGGGCGGAACATCGATTTTGGTTGGGGAGCGCGAAACAACCGAGGCACGCTTTCGAATTGATAGCATCCATAACACGTTGACATTGCTGGCTTGGTTCGCCGACAGATGGCCAATGGCAGTTGAGGAACTTGGCCGATGAGCAATCTCGATCTTGCGCTCATCGGCAATTGCGGCATTGCGGCATTGGTCGACCGAAATGCCCGAATCGTCTGGAGCTGTTTTCCGCGCTTTGACGGCGACCCGGTTTTCAACGCTTTGCTGAACGACGATGACGGCAGTGCTGCCACCGACGGCGTTTTTGCCATCGAGATAGAAGATTTTGAGCGGTCGCACCAGCAATACCGGCGGAATTCCGCCGTCCTGGAGACAGTGCTCTACGACCGACACGGCCAGTCCATCGAGGTGATCGATTTCTGCCCGCGATTCCAGCACTTTAACCGGTACCACCGACCCGCCTCGATCTTCAGAATGGTGCGCCCTTTGGAGGGCAGCCCAAGCATACGGATTCGTTGTCGGCCGACATTCGATTATGGCCGCACAAAGCCGATCATCACGCGTGGCAGCAACCATATCCGTTATGTCGACGATCTAGAGCAGATTCGCCTGACCACGGATGCCTCGATTTCGTATGTCCGGGCGGAGACACCCTTTATTTTGGATCGGCCGATCCACCTCGTCCTCGGCGCCGATGAGAGCCTGGCCGCGTCCATTCGCGAAACCTCGCAGCGCTTTTTGGACGAGACGACCGACTACTGGCTGGAGTTTTCCCGCGCCCTAGCCCTGCCATTTGAATGGCAAGACGCCGTGATCCGGGCCGCGATCACCTTGAAGCTATGCGCCTTTGAGGAAACGGGATCGATCCTTGCCGCGATCACCACCTCGGTTCCCGAGGCCCCTAATACGCAGCGCAATTGGGATTATCGGTTTTGCTGGCTTCGCGACAGTTTCTTCGTCGTCCACGCGCTCAATCGGCTAGGCACGACGAAAACGATGGAGGATTATCTCCGCTACATTACTAACATCGTCGCCGGGTCGGCCGATGGCTATCTGGAGCCGCTTTTCAGCCTGACCCTTCGGAACGACAATTACGAGGAAAAAACCTGCCGCGCGTTGGCGGGGTATCGTGGCATGGGGCCGGTCCGCACCGGCAATGGAGCCCGTGGCCAAGTTCAAAATGATGGCTATGGCTCGGTCATCTTGTCCGCCGCCCAGATGTTCTTCGATAATCGGCTGGAGAATCCCGGCGACACCCACCTATTCGAACGGCTGGAGAAGCTGGGAGAACAAGCTGTCCGCCGCTGGAACACGCCCGATGCCGGCCTTTGGGAGCTTCGCACGCGCGAAAGAATCCACACGTTTAGCGCTGTGATGTGCTGGGCCGCCTGCGACAGGCTCGCCAAGATTGCCTCCCGGTTGGGACAAGACGACAAGGCAACCCGCTGGCGTTCAGAGGCGGACATGATGCATTCGGAGATCACCAGGCGGGCTTACAACGAGGAAATCGGCAGCTTTGTCGAAAGCTTTGAGGGTGAGAATCTAGACGCGTCGCTTTTGCTGCTGCCGGAACTCGGATTTATCCGGCCCGACGACCCCCGCTTCCTAGGAACGCTGGCCGCGTCGGAAAAGTATCTGCGGAAAGGCGACTATTTCTATCGCTATCATGCGATGGACGATTTCGGCGAACCGGAGACCGCCTTCAATATCTGTACCTTCTGGTACATCAGCGCCCTGGCTGCCGTCGGTCGAAGAGATGAGGCTCGCACCCTTTTCGAGCACATGCTCGAGCGCCGCAACCATGCCGGCTTACTGTCGGAGGATTTGGACGTCAATACGGGTGAGTTGTGGGGCAATTTCCCACAGACCTACTCAATGGTCGGAATGATCAACGCGGCAATGAAACTCAGCAAAAGCTGGGAGGAGGCGTTTTGAGCCGTCTGGTCGTCGTTTCAAATCGAGTAGCGCCCGTCGAGGAAGGCAAGGGACCCAGCGGCGGATTAGCGGTCGCGGTATTGGCGGCATTAAAAAAGGCAGGTGGCGGCATCTGGTTCGGCTGGTCCGGCGAGGTGAAGCCGGACACACAATCCGAACCGAGCCTGTTTCGCACGGGCCGCGTCAGCTATGCGACCGTCGACCTGTCGATGCGCGACTTTGACGAGTATTACAACGGGTATGCCAATGCCACGCTATGGCCGCTGTTTCACTTTCGGTTGGATCTGACAGAATTCAGCCGGCGCACGTACACCGGCTATCTCAGAGTAAACGCCCTGTTTGCTAGCCGTCTGGCGCCCCTGTTGGAGGCCGACGATCGGCTCTGGGTCCACGACTATCATTTGATCCCGCTGGGCGAGGAACTGCGAAAGATTGGCTTAACAAGCCCGATCGGGTTTTTTTTGCACACGCCATTTCCAGTTCCCGAAATCCTTGTGGCACTGCCCAATCACGAGACCCTCATGCGCTCACTGTGCGCCTACGACCTTGTCGGCCTTCAAACTGAGAAGGACCGTAACGCGCTGGTGAACTATCTCGTCTCTGAAGCTGGCGCCGAGATCCTGTCGGACAAGCTGGTTCGCGCTTATGGTCGCATCGTCCGCATCGAGGCGTTCCCGATCAGTATCGAGACTGAGGACATTGTCAAAATGTCCGCTCAAGCGGGCAAAGCCCGGCAAACGGAGCGGATGCGCAACTCACTGCAAGGCCGGGAGTTGATCATTGGGGTCGACCGGCTGGATTATTCCAAGGGCCTACCGGAGCGATTGCTTGCCTTCCAGGCCTTGCTGGAGAACTACGCCGGCAATCGCGGGCACGTGACGTTCATGCAGATCGCGCCGCCGACACGGTCCGACGTTTCTGAGTATCAAGAGATCCGACAGACATTGGAAACGCTCGCGGGGCATATCAACGGCGCCTTTGCCGAGTATGACTGGGTGCCCATTCGCTACCTCAACAAGAGTTTCTCGCGTCGCAACCTGCTGGGCTTTTTCCGCAGCGCTAAGATCGGCCTCGTGACGCCTTTACGCGATGGCATGAATCTCGTCGCCAAGGAATATGTCGCGGCACAAGACCCCGACGATCCAGGCGTCTTGATCCTGTCGCGTTTTGCCGGCGCTGCATCGGAGCTGTCGGGCGGCGCATTGATTGTGAACCCTTACGATATCGAAGGGGTAGCCGAGAACCTTCAGCATGCGCTTACCATGCCGCTGGAAGAACGTCAGGACCGCCACACAACCATGCTCGACATCTTGAAAAGCAACAGCATCGATACCTGGCGCCGCAACTTTGTCGACACGCTAAACAAAGCGCCATATGCCAGTTGACGCCCTGTTCGACGGAGCCAGCATCTGATGTCCCTGGACCACGCTATCGTCGCCGATCTCGGCGCGACAAATGCCCGCTTTGCGCTTTTGGACGCGTCTGGTCTGTCCAAGGTCGAGATCTTGCGCGTAGCAGATTATCCAAGCCTCGCATCCGCCATAAGCGCCTATCTTGACCTCGTGGATCCGGATCGGCCGCCGCGCCTTTCCGCGATCGCGATCGCGTCGCCGGTGACAGGCGATTATGTTGAAATGACAAATCATGCCTGGTCGTTCTCGATTGACGAACTGCGTGACCAGTTGGCCTTTGACAGGCTGGAGGTCATTAATGATTTCACTGCCGTTGCGATGGCCGTCCCCGATCTAACGCCAAAGGATTACATCACCATCGGCGGTGGTCAGGTCGTTCCAAACACGCCGGTGGGCGTCGTAGGGCCGGGAACCGGCCTCGGTGTCTCGGGACTGGTGCCAGGGCGCGAGCGTTGGACACCCTTGGCGGGCGAAGGCGGCCACGTCACGATGCCAGCGGTGACGGAGCGGGAAAGCAAGGTTCTCGACCGGCTTCGCCAGCGCTTTGCCCATGTATCGGCCGAACGCGTGCTATCCGGCATGGGGTTGGTCAACCTTTACGAAACGCTGGCTGCCATCGATGGGGCCGACCCACCCTCCCGCGAACCGCGTGAGGTGACCGAGGCCGCCTTGGCAGGAGGGGATCGACATTGCGTGGAGGCGGTTTCCATGTTCTGCGCCATGCTTGGGACGATCGCCGGAAACTTGGCGCTTACACTCGGCTGCCATGGCGGGATCTACATCGCCGGTGGCATCGCGCCCAAGATGGGACCCATGTTCCACCGAAGCGAGTTTCGCGAAAGGTTCGAAGCCAAAGGCCGATTTCGAGACTATCTCGAAGCCATACCCACCTATTTGATCACCCATCCGACGCCCGCCTTCTTGGGGCTGCGGTATGTGCTGGAGCATCCGACCAAACCGACCGCGCCTACCCTAACGCCGTAATCTACTTCTCGATCGTCAGATAGAGTTTACTTCATGTCGCTTGATATCGACCGGCTGCGAGCCGAAACGCCCGGATGTGACCACGTCACCCATTTGAACAATGCTGGCGCGGCCCTACCGCCCACTGCGGTGACAGAGGCGCAGATCGAACATCTGCGTCTTGAGGCCTCGATCGGGGGCTACGAAGCGCACGATCGGTCGGCAGCAAAAGTCGATCGCGCATACGACGCGATTGCCAAGATGCTGAACTGCCAACCGAGCGAAGTGGCGATCGTGGAAAACGCCACGCGCGCGTGGGACATGGCGTTCTATTCCATACCGTTCGAGCCAGGCGACCGTATTCTGACGGGCAAGTCCGAGTACGCCTCGAACTATGTTGCGTTTCTTCAAATGGCGAAGCGAAAGCAGGTCACGATCGAGGTCGTTCCGGACGATCAGTTCGGCCAACTCGACGTCGCGGCACTTGAGGAATCGGTAAGTGACAGCGCCAAGGGGCCAGTTGGGTTGATAGCAGTCAGCCACGTCCCTACCAATGGGGGCTTGGTAAACCCGGCCGCAGCAATCGGCCGCATCGCCGAAGAGCACGACATTCCGTTCCTTCTCGACGCTTGCCAATCCGCCGGTCAAATGCCGTTGGATGTCCAGACCTTGCACTGCACGATGTTGTCGGCCACGGGCCGCAAGTTCCTACGCGGGCCACGGGGTATTGGCTTCCTTTACGTCCGTGATGACTGGGTAAAACGGCTGGAACCCGCTTTCATCGACTTGCACGCAGCGAAATGGACCGGCCCCGACACCTACGAACTGCGGGCCGACGCAAAGCGATTTGAGAATTGGGAGATCAATATCGCCGCCAAGATCGGTCTTGGCGTCGCAGTCGATTACGCTCTCGACCTCGGGCTCGATATCATTCGCCGGCGGGTCGCCGGTTTGGCAGCGGGGCTGCGCTCGCGTATCGATGCGAAACCCGGATTTGTGGTTCTCGACAAGGGCCTGGCAAAGGCCGGCATCGTCACCTTCCTTAAGGTTGGCGAAGAGCCGTCGGACACGAAGGCACGCCTTGCCAAGGCCGGCGTCAACGTAACGACGACTGGCCGAGCCTGGACCCTGCTCGACATGGACGACAGGGAAATCGAAACGATGGTTCGCGCCTCGCCGCACTATTACAACACCGAGGAGGAGTTGGACCGTCTGGCAGAGACGATCTAACCCCACAGACCGGCGTCTGGCGGCAAAATGGTAGCGCCATCGATCGCGAGGGGGGGCTCATAGTCCTCGGCAAGCCACAACGGTCCGTCCAAATCAACGATCTCGGCGTCTTGAGCCAACAGGACGGCCGGCGCCATGGCAAGTGAGCTTGCCAGCATGCATCCGATCATGACCTCAAAGCCCGCCGATCTGGCCGCCGCACGCAATGCGAGTGCCTCGGTCAACCCGCCGGTCTTATCCAGCTTGATGTTGACCATGCCGTACTTTCCAGCAAGCGTGCCCAAGCTCTCCCGCCCATGGCAACTTTCGTCTGCGCACAGCGTGATCGGCCCGTCATAGCCAGCAAGCGCATCGTCGGCGCCGGCCGGCAGCGGCTGTTCGATCATCTCGACACCGAGCGCAGCCAACGCGGGCACGAAAGCGTTAAGCTGACTCTCGGTCCAGGCTTCGTTGGCGTCGACCACTATGCGGCTGTTGGGGGCATTTTCCCGAACAGCGGCCACGCGCTCGACATCGCCTTCACCCGTCAACTTCAGCTTCAGCAGCGGTTTGTCCGCCGATTTAGCGGCGGAACGGCCCATCGCCTCAACCGTATCAAGGCTGATTGTGAACGCTGTTTCGACCGGGGTCGGCGGTTGCAATCCGGCAAGCTGCCAAGCAGGGCGCCCGGCAAGTTTGGCTTCCAAATCCCACAACGCGCAGTCGACGGCATTGCGCGCGGCGCCAGCCGGCATCGAAGCAGCCAGTACAGATCGATCAGCCCCATCCGCGACGAGGGAGATCGCCTTGGCGATGGCTGCCTCCGCAGAGTCCAAGGTCTCTCCATACCGAGCATAGGGCACACATTCGCCGCGGCCGAACGAGGATCCTTCGGATATCTCGACGATCAACGTATCGGCGCTGGTCTTGCTGCCGCGCGAAATCGAGAAGCTGCCGGCAATCGGCCAGGACTGCCTGCGAACGGTTAGTCGACGGCTCATAGGGATTGGCAGATATCGACGATCGGCGCGACGCCGTCGCGCACGGGATCAACGGCCGGCATACCAAAACGGCTTGCCAGATCGTCAAGAACGCGCCGCGCTTCCTGATCGTCATAGGCAGACGTGTTGCTGGCAATCGCGATCACCTTCGCGCCTGGATTTGTGAGCTGTGCGGTCTGCTCGTTAAGCGCAATACAGTCAGCAATGTCCGGCAGACCATAGTGCGGCAGACCACGCATATGAGGGCGTCCCGGCTCGTGGCACATGACCATTGCGTCAGCTTGGGAGCCGTGCAAAAGGCCCAAGGAAACGCCGGCGAAACTGGCGTGAAACAGCGACCCCTGCCCCTCGATCAGATCCCAATGATCGTCGTCGTTAGGCGGCGATAGTTGTTCCACGGCGCCGGAAACGAAATCCGAGACCACGGCATCGATCGAGACCCCCTGCCCTGCGATGAAAATGCCCGTCTGACCGGTGGCCCGAAAACGCGCCTTCATGCCCCGCTTCAGCATCTCGCGCTCGAGGGCCAACGTCGTGTACATCTTGCCCACTGAACAGTCGGTGCCAACCGCAAGAAGACGCTTACCCGACCGTTTGGCCCCCGTCCCCAGATCGAAATCGCCGGTCGGGTGCCGCACATCGAAGATCTTCCTGCCTTCTGCCTCGGCTACCGCTGCCACTTCTGGCAGGTCGGCAACCCGATTGTGAAGACCGCTGGCGATATCCATCCCTAGTTTCAGGGCCAGGACCATGGGTTCCTGCCAATCCGGCGCGATCTTCCCGCCACGGTTGGCGACACCGATCACCATCGTCTTTATCCCAGCCGCCGCGGCCTCCTCGACCGTCATGTCGGGCAAGCCGAGATCGGCGTTGCAACCCGGCAACCTCAATTGACCCTTACACCACTCCGGACGCCAATGACGAACGCCGTTGGCAGTCTTGGCGGCGAGCTGGTCGGCCGCGTCACCGAGAAACATCAAATAGGGCGGTTGGATATGCACAGCGCAAACTCCCAAGCATCCGGAAGGCAAGAGCGCATGATCTAGCGCCGAGCGCATGGGTTGGGCAACCGATTAGCGTTCGGCTGGCCTTCTCGGCCCGATTGAGGCAGAAAGAACCACACACACTTGGCCCCGACACCCAACGAGAACCTGTCCAACATGTTCACCACACGACCCGAATTGCTCGGCACTTTCGGCATGGTCGCCTCGACCCATTGGCTGGCATCGGCCGCTGGAATGGCGATGCTGGAGGCTGGCGGCAATGCCTTCGACGCCGCGGTTGCAGCCGGCTTCACATTGCAAATCGTCGAGCCACATCTAAACGGGCCGGGCGGCGATGTGCCGATCATTTTCCATGCCGCCGAGACTGGAGACACCAAAGTCCTCTGTGGCCAAGGGCCCTCCCCTCAGGCGGCAACGATCGAGCGCCTGACCGAGATGGGATACAACCGTGTTCCGGGCGGCGGTTTGCTACCTGCAGTGGTCCCCGGCGCCTTCGACGCCTGGCTCACTATGATGCGTGACCATGGCACGATGGATCTGCCGACAGTGTTAGCACCGGCAATTCACTATGCGAGCGGCGGTTTTCCGGTGCTACCTAGCATCGCCGACGCGATCCGCCGGGTCGAGAAGCTGTTTTCGGACGAGTGGACGACGAGCGGCGACACTTGGTTCCGTAACGGTTCAGCGCCGGCCAACCACAGCCTGTTTCAGTTGCCAACGCTGGCCCAGACCTATGCGCGTTTAGCCGCCTGCGCTGAAGGCAAGAGCCGTGAGGCGGGCATTGAAGCCGCACGCAACGAGTGGCGCGAGGGGTTCGTCGCCGAGGCGATCGACAAATTCTGCCGGACTCACGAAACGATCGACGTCACCGGCAACCGGCCGACCGGCTTGCTGACCGGCGATGATATGGCGCGCTGGCAGGCCAGCTACGAGGACCCACTGACCCTCGATTATCGCGGCATGACCGTCTGCAAGACGGGGCCTTGGGGGCAGGGCCCGATCTTTCTGCAGCAGCTGGCCATACTGAAGGGCTTTGATCTAGACCGGATGGATCCGCTCGGCCCGGATTTCGTTCATGTGGTCACTGAGGCTTGCAAGCTCGCCATGGCGGATCGCGAGGCCTATTACGGCGACCCGGACTTCGTTGACGTGCCCATCGAAACCTTGCTGTCGGATAGCTATGCCGCTGAAAGAAGGGCGCTGATCGGCGATACGGCGAGCCTGGAACTGCAGCCTGGGCAGCCTGATGGACGGACGCCTGCCCTCGCCGACCCGATCCCATCGAGCGAGACGGAACGACGGTTGGCGAGCCTATTCGGCATGGGCGAGCCGACGCAGATCGACGAGGACGCCGAGATCAAGGGCGATACCTGCCACGTCGACGTGGTCGACCGTTGGGGCAACATGGTCAGCGCGACACCTTCGGGCGGCTGGTTGCAGAGTTCGCCCTGTATTCCGGAGCTGGGCTTTTGCCTGGGGAGTCGTGGCCAGATGTTCTGGCTTCAACCTGGGCTGCCAACATCGCTCGCCCCCGGAAGGCGTCCGCGCACAACCCTGACGCCAACGTTGGTCTTGCGCGACGGCAAGCCGATCCTGGCGCTGGGCACACCGGGCGGCGATCAACAAGACCAATGGTCGCTGACCATGTTTGCACGTTGGGCCAACCACGACCTGAATTTGCAGCAGACAATCGATATGCCGATGTTCCACAACGATCACGCACCGTCCAGCTTCTGGCCGCGCGAGGCCCAGCCGGGCGTGCTGGCCGTTGAGGGGCGCTTCGACATGTCAACGCTGACCGAACTCGATGCGCGTGGGCACCGCCTGCACCATCGGGACGACTGGTCATTGGGCCGACTTTCGGCCGTGGAGCGCGAGGAAACCGCCAACGGCGTCGTTCTCAAGGCGGGGGCAAACCCCCGACAGATGCAGGGCTATGCGGTCGGCCGCTAAGGGTCGCACCCGACTTTCCTGATGGTTTACATAAGGACGATCATCGGCCTCTATGCCAACGTCCTTGGGCAGCCTCAGCTACTCATAAAGCTCAGTGGCTTGATGTTGGTCCTGTTAGTCGCTTACCGCATCGCGGCCGTCTGGTTCCATCACTGGCTGTTTTTCGGTGAAAGCCCCGCAGCTTCAGCCGCGATATTCGAGCAAAACTCCCTGCTTTTAGGCGCGATCACCGTCGCCTACTTGTTGATCTGTGCGTGGCTTTTGGTCGTTTTTTCGGTCAGATGGCATCGCTACGCATTGCTCAATGCGGACGAGGACAGATTTTTCGCCGTCGGCCTCGGTAAGCGCGGCCGTCTGTTTGCTTGGAACAGTTTTCTTATCCTCTTGTGGCTTGTTCTCGCGGGCGTTCTGTATTGGATCGCCGTGCTGATCCTTCTGCCTGTAGCCAACAACGTCGTTTTCGGGAGCGGCACGTCTGGCGAAGCGCTTTCCATGGGCTACAAGTTTTCATTCGTTCTTGCCGGATCGTCGTCGTTCCTCGACTCTTTCCAGCTAACTGGTCTGACGATCACCGACCAATCACCCTACGTTGCCATGGCGTTGAAGATTGGGTTCCTACTGATTTGCACCTACCTCATTGCGCGAATGTCCCTCGTCTATCCGGCCATCGCGCTGGGCTTCCGCATGCGATTGAGCGATAGCTGGCAAGAAACCCGGCGACACGGGCTGCGGATCACGGGACTGCTCATCGTGATGTCGGTACCGGCCATCGTCGGATCTGAGTTCTCGTTCCAAGTTGGTCCGATCGCCGAGATCCCTCCATGGCTGATGATAGCAGTCGACGCGGTCGCGCAATCACTGTTCTTTGTGATTAGCGTTGCCCTATTCGCAAGCGCCTTTTCCTATGCCTACAAGACATTAGGGCTGCCGCTGCGACCGCCTCAATCGCAGCGGACCGCCGAACCCAGCGAAGTTGCATAGCCTGGTCGACCAGCCGACGTAGGGCGATGTCTGCGACCAGAAGAGACTGCGGGAAAGCCGAGACTGTTGGTTATCGCCGTTGATACTGCGCGGTACCAAACAGATTGCGGCGTGCCTCATCGGTCAGTTTGGTCGCTCGGCGATCGGCCAAGACTTGTGAACCGCGCTGGACGGCCGCGCGTTCGCCGATGAGATCGTACCAACGCTTGAAGTTGGGAAACTCCTCGGCGGCAAGGCCGTGGCGTTCATAGGACCGGCACCAAGGGAAGGTCGCCATGTCGGCAATGGTGTAGTCATCCCCGGCGAGAAAGGCCGTCTCGCCCAGCCGGCGATCGAGGACTCCATAAAGGCGCCGCAACTCGTTCGAGTAGCGCTCTTGGGCATAGGGTACAGGCTCGGGCGCATAGAATCGAAAATGGCCAGCTTGGCCAAGCATCGGCCCGAAACCAGCCATCTGCCACATTAACCATTTGACCGTATCGTATCGGGCCGGGTGGTTCTGCGGCCAAAAGCAGCCGTGCTTTTCCGCCAAATACATCAGCATGGCGCCGCTTTCAAACAGGCTATAGGGCGATCCGTCAGGCCCCTCGGGATCGATCATCGCCGGCATCTTGTTGTTGGGGCTGAACTCTAAGAACGCCGGATCGAACTGGTCCCCTGCACCGATATCGATGGCGTGGACATTGTACGGAACCCCTGCCTCCTCCAGGAATATCGAGACCTTAAAGCCGTTCGGCGTAGGCCAAGTGTAGAGTTCGATCGGGGCGGTCATGGCGATGCGCGGTTCCTTGATAGGTGATCAGCAAGTTGGGGTGGTTAGCACCAAATTACGATGTGGGAACGTCATGAGGGCATGCAAGGAACCGCCCAACGGCGACGAAGGGCGGCCGAGTAAAGCCTTGGCCAACAGCCAATGGGGTGAGACCAAATACCAACGGCGGCGTAGTTGGACGCTTGACTTCCATTGGACCAAGGAGCATATGCGGGACGCGCGTCGGTTGGCTGCCGCGTGAGCAGCCTGAGATCAGTCATCATTGTGAGATAAGCTCAAGCAGCGCTTAGAGCAGCGCACGATGCCCATGCGCCCGAAACGGCAAGCCTGCCGCCGGGCATACCCAACAAGTTCCCAATTCACGCGGGGTTCTTACGATCCGGCCACCTGACAGGACAATCCGGTCCAAGGTGGTCTCGGTCGAAACCGCGACTCATCGTCCCCGCATGCGTCCAAGGATTGCGGCAGGACGCCGAATCTTGTGCTTCATCGTTGCGAGCGGACCGCAAAGTGCGCCTGTATCGCCTCACAGAAAGACATTTGTTTTGAACCAGTTCGAAGCCCTCGGGCTTTCCCCAGTTATCCTCAAATCCATCCGCTCGCTCGGTTATCACGAGCCAACCCCCATTCAACGGCAGGCCATTCCGCCAGCGTTGACTGGCCGTGATCTCATGGGATTGGCCCAGACCGGAACCGGCAAAACGGCCGCATTCGGCCTGCCCCTTGTACACCATCTGTTGGCCGAGAAGTATCGGCCGGCATCCAAGACAGTCCGTGCATTGATCCTTGCACCAACCCGAGAGCTGGCGAACCAAATCACCACCAATCTGCGGCTCTGCGTTCGGAACACCCATCTGCGAACCTGCTCGGTCATAGGCGGTGCCTCCATCGTCACCCAAGCACGAAACCTATCCCGTGGGACCGACATCCTGGTGGCAACGCCCGGAAGACTGTTGGATCTGGTGGAACGCCGGGCAGTCATTCTCAACAAGGCAAAGTTCCTGGTTCTGGACGAAGCAGACCAGATGCTTGACCTTGGCTTCATTCACGCCCTGCGCAAGATTGCAAAGCTGCTGGGCACGCCCCGCCAAACATTGTTGTTTTCAGCAACAATGCCAAAACAGATCGAGGAACTGTCGCGCACTTATCTGAGTGATCCGGTGCGGATCGAGATCACGCCCCCGGGGCGTGCGGTTGATAAGATAGTCCAGTCGGTGCATTTCGTCGGCCAGAGTGGCAAAACGGATCTGCTGAAACAGTGCCTAGGCGCCAGCCGAGATGATCTCTCTCTGGTTTTTGCCCGCACCAAGCATGGCGCCGAACGGCTGATGAAACAGTTGGTCGTCGGCGGCTTTGCGGCCGGGTCGATCCATGGCAACAAAACCCAGGGACAGCGCGACCGAGCCATCAAAGCCTTTCGGACTGGCGAAATCCGCGTGCTAGTAGCCACCGACGTGGCAGCCCGCGGCATCGACATTCCAGGCGTTAGCCACGTCTACAATTACGACCTGCCGCAAGTACCGGAAAACTACATTCACCGGATTGGTCGCACGGCGCGCGCCGGCGCTAGCGGCCAGGCCGTGGCGTTTTGCGGGCCAGACGACACGCGGATGCTGCGCGATATCGAACGCTTGATGGGCATCTCCATCCAGGTTGTTGGTGGTGAGCCGCCCGAGGACCACCGGCCCGATTCCAGTCGCGCCAATAAGACGCGCCGGCGCAAGAAAGGCTCACAATCGTGGAAATCTCGTAGTTCCTCGCCTTCGAACGGCACGAACGGCGGCCGTGCGAAACAGAATGAGACCGACCATACGGATGTGGCATCCGACCGACCCGGAAGCAGTCAACCCAAGCCGGCTAACCGTAATCGACGCGGTAAGTGGCGTCCGTCGAAACGCCGGCGCGCAGCTGCCTAGATCGCGGGGGAAAGTCAGCCTGGTACCTAAATCTGAGGAGGTGCCGTGCAATCCGTGCGGGTGACAAAATACGAGACTAGAGTACACTCGAACTGTCGTGAAAGGATTGCCAGAGCGAGCGGTCAGGTTTTCGGTCCGGTTTAGGGAGCCAAACAAGGCTGACACCGGCTTTTGGGGGAACATTTGTCATGGCGCTAAGCCAATCGCAAATCGAGTTCTACACAGCGAACGGTTATCTCGTCGTCGAAAACCTGATCGATGAAGTGACGTTGCAACGCTTGCGCGCCGCCATCGATGAATTCAACGAGCAATCGCGGCAGGTCACCCAGAGCGACGATGTATTCGATGTCGCGCCAGGACACACGGCCGAGACACCGAAGCTACGCCGCATCAAACATCCAACCGATCAACACCCGACGTTCGATGCTCTTATGCGAGCACCGCTGCTAGTCGATCTGGTTGCAGATTTGCTAGGCGGCACGGTCCGCTTCGACCATAGCAAGCTGAACTTCAAGCCCCCTGGCGGGGGCGCTAAGATCGAATGGCACCAGGACTGGGCCTTTTATCCCCATACAAATGACGATCTTCTCGCGGTCGGCGTCATGGTCGAGGATTGCACGCCGGAGAACGGTCCGCTCAACGTCATTCCGAGATCTCACAGGGGTCCCCTCTACGACCACCACGACAACGGCGTCTTTGCCGGCGGGATCAAGCCCGAAACGTTGGGCGGCATTGCCGATCAAGCTGTTGAACTGACGGCGCCAGCTGGATCGATCTCAATTCACCATGTTCGCACACTGCATGCGTCCAGCGAGAACCAGTCGACCTTAACCCGGCCGCTGTTGCTGTTCTCGTTTGCTGCGGTAGACGCCATGCCCGTGTTCAAGGCGCCGGATTTTGAGGATTTCGACAGCCGAATCCTTCGCGGTGAACCGACGTTAACGGCCCGAGTGACGGATGTGCCTATCCGCCTGCCCTTCCCAAAAGCCGAGGGCGAGGGTTCGATATTCGATAATCAAGCCAAGTTGGCGGCGTCAGCGCAGGCCGGCTCGGGTATGGAAAACAGAGCAGGTACCACTTGAGCCAAGTCGTGGTTCCGTTTAGCGAATTGAGTCGCCGGCAAGAGTATCCAAATGGGACGCCAGTTCGTTCGGCGCGGCGAAGAAGGGTGAATGGCTTGTAGCCATCTGAATCACCTGGTCAACAGGCGTTTCGCTGTACATGCGCCTTTGCACCGCCGGCATAAGCGCCCGGTCTTCGGTGCACTCAATGTAAGCACGAGGAATTCGGCCAAACCGTTCCGGCGTATGGCGAACCGGCGTTACGATGCCCGCCATCGGCTCGGGCCGCGTCAATGCCCTTGCCATTTCGACGTCCTCGTCAGGGCAGTCATGGCAGAATGCCGGGCCAAACCCTTCGTCGCGAATGGCAACAGTGGCCTTGTCTTCCGCCACCACCAAGTTGGGCGGTACAAGGCTGCCAGGCACGTCGACACCGTACCCCTGGCGCGCAACCCCGTTTGGCAGCAAGAATGCCGTGAGATAGACCAGCTTGCGGATGTTGTCGGGGCATGTCTCAGCCGCCTGGGTGATCATCGCGCCGCCCAGACTGTGGCCAACCAAGATCACGCTTTCAGTCTGGGCGTTCACCGCCGTGCAGATCGCGTCGGCATAGGATTGCAGGGTGACTTCGGCAACTGGCGTCGTATCGCGTCCGTGTGCCGGCATGTCCGGTGCAACAACACCATGCCCTGCAGCTTCGAGCAGCGGCGCCAGTTTTTTCCAGCACCAGTTCCCGTGCCACGCGCCGTGGACGAGGACAAAAGTCGCCATCTGAGTCTAGCTCACGCTCTTCAACAAGTCGGGCATAATCGGGAACTCTTTTGCCCCAGCTTCGCCTGGCTAGGATAGTCTTAACAGCACTGGTTTGGCGCGTCGGACTACCTCCACGCGTTCAGATTAACCGAACCAAACCCGGCAAACAGATCGACTTTGGCGATGGGGACTAAGGTGGATACACAGTTGCGCCAATCTATGCCCGACCCCGAGACGACAGGCCGCTCGTCGGACGATGGCCTGGTCCAACGCATCAACGAAGCGTTCGAGAAGGAAGAGCGGGACGGTAAGCGCCTGGCTATCCGAGGCCGATTGGTTGCCGCGGGGGCAATCGCGATCTTGGTGATTGCTGTGATCCCATATCCCGGCGTGTTCTACTTTCTCGGCCTTGCCGCGATCTTCGTACTAACCGGGCTGATCGATCTTTGGCTACTGCGCCGAGGCAGCCTACGAAGTTGGCATACCTATGCATTTGCCGCCGTCGATTTCGCGGTGCTGGGCTTCGCGTTGCTCTATCCGAACCCGTTCGCGATGTTCGACTACAGCCCGCAATTGGGTCTTCGGTTTATCAGCTTCGTCTATTTCTTTGTACTGTTGTGCGGGCTCGCCTTTTGCTACAGGCCAGTGGTCGTGCTGTTTGGCGGGGCGATTGGCGCCTTGGTTTGGGCGGCCGGCATTCTTTGGATTGTCGACCTGCCGCAATCGCATACCGCTTGGTCTCCGGAACAGCCTCGCGAAGAAATTTTGGGGGTGATCCTCGATCCGAACTACGTCGATGTCAGCCTTCAACTTCAACGCATCGCCGTGTTTTTGATCGTAGCGGGGCTGCTTGCCCTGATCGTACTGCGATCGCGGCGTCTGGTGGTCCGCCAAGTCAGATCGGAGCGTGAGCGAAGCAACTTGGCCCGCTACTTTCCGCCCACAATGGTCGACCGATTGGCCAAGATGGATGCCCCCCTATCACAGATAAGGGAGCAGGAGGTCGCCGTCCTGTTTGCCGACATCGTCGGTTTCACCCGCTGGTCGGAAACCCACACGCCGACCGAAGTCATCGCCTTTGCGCGGCAGATCCACGGCCGGCTGGAAGACGCGGTGTTCGCTAATGGCGGCACGCTCGACAAGTTCATCGGCGACGGCATCATGGCCACTTTCGGTACGCCGGAGACCGGCCCGCACGACGCCGCCAACGGCCTTCGATGCCTCCACGCGATCCTTCGATCGTTCGATGCTTGGAACCGCGAGAGGGCGGCAAATGGAGAAGAACCGGTGCACATCTCAGTTGCCTTGCACTATGGCCGCGTTGTGATGGGCGAGATCGGCTCGGAACGGTGCCTGGAGTTTGCCGCGCTCGGGGACACCGTAAATGTCACAAGCCGTCTAGAACGGCTCACCCGCGACTTCGGCTGCCGCGCGATCATCAGCGAGGCCGCTGTCGCTGCCGTCCGAAACACCGACGGCGACATGGCCAACGGCCTGCTCGACGGCTTTGCCGCCGGCACCACGGCCCCGGTTCGAGGCCGACTTGCCAGCATCGCCGTCTGGACCCTTGGATAGCGGACGGCTACGAGAAATTT
Organism: Pseudomonadota bacterium; assembly: GCA_039030175.1. GTDB lineage: Bacteria > Pseudomonadota > Alphaproteobacteria > DSM-16000 > Inquilinaceae > JANQGH01. The sequence continues at coordinate 39,290 of JBCCER010000016.1, forward strand.
GGGATAGAGCCGGATCTAGACGGGCAATCTCATGAAAACCCTGAAGGTCTGGAAGCCCTCGTCGGCGAAGAAAGACAGCGCGCTGGCGTTGGCCGCCCAGGTATCGAGAGCGATCTCAGCGGTGCCCTCAGCTTGCGCGATGGATCTGACATGCTCAAGAAGACTTCGACCAACACCTCGCCGACGCCATTCACGGACGACGAATAAGTGATGCACAAAGAGCTGGTTGATTGGCTTCTTGAACGGATTTCCACCGCTGCGCCGTACTTCATACCATAAGTAGGCGCAGGCTTCTCCCCCATCAGCCTCGGCGAGCAGGATCTCGTTATCCTGACGCCCCAATAGGCCATCGAAAAACTTCGCAACTTCGTCCGGATCGGCCGGATAGAAGAAATCGTCGGGGTAGGCCTCTGCGTGTTGGCGTTGGATATCGTCGTTAAGCGTGACAAGCGCCGCCACATCTGTCCGGGTAGCGGATCGGATTTTCATGCCGTCATCCTGCCCTGCTTTGTAAGACACGGTTCAACCGACGAGGCGGCGCCGTCTGCAGAAGTCAAGAATGCGATCATTAACGCGATCGGGCATTTCCATCGTCGGCAAATGGGCCGCGCCCTCCAAAATCGCCGTTTCGGCATCTGGAAAAACCGTCGCCAAATGGGCATGACGGTCGATGATGTAGTGAAAGTCGAGACTGCCATGCATGAGCAAGACGGGTACTGAGATCTCCGCCAGCCGGTTAAAGGCGTCGGGTGGCTCACGTCTTTGATCCAACTCGGCATGCTCCAGTGCGATACGGTTCATGTCGAGGAACAGCTCCCGCAATGGACCCGAGACGCGACCCTCTGGGCTGGTGGGACCGTCCAGCCAAATTCGGGCATCGAGTGGGTTGATGCGGTCAACATCCTCTGCGTCTTCCGCCTCCTCAAGCTCAGAGGCTAGACCCTTGACATAGTCGGGTATTGGTTCCGCTGGTGCTCCACTGATGGCCGTACCGATCAAGATCAGGGCCGCAACCCGGCCTGGAAAGGCGAGAGCAAGGTCAATCGCTATCCGTCCGCCTTGCGAGCAGCCTAGGAGGATGGAGGGAGGTCCTCCAATTGCATCTATGACCGCAAGAAGGTCATCGACATGACTGAACGGTTCGTTTGGTGTCAGCGTCTTGCCAAAGCCCCGCCTATCATAGGCGAACACCTCCATTTGTTCGCCCAGCGGACCCATCTGCCCAGCAAACATGCGGAGATCGCCAACACCGGCATGGAGACAAATCAATGGCTGGCCGCTGCCAACTCTTCTTGCTGCCAGGGCGGCGCTACCCGAGGAAATGCTGAAATCAGTAGCTTGAGCCATCGACGCTCCCCCGTATCGCAATCGCCAGGTCAGCCAAAGCAGGTTACCCGGCCTTGTTGTGGTCGGACGCAGCATCTGCCTTCAGGAGAGAGACGTCAAACCTCCTCGCCTTGCCTCTCAAACCCAGTTCACTAGTGGCGAATTGATTTAGGTCAATGCACTGATTGTTTGTAAGGCGAACAATCAGTGCATTGATGGTGACTCATCCAAGCAGCGGAGAACTAAAGATGGACACTACTGACTTGGCCTATCTGATCTTGGTCATCGGCTGTATGTCGGTCTTTGCGATTTCGCTGGCTTATGCCTCCATCAAGGCCGGGGGTCGTTGAGACCTCCGCTAGCCCTCTTGGCATCGCAGACTTCCAAAGGCCCGCTCCCTTATGGCGGGCCTCCTTTTTTTGAGCTAGAGGACCTTATTCAGTTCCGCCTCAAGCTCTGGCACGACTTTGAATAGGTCAGCCACAAGCCCGTAATCAGCGATCTGAAAAATCGGCGCCTCTTCATCCTTGTTGATGGCGACGATTACCTTGCTGTCTTTCATACCCGCAAGGTGCTGGATCGCGCCGGATATGCCGATTGCGATATAGAGTTCCGGGGCCACCACCTTACCCGTTTGGCCAACCTGAAAGTCGTTAGGGACATAGCCGGCATCCACCGCCGCGCGCGAGGCGCCGATAGCGCCACCCAGCTTGTCGGCGATGCCGTTAAGGATATCGAATGCCTCTGCCGAACCGAGGCCGCGACCACCGGAAATCACCACTCGGGCCGAGGTCAGTTCCGGGCGTTCGCTCTCGCTTAGCTCGGCACCGACGAATCGAGACTGACCTCCCCCAGCAGCCACATTGACGTTTTCAACATCGGCATTGCCACCTTCGGCCGATACCGCGTCGAAGGCGGTGCTCCGCACGGTGATGACCCTCTTGGCATCCAACGATTTGACTGTGGCGAGAGCATTGCCCGCATAGATCGGCCGGACGAAGGTGTCCGGTGCCTCGACCGAGGTGATTTCCGAGATTTGCTGCACATCCAATGCCGCAGCAACACGTGGCAAGACGTTCTTGCCGAAAGTGGTGGCTGGCGCCAGAATGTGATCGTATGACCCGGCGAGCCCGACGACGACGGGCGCCACCGCCTCTGCCAAATGATGGCCCAGAGCGGCATCATCGGCGACCAGCACTTTGGACACACCTTCAACCTTTGCAGCGGCATCCGCGGCACTGCCACAGCCTGAGCCAGCGACCAGAATATGGATATCGCCACCGATTTCCTTCGCTGCCGAGACCGTGTTCAGCGTCGACGGGCTTAGTGCCGAGTTATCGTGCTCGGCAACGACCAATATGCTCATGGCTTGTCTTCCTTGTACCCGCGCCGGTCAGATGACTTTGGCTTCGTTTTTCAGCTTGTCGACCAGCGTGGCCACGTCTGGAACCACGGTGCCGCCTTGGCGCTTTGCCGGTTCGGCTACCGACAGCACTTCCATTCGCGGCGCGATATCGACGCCGAGTTCGGCCGGCGTTGTCTCATCGATCGGTTTTCTCTTGGCCTTCATAATGTTTGGTAACGAAGCGTAACGCGGCTCATTCAGTCGCAGATCGGTCGTGATCACTGCGGGCAGGTCCAGAGACACGGTTTCCAGACCGCCATCGACCTCTCGCGTTACGTCGACTTTTCCGTCAGCCACCGCGACCTTCGATGCGAACGTGCCCTGCGGCCAACCAAGCAGTGCGGCCAACATCTGCCCGGTCTGGTTGCTGTCGTCATCGATGGCCTGCTTGCCCAA